>JAVJTD010000022.1:0-3497 GCA_040219065.1 Planctomycetota bacterium
GTCATGAATCGCTACACCCTCTCGGGTGAGCTCGACCCCTCCGACCTCCTCGCCGCCGCCCAGAGCGAGATGATGCGCATGGACGCCGTGGCGGCCGCGCCGCTCATCCTCGTCCGCGGCCTGCTCGATCGTTACACCCACGGTGAGCGGTTCATCCGCGACGTCCTCGCCAAGGGCGACGTCGACTCGGTCGATGAGCTGTTCGAGAGCCCGCCGGTCTCCTCCGAGCAGATCTACCACCCGGCCAAGTACCTCCGTGAGCGCGACCTGCCGGTGAGCATCCGTCTCGGCGACTTCCGGACGGCGCTCGTTGAAGGCTGGACCCAGCTCGAAGAGAACACCTTCGGGGAGTTCGGCGTCGCGGTGCTGTTCCAGGAGTTCGGCCGTGATCGGACCCGGACGGACTCGGCGGCGATCATGTCGGCCCTCTCCGGCAGCCCGACGAATCTCTGGGCCGTCGGTTGGGACGGCGACCGCGCCAGCGGCTGGTACAACGAGACCACCGGAAAGACCGTCTTCTTCTGGATGCTCGCCTGGGACACCGAGGACGACGCTTCGGAGTTCCTTCGCGGTTACCGCAACCGGATCTTCGCGAAGAAATACGAATCGCCGCAGATCATGGAGGAGATCGAAGGCGGGTTCCTGCTCGCGACCGACTCCGCTGGCGACGGCGTCATCCTCGAGAAGCGTGGGAATCGGACGTTCGTCGCTGAGGGCCTGCCGTTCGGGCTGGTCGGGAAGCTCCGCGAGACCGCTTGGAACAGCGAGTTCCTCGAAGGATCCGTGCCACCGGTAACCAAGGACGAGGATCGGGGACCGAAGAAGATCGCCGCCGCGCCCCGCGATGGCGTCGCGACACCCGACAGCCTCCTCGACTCCGCCAACCAGTTTCGTGACGAGGCCTCGAACTTCGAGCTCTCGCTGCCTGGCACGGGTTGGGAGTTCGTCACGCTGAACGAGCCGCAGGTCAAGGTCTGCGCTCAAAGGGTCGACGTCAGCGTCCGGGCGACCGTCTTGGTCGTGCCGCTCGACGGTCAGGCCAACCTCGAGGCTGCCGCCACGCACACGATCGACACGCTTCGGAATCGGCTGAACGGTCTGGAGGTCGTCACGAACGAGGCGTTCGAGCTCGCCGGTCAAACGGCTCATCACCTCGTCGCCACCGTGATGGACGATGCCTCGAAGAGTGCCGTCACCATCGAGACTTACTTCGTGCAGGCGGGCGAGCGGTTCTACACCCTGACTCTTCGGTACCCGACGGGCGACGAAGATGCCGCCGCGATCGGCGATACGATCTCGAGCTCCTTCCGGCTGATCGAGAAGCCGTGACGGAAGACGCGGCTCCCATCCGAGAGAAGGCCGATGACGAGATCCCGGCGAGCCCGCGGCGGTCCGACCGCTCGCGGCTGCTGGATTGGGTCCTCGGCCAGCTCTACCGGGCGATCCCCGGCTTCGAGCGCGTGTATGCGCGTCAGCTCCTCGGGACGAAGGTCCACATCGAGCGTGTGAAGGTCGGCATGCCGACCTGGTCGGCGTCCTCGAACCGCATCGCGATCGCCCATCTCTCGGACATCCATCTCGGGCCGATCGTCGGACGCCGGTCGATCGCGCACCTGCTCGATCAGGTCGCGGCCCGGCGCCCCGACGTGGTCTGCTTGACCGGAGACTACGTCAACCATCGTCCCGAGGAGATCGAGCGCTACGAAGGGCTGCTGGATCGGGTGAAGCCCCGGCTGGGCACGTTCGCCGTGCTGGGCAACCACGATCATTATGCGGGCAAAGGCGAGAGGATCGCCCGGTTCCTCGAGTCCCAGGGCGTTCAGGTCCTGACCAATCGGAACGTCACGTTGGAGACTCCGGCCGGGCCGCTCCAGATCGCCGGTCTCGACGACTTGCACTACGGGTCGCCGAACTTCGATGACGCGCTGGAAGGAACCGACGCGAGCCATCCCCGCATCCTGCTCAGCCACCATCCCGATGCCTTCCCCGAGGCGAAGCGCCGCGGCGTGGACCTGGTGCTGTCGGGACACACGCATGGCGGCCAGATCTGCCTGCCTTGGATCGGACCCATCCTGAAGCACTCCCGGCACGGCTATCACGGCGGATACTTCCAGGAAGACGGCTCGCATCTCTTCGTGAGCCGGGGGCTTGGCGCTGTCGTGCTGCCGATCCGCTTCCGGTGCGCGGCTCACGTCGGCTGGATCGAGTGTTGGCCCTCCCCGGTCCGCCCGAGAAGGCCCATCACTCGCCGCGAGCAGAAGCCAGTCGCCTTCAAGAGCCTTTAAGGCGTTGCGGGGTTGATGGTTGTGAGCTTGGTGCTCGAGTTGACCCCAGTCGAGATTTCTCGGCACTCGAGGCCTCCTCGGCCCACCGCCCGCGACGCAAGCTCCGGCTGCTGCGAGACTAAAGTTGGCATGGCTGTAAGTTTATATTTTTGAACCGTTTGTGTAATTTGACCCTGTTGAGCCGTGGACTTGTCGAACGATGGAACTGTGGTAGTATTTGAAGGCTATCGAGACGGGCTGCCGTATGCGGCTCGTTGGCACGATCGCCCGACGAGCGTGCTTTCCTCGACACAACTCGTACTACCGCCTTCCGGAGGTCGCTGGGGAGAGACCCTCTGGTTGCAGTCAGATTGCAGCCATGAAACGTGCCCACAGCAACCGAGATCGACGTGACGTCGAGCGCATCCGCCGAATCGCGCGGCGCCTCGACCTCCGGTTTCCGATCGAGATCGTCTTCACCTTCAACCGATCGACGATGATCAGCTACCGTCGTCGGCGGGACGGTGCGACGCTGCGGCTGCACGACGTCTTCCGTAAGGCGGACCCAAAGGTCCTCGAGGCGGTGATACGAAGCTGCTTCGTGTCACTCTCTCGCACCGCGGCGCAAGAGAGCAGTGAGCTCATTCACGGCTTCCTCCACGAGCGCCATCGCGACATCGAGGTCGCCAACCTCGCCCATCACGGCCCGCCCAAGACCATCGGTCCCGCCGGCCGAGCTCACGATCTCGGCGAGATCTTCCATCGGGTGCGCCGGGCGTACTTTCCCAGGAAGCTGTTGAGGTTGGACCTGACGTGGTCGCGCCGCGTGTCCCGGCACACGATGGGTCAATGGTGCGAGCAAGCGCCGGGCATCAACAACCTGATCTCGATCAATCGCCTGCTCGACGATCGGCGCGTGCCGACGTTCTATCTCGAGTACTTGATGTACCACGAGATCCTGCACGAGGTGATGCCGCCGCGGCTGGAGAACGGACGCCGCATTCGCCACTTCCCCGAGTTCAAAGAGCGCGAGCGAGAGTTCGAGCGCTACGAAGAGGCGATCGAGTGGGAGCGCGCCACCATCGGTCGACTCTACGCCGACTGGGAGCGCCGCCGCTGGACCGGCCGCCGCTCCGCCGCGAGCGATCTCTATCTCCCCCCGACCGACCGCCGCGCCCAAGCGCAGTAAGAGAAGACTCGAGGACTGGCGAAAGCCGGTCCGCGAAGACCTCG
>JAVJTD010000039.1:0-16916 GCA_040219065.1 Planctomycetota bacterium
CCCCCGGCGGCGGACCGGCGGAGCATACAGTGGTGAAACCCGTCGAGCCCGGCTCTCCCGAACGTCCAACGGCTCGACTTCCAACTCTCAACTTTGAAGTCCGTGTCTCCGCCATTTTCGTCTGACGACGAGGCGCGGAGCACCGGCGCTGGACTAGCCCCGGGCGAAGCCCGGGTTTCAAATTAGCGGCGCCCCCGGAAACTGGACCTGAGGGCGATGGAGTGCCCAAGTCGAAGCGAGCCGGTGACCGGGTCTGTCAGTGGAAGCTGGCACGAGCGAGCTTGGGCCGGAGGCCGCCGTGAACCTACTGAAGCAGCGAGCCTGTTCCGCGATCCAAGCGGGCGGGACGCCCGCGTTCCCAGTGGTTTCAGATCAGACGCCTGCGCTCGATCAGCCCTCGATCAGCTTCCTCAGACGGTCGAGACCCTTCTGGATCGCTTCTCGCGAGACGGCGTACGACAGCCGGACGCAGCGGTCGTCACCGAAGGCGACACCAGCGACGAGAGCGACGTTGGCCGTCTCGAGGCAGGCCGCGCTGAAGGACAAGGAGCCGTTGATCTCGTGGCCGCCGAGGTTCTGGCCGTAGAGGCCTGAGACGTCGGGCAGCACGTAGAAGGCGCCGCGAGGCTCGGGGCAAGTGACACCGGGCAAGGCTCTCAGGCCGTCGACGATGAGGCGGCGACGCGCATCGAACTCCTCGCGCATCGTGCCGACGACTTCCTGCGGACCGGTCAAGGCAGCGACGGCGGCCACTTGCGAAGGAGACGCCGGGTTCGACGTCATCTGACCCTGAAGCTTGCTCATCGCCGAGATGATGTCCTTGGGTCCGACCGACCACCCGATGCGCCAGCCGGTCATCGAGTACGCCTTCGAGACACCTTGGAACAAGATCGTGCGGTCCTTCATGTCCGGCAAGGTCGGGAAGCAGACGTGCTCGGTGTCGCCGTAGACGAGCTTCTCGTAGATCTCGTCTGAGAACACGACGAGGTCGTGCTTCTCGGCGAGGCGAGCGATGCCCTCGAGGGTGGCGCGATCGTAGACGGCGCCGGTGGGATTGCCCGGGCTGTTGAGGATGATCACCCGGGTGCTGTCGGTGATCGCGGCCTCGATGTCACTCAGGTCGGGCGTGAAGTCTTGGGCCGGTGAGGTCGACACGATGACGGGCTCGGCGTCGGCCAGGCGGACCATCTCGGGGTAGGACACCCAATACGGCGCGATGATCACGACCTCGTCGCCCTTCTGGCAAAGGGCCTGCAAGGCGAGGTAGAGCGCGTGCTTGCCGCCGCAGGAGACGAGGACGTTGCCCGCGTCGTACGTCAGGTCATGATCTTCCGAGAGCCGGTGCAAGATCGCGCTCTTCAGCTCAGGCGTACCCGACGACGCCGTGTACTTGACTTGGCCCTTGGCGAGGAACTGAGTGGCTGCCTCGATGACGTGGGCCGGGGTGGGGAAGTCGGGCTCACCGGCGCCGAAGCCGACGACGTCGATCCCTTGTCGCTTCAGCTCGAGCGCGCGAGCGGTGACCGCCAGGGTCAGGGACTCGGCGACGCGTCCAATTCGATCGGCCAGTCGGATCTGACTCACTCGTCCCGTCATCTTCCTCGTTCTCCACGGAGCGGGTTTCGCCTGCGTACAGCGCCGGTTTACTCGAACCGCCGCTCCCGAAGGTCCTCGATCGAGTGAGCTCCGGGTGCGCGGCACTAGTGTGGACATCGGTGGTCGGGCCTGTCGAGCCTTTGAGGATTTTCGTCGCGTCGGCGCGAGCGGGGATGATGCCGATCTCGGATGAAAAAGGGATCAACTCGACTCCGGCATCGTGCCGAAACCTTACGAGCGAGACCAACCGGTCCTCTCCGAGTGACGCAAGCCCAGTGACGCCGTGATAGGGAGCCCGCCCCCATGAGGAGGCTGCGACGCAGTTTGACCATCAAGGCGGCTGCCTCCATGGTAGCCGTGGTCGCCGTCGCTCTCACCCTGCTCAGCTTCCTCCTCCTCGATGCACTGGGCCGCGGCCGCCAAAGGGGCATGCCTGCCGAGGCCGGCGCGATGCTGCGCGAGCTGGTTCGCGACGGCGAGACCTGGCTGAAAAAGGGCAATCGGCTCTCGGCGCGCGCGGTCCTCCAGGACTACGTCAAGTCCGGTGCCGTCCGGGCCGAGATCCTCGACGCTTCGGGAAGGACCTTCGCCGCGGTAGCGCGGGCCGATCTCCAGATCGACCTCGCGAATCCGAAGGAGCCATCGGCGACCAAGCAATTCGCCGAGAAGCTCCCCGACGGCAGCGGTGAGGTTCGCCTCATCCTCGAGCTGCCCGCCAACGACGCGGATCTCACCGTTCTCACTCCCGCGGACCTCAGCCAGATCCGCTGGCGAGTCGCGAGCGTCGCGGTGGCGATCCTGCTCGTCTCGGCGTTCTTGGTCGTCGTGCTCATGCGCCGCTGGGTGCGTCCGCTCAAGGAGCTGGCGATGGAGGCCCGCGCGATCAAGCGCGGCAACTTCAACGTCTCGGTGCCGGTCCGCAGCTCCGACGAGTCGGGCGAGCTGGCGATGGCATTCAACCAGATGGCCTGGGCGCTGCGCACCAATCAACGCACCATCGAAGAGCAGCACAAGCGGCTCGAAGAGAAGGTCCGCGCGCGCACCTTCGAGCTGGCCGCGATGCGCAGCTACCTCGAGGACCTCATCGCGAACGCCGCCGACGGTATCGTCACCCTGACGCCCGACGGGAAGGTCAAGACCTGGAACCAGGGCGCGCAGACGATCCTCGGCTTCGAGGCGAGCGAAACGCTCGAGCTGGACTTCGAGAAGTTCGCGACCCCGGTCGAAGGCGGCAGCCAGCACCTCGCCCTCGACGAGCACCACAAAGGCATCGACCTCGTCGGCCATCCGAGCGACGGTCACACGATCAACCTCGAGGCGAGCTTCACCCCGGTGCTCCACGAGAACGGCGGGCTCGAAGGCAGCTTCGTCGTATTCCGTGACGTGACCAGTCGGCGCAAGGCCGAGGACGCATTGCGCGAAGCCTACGAGAGGCTGCGCGAAGTCGACACGCTCAAGGACCAGTTCATCTCGAACGTGTCGCACGAGCTGCGCACGCCACTGACCTCGATCCGCTCCTTCTCCGAGATCCTGCTCTCCTGCCCGCCGGACCAATGGAGCCAGGACCACGAGACGACGCACGAGTTCCTGACGATCATCAACACCGAGAGCGAGCGCCTCACCCGGCTCATCAACGACGTGCTCGACCTCGCCAAGATCGAGTCGGGGCGCCTCGAATGGGAGCTCTGCGCCGTCGACCTGACCGAGATCGCTCGCCTGTCCAGCCAGCCGATGCGCCCGCTCTTCGAGTCGCGCAAGGTCGGCCTCGAGATCGCGCTGCCCGAGAACTCGCTCCTCGTGCGCGGCGACCGCGACAAGCTGCAGCAGGTCTTCGTCAATCTGCTCTCGAATGCCGTGAAGTTCTCGCCGGAGGGCGGAGTGGTCACCCTGCGCGGGACGACGACGCCGACCGAGCATCGCATCGAGGTGATCGATCAGGGCCCGGGCATCCCCGAGGCCGAGCGCGAGAACATCTTCAAGCGATTCAAGCAGATCGGCGACACCTTGCGCGACAAGCCGCAGGGTACGGGTCTCGGCCTGCCCATCTGCCGTGGCATCGTCGAGTTCCTCGGCGGCAAGATCTGGGTGCAAGAAGCCGAAGGCGGCGGCAGCCACTTCATCTTCACCCTGCCCCCTTACGATTCCGGCGGAAACGCCAGCGACTCGAGCAGCGGCGGCGCCGATTCGGGAGAGCGATTGCCCGAGGAGTCCGGCCTGAACCAACCACTGTCGATGAAACCGCGCCGCTGCCGTGGCAAGGTGCTGGTCGTCGACGACGACGCCAACACGCGCCGCGCCCTTTCGTTCAGCTTGGGATTCGCCGGTTACGAAGTCATCGAAGCAGCCGATGGCCAAGAAGGCCTCGATTGCTTGGACGAGGTCCTTCCCGATCTCATCCTCCTCGACGTGATGATGCCCAAGATGGGCGGCCTCGAGTTCCTCGCCGCGATCCAGCAAGACACCGAGCGGCGGCGCATACCGGTCGTGATCCTGTCGGCATTCCCCTTCGTGGCCGAGGCCGGCCTGCGTCTGGGCGCCCGCGAAGTCGTCGCCAAGCCGACGCCGTCCCGCGCAGTGTGCGAGGTGGTGAACCGCTACCTCGACGACCCCGACAAGAAGAGCCATCTCCTCATCGTGAGAGGCGCCAACGCCGAAGGCGACCGCCTCGCCGACGAGTTCCGCACCGAAGGCTACGTCGTCGCCACGACCACCATGGACACCGGATACGTCGAAGCGCTGAAGCGGCAACCCGACCTGGTGATCCTCGACGTGCTGTCACCGGATCGGCCCGCGCTCGAGCTCGTGCGGGCGTTGAGCGCGAGCTCGGAGACGTCCTCGACGCCGGTCCTCCTCTTCGCCCGCGACCCCAACGGCGGGGATCCCGCGGCCATCGCCGTCGGCGCCACCGATTACGTCGCCCACAGCGAAGGCTTCGAGCGCCTCCGCCACCTCGTCTCCTGCGTCCTCCAGCAAGGCGTCGAGACGAAGACCTAGCGGAACGTTCAACGGCTCAACGTCCAACTCTCAACGCTGAAGTCCCGCGGCACGACCCTGGGAGTGCCCAAGTCGAGCGAGCCGATGACCGGGTCTGTCAGCGAGCGCTGACCCGAGTGAGCTTGGGCCGGGGCTTATCTGAAACAGCGGGAATCCCTGTATCCCCCGACTTCAGTCAGGTTGGTTCCCCGGCTTCAGCCGGTGGACGATGACCCAAGATGAGCGCGAGCCTCATTGCCTGATCAGAGCCCGCACGGGTCCCTGGCACGGAGGCGATGCCGTTGGAACGGTGAGGTTCACGGCAAGGACCTTATCCGTCTGGCGATGAGTAAGGGACGAGCGGACGCGCCCGTCGGTCAGGGCGTCGGAACGTTCCCACGCCATCGTCTGCGGGATCCGGTCCCGTCGTCCCTCACGAGGCCCCACTGAATCGATGACGAGTTCTGTGCACGGGAGCGAGTTCCCAACCCAGCGCCTGGGACCCGTTCGGGCTCCGATCGTTTCACCCCCGGTCCGCTGGCGGGGGCTCCGCTGTCGCGCTCTGAAGCTTTCGAGCGCTGCGCGGCCGGAGGCGGGTGGGACGCCCGCGCTCCCAGTGGTTCTCTCACCCGCACGGTCCGATCGCACCCGGCACGATTGGACTCCGTGGTCCAATTGCACCCGGCAGCATCGGACCACGGAGTTTCGGATCTCAGGTCTGGGTCAAATCCGAAGCGCTTGGGTGGGGACACGGAGACCGGCTGAAGCCGGCGGTCCGAATGTGAAATTCCCCGTTCCGGTCGCGCGGGCTCTGCTCCGCCTCAGCGGCGTAGCTCTTCGAGCTGCTCTTTGACCCACGCGCTGAATTGCTCTTGGAACTGTTTCGGGTCGGGGCGGCCTTCGATGACGACGTCGTCGATCTTCAGGGCCATGTCGAGATAGGCGAAGAACGAGACGCATCCGGCAGCCGGCAGCACCTTCGTCTTCAGCTCGCAGACCTTCTCGCCGTCGCGCCAGCCCGACAGGACCTCGCCGTCCCAGTCGACCTTGTAGCGATACCAGCGTCCGGTGTGCTGGCCGAGCCGCTTGCCGGTCAGCTTCATCCAGAAGCCCTCGCGAACGATGGCGACCTGGCCGTCGCTGAAGGAGTACATCGTGCGCTGCTTGCCATCGTCGTAGAGCGAGCCGGCCGTGACGTTGACGTACCGCTCGAGAGTCGTGTCGTCGTATTCGTCGCAGTAGGAACGCCAGCTCAGCGAGGCCGGCCCGACCAGCGGCAGCACGTGGCGGATGTAGCTCAGCCTTCCGGCGACGATCGCTTCCCCGTCGCGTTGGAAGCGGTGGAAGATCTTCTGCTCTTCGAACGTCCGGTCCCAAGGATCGAGCAGCTTGCCAGGCTCCTCGATGCGCCAATCCTCGAGCTGCTCGACCTTCGAGAAGTCATAGGTAACCTTGACGGTGCCGGGCCGAGCGCCCGCTTCCACCTTGCCCTCGAGCTCGGGCTCGACGAAGGGGACGGGATCGAAGCGCGCGGCGTAGGCGGCCTCGAGCTGGGTCCGATATCTCTCGACGAAGTCGCTGAAGATCTCCTCGAATCGATCGTCGTCCTTCGCCTCCTCGAAGACCGACACGAGCGCGTCCGGTCCGGCGGCGGCGATCCTGCCTTCGAAGCGCACCGTCGCCGCGGCCCGGGCGAAGTCCTTCCAGACCGCATCCAGCACCGTGAGATCCACGTCCTGCCGGCTCGCGCTCGCGCGCATCTTGCGCGCTTCCTTCGGATCGCCGAGCGCTAGCAGGACCGCCGCGTAGTCGATGTAGTCGTCGCCGCTCTTCCACTTCAGACGGCTGCGCGCCTGCACCAAGAGGCTGTCCCACGGCACCTCGGCCGCCGCGATGCGGCGCTTGCCACCACCTCGCAGGTCGATGTGGAGCTCACCGTTCTCGAAGGCGGTCACCGTGCCGCGCACCTCGCTGCCGTCCTCGAGATCCAGCTTGAGGGCCGTCCCTTCGGCGATGAGAGCCTTGAACAGACGGTCCTCGAACGCCTCGACTCGGCGAGCGAGCGCAGCGTGCTTCTGACCGACCTTCGACGCCTCGGCGACGAAGCCGCTGATGTCGCCGGCGTTGGCCTTGCGAATCGCGGGAGCCAGAGGCTCATCGGAAAACGCGGGCGCCGAGAACAGCGCCAGCACGAGGATCAATGAGAACGCTCGGGGGACGGACGTCAGAGGGCAGGGCGCAGGCATCACTCGGGAGGTGTTTCTGGAATTGGGGTTCACGGCTCGGATTCGCTGGCCCCGAGTGTCGGCCAACGAACCGGTCGGATCAAGTCCGCGCGCGACCTCTCGAGCTTCGTCCTCAGCCCTTCGTCTTCAAACGAGCGATTTGCTCGGCGACCCACAGCGACCGCGGACGCTCGATCAGCTTCGGATCGGGACGGCCTTCGATGATGACGTCGTCGAGCCGAAACGACAGGTCGGCGTAGAAGAAGAAGGAGGCGTAGCCGCCGGTCAAGCTGCTGGCCGGCAGCTCGGCGAGCTTCTTCCCGTCGCGAGAGCCGATCAACTTCTCCCCAGTCCACTCGAGCTCATAGATGTACTGGGTCCGGATGACCTCGCCGATGCGTCGCCCGCCCTTTCGAGCCCAGGCTCCCTTCTTGACCTCGATGACCATGCCGTCGGCTAACGAGTACATGTTGCGCAGCTCGCCGTCGTCACACAGCGAGCCGCACTGGGCATTCACGTAGTAATCCTCAGTCGTGTCCTCGAAGACATCCGAGGTGCATCGCCAGCGCAAGGTCGCGGGCCCGGCCAGTCGGAGGACGTGGCGCACATAGCCCAGTCGACCGGCCACCAGCCCGCCATCTCGAAGCTCGAAGCCGTGGACGACGTCGCGATCCTCGAAGCGGATCTGCCAGAAGTCCCGGAGCGCCTTCGGCTCGTCTCCCGGCCAATCCTCGACTTGATCCGCTGACGAGAAGTCGTACAGGATCTTGACGGTGCCCGGCCGCGAGCCAGACTCGACCTTGCCCTTGAGCATCGGCGCGACCACCGACGTCGGGTCGAAGATCTCGGCATAGGCCGTCTCCAAGGCCGGACGATACCGATCGACGAACTCGGTGAAGACCTCCTCGTACAACTCGTCGTCCTTGCCCGCTTCGAAGACCGAGATGATCGAGCCCGGCCCGGCGGCGGTGATACGGTCTTCGAGCCTCACGGCGGCCGCAGCGCGTGCGAAGTCTTCCCAGACCGCATCGAGCACCGCCGAGTCGCCTTCGTCCTTGCGGCTCGCCGTCGCGCGCATCTTGCGCGCTTCCTTCGGGTCGCCGAGCGCCAGCAGCACCGCGGCGTAATCGATGTAGTCCGAGCCTTCCTTCCAACGCAGACGACTCCGCGCGAGGACGACCAGCTCGTCCCACGAGAGCTCACCCGCCGCAATCTTGCGCTGCCCACCCGTGCGCAGATCGAGCAGGAGCTCGCCGTTCTGGAACGTCGTGACGGTGCCCTTCACCTCCTCGCCGCTCGGCAGCGTCACGGTGAGCAGCGTGCTCTCATCAGCGACGGCGCGAAAGAAGCGGTCCTGGAACTGCTTCACGCGCTCGGCGAGGCGGGCATGCTGGGGACCCAGCGTGGTCGCGCCCGCGATGAATCCGGGGGTGTCGCCGGCCATTGCCTTGCGAACGGCCTGAGCGAGACGCTCGGCCGGTGTGAGCGGCGGCCCGGCCGACTTCTCGGGGACGCCTTCCTCGGCCTCCTTCTTTCGATTGCGCAGCGCCGTGAAGGGATCGGCCTTCGTGTTGGTTGCTGTGGCGACCGGACGCGGCGCCGGCTGGATCTTGGCTAACCGCGCGCGCGACGCCGCGACGCCCGGTCGAGCCAGGACCCAGGTCACGAAGTCGAACTCGAGATTCTCGGCATCGGTCTTCAAGAGCTCGAACAATCGATCGCGGTGATAATCGGCACTCAGCATCTCCGATGCGCCGGCGACGTAGCGCTTCGAATGCTCGTGGCTCCCGTCGAGGAGATAGGCCGTGAGCAGGTGAAAGGCCGCCGGGCTGAAGCGCCGCATCGCGGCGCGGGCATTGCCGGTCCGGGTCTGCAAGGCGACGGCCTTCGCAGCGGCTTGGTCACAGGCGGCCTGCAGCGCCCACTCGTCCAGGATCTTCAAGAGCTCTTCGAGCGGGATCGGCATCTTCCCGTCCTCGAGCGCGAGCAGGAAGTCGTCCAGCCGACCGGGCGCGATGTCACCGAACCGATGACGCGTCTTGCCGAGGACTTGGATCTTCTCGCACTGCGCTAGGTGATCGGCGATACCGATCTTCTCCCAATAGGCGATGACGGCCAGCAGGCCGCCGGGCGAGAACGCATCGAGGAGCGCCGTCCCGGACTCGAACAGCGATTGCCATTGCTGAGCATCGGGCGTGAGCTGTGTGCCCTTCGGATCGACGCAGATCATGAGCACTCTCTGGCGATGGTCGTACTTGGCGACCTTGCCATCGGCCCGCTGCTCCAAAGGGCGATTCGCGAAGTAGCGCTCGAAGTCCTGACGACTCTCGACCACGCTGACCGTGAACCCTTCGTAACCAGGCCGGCGGTTCAGTCGGCCCGGCTTGGCGATCGTCGTTTCGAAGTGGGCGAGCTGATCCTGGAGGAGCGGGAGGATCTCCTCCTGGATCACTTGGGCGACCGCCGGGCCGCCCGAGACATGGAGCAAGAAGGGCTCCGCCTCGACGAAGCTCGGACGCGTCAGCTTCGAGAAGAAAGTGTCCTTCTCGAGGAAGGCCCGCCGCTCCTTCGACCAGGTCCGGAAGTCCTGGCCGAGTGCGAGGCCGGACATCGAAAGACAGACGAACGACGCAAGCGCCAGCCGGAAGCTCAGGGTGCACGCAGTACGAAACGTCGACATCGCATTCTCGCTCTCGAGGCGGCTTCTTGGGGTGGCCCGATTTCCTGAGCCGAGTGTCGCATCTGCCATCGAGATCGCAAGGGCCTCCAAGCCCGGTAACGGGCGATCGAGCGATCGACGCCTCGCCGGTATCTTCTGATAATGTCGAGGTCCCCTCTCGCAGCGAAAGCCCTCAGGAGTCTCCCATGAAGAGCTGCTTTCTCTCGATTCTCATTCTCGTCCCCACCCTGAGCGCCCAACCGACCGGCGAGGAGAGCTCGGCGAGGGGTGCGAGGATGCCGCGCATTCGAGTGAGCGGCGATGGCGCCCGCTTCGTGACCTCCAGTGGTGAGCGATTCGTGCCGTGGGGCTTCAACTACGACCACGACCGCGACGGGCGGTTGATCGAGGATTACTGGGAGGAGGACTGGGCGAGCGTCGCTTCGGACTTCGAGGAGATGAAGGAGCTCGGCGCGAACGTCGTTCGGGTGCATCTGCAGGTCGGGCGGTTCCTGAAGTCCCCGGAAGAAGCCGAAGCGAAGTCGTTGGCGCGGCTGAAGAAGCTCTTGGTTCTCGCCGAGCGGGTGGGCCTCTACCTCGATCTCACCGGACTCGGCTGTTACCACGCCGACGACGTGCCCGAGTGGTATGACACCTTGGAGGAAGAGGCACGGTGGGAAGCTCAATCGACCTTCTGGGAAGCGATCGCGAAGGCGTGTGCCGAGAGCCCGGCGGTCTTCTGCTACGACCTGATGAACGAGCCCATCCTCCCCGGGAAGGACAAGCCGGAGGAGAGCTGGTTGGCCGGCGACTTCGGCGGCAAGCACTTCGTCCAGAGGATCGCCCTCGATCTGAAGGGGCGCACGAAAGAGCAAGTCGCCCGTGCCTGGATCGAGAAGCTGACGAGCGCGATCCGGAAGCACGATGCCGAGAGGTTGATCACGATCGGTGTGATCCCGTGGGCCCTCGTCTTCCCGGGAGCGAAGCCGCTCTTCCACGGCAAGGGTGTCGGCGACGCGCTCGACTTCGTCAGCGTCCACTTCTACCCCAACGCCGGCGAGGTCGAGAAGGCGGTCGAAGCATTGCGAGTCTACGATCTCGGCAAGCCGCTCGTGGTCGAGGAGACCTTCCCCCTGAAGTGCAGCCCGCAGGAGCTCGAGAGCTTTATCGAGCAGAGCTCGGAGATCAGCGACGGTTGGATCGGATTCTACTGGGGCGAGACGATCGTAGAGCTCGAGAAGAAGAACGACATCGGAGCCAGCCTGATGCGGCAGTGGCTGGAGTTGTTCAAGAGGTTGGGCCCTGCTCGATCCAAGGGAGCCGACCGATAAAGTGGCAACCCCCGTGTCGCGCCAGAATGCTCCGGCGCTCCGCGCCTCGTCTCTCGTCATCGATCCCCGCCGCACCCCCCAACCAAATAAAGAGGCCTCACCGCTCCTTGAAGAGAGCGGTGAGGCCGTGCAGAAACGGACGTTGACGTTTCAGTTGAAGGTGATGTCTTGGCGGTTGCCGAGTCGGCAGGCGGAGTGGTCGAGGGGTTGCAGCTTCACCGTCGCTCCCGACAACGGGGCCGGCACGAAGATCGCCAGGTCGACCGCGCCTTGCCCGTCCGCAACGTCGCTCGCTACGAGTCTCGGGTCGGCCATGTCGAAGAACAGCCCTTGGCAGCCGGGTACCGCCGCCGAGCCCTGCTGGAAGCCCGCGACCAAGTACAGCCGCTCGCCGGGTGTTCCTCCCGTGAGGCGGACCGTGTTGATCTGACCGGCTTGACCCGGCGACGGTGTCGTCATCGCGACGGGGTGCGGCGAGAGCACGAAGGCGCGCGAGACACCGTTGCGCCGTCCCCAACCGACGATCTGCCCGTGACCGTTGATATCTTGCGCCGATTGGAGCACCAGCGCGGTCGCTCCCGAGATGACGCGTTCGTTCAGGTTGACCAGGTCGCGCCGCGGGTTGCGGACGAAGGCGCGCTCGTTGCCGCCGGCATCCTGCGAGTGCCCGACGATCCAACCGGCGTCGTTGACCGCCTCCGCTTCCCCGACCTCCGAACCGAGAGTACCGAGATCCAGGATCGCCCCCTGATCCCACAGCACCGGGCGGCGAGCACCTTCGAGGTTCTCTGCCCAGCCGACGATGAGGCCGTCTTCATTGACGTCATTGGCCTCACTGTCTCGCCCCCCGAGCGTTCCCAGATCCTGCATCGTCCCGAACTGCCACGAGAAGGCGTGATACTCGGCGTTGTCCTGGATGTGCGCGCCCCCGACGACGAGTCCGGACTCATTCAGGGCGAGGGATTGCGAGAAGTCGCCACCGAGCGTGCCGAGGTCGGTCGCGGTCGTGCCGTCCCAGAGGTAGGCGTGGGTGATCGGCCAGTTCGCGATGACCTGATCGATGAACATGGTACCGACGATATTCCCGTTCGAGTCGATGTCCCGGACGTAGGTGCGAGACGATCCGTAGGGCAGCGCCGTCAAGGTGACCCCGTCGTGAACGAAGGGCCTCCGCGTCACGCTGAAGCCGAAGCAGTCGACGGCGGTCACGGCCATCAACCCGCTCTCGTTGATCGCGCGCGCCCAGCTATGGTTGCCACAAGGCGGCACGCCCAGATCCGTGAGCGTTGCATTTCGCCAGAGGAATCCGCGCGCTTCCGCCGTGTCGCGAATGTTCGACGAGCCGACGACGTCACCGGCGTCATTGAGCCCGAACGCCCAGTTGTGCGTGCCCGTGTCGAGGGGCGGGATCTCGACGGCGTCGTAGACCTGAGCCATCGCGGAGCTGCCGAGGAGCAGCGTCATCAGGATCGAGAGTCTCATCGTCGAGTCCTTTTCTCAATCGACCGGCGTCAAGATGAAGCCGCGCCGTTGTCCAGACGCGTTGATTCCGTTGGCGGCGATCTGTCCCTGATCATTGATCGCGAAAGCGTTGAACAAGGCCGGTGCGCCGCCTCGGACGAGGCGATCCTCCAGCACGATCCTGCGGCCGCCCTGCCAGAGTACAGCCTTCAAGTCGCCGCGATCGTCCTCCGACCAGCCGACGATCACACCGGCCTCGTTGATTCCCAGCGCGCTGCTGTTCTCACCGCCGATCGTCCCGAGACGATGCAGGATTCCGTCCTGCCAATAAACGGCTTGCCGCGCCCAACGCTCGATGTTCAGGTTCGCATCGAAGTAGTGACGCCCGGTCCAGGCGTAACCGATGATCGTGCCCGACTCATTCAGATCGGTCGCGGAAACCGTATCGCTCCCGAGCTCGGTGAAGCCGGGCAAGAGCACCTGCCCTTCTTCGGGCGTGTAGCGAGACGCCGAGGTCAACATCCCGTTCGTGTCGACGTAGCCGACGCTGACACCGGCGTCGTTGATCGCCAGCGCTGAGCCCCAGAGTCCGCCGGGAAACGTGCCGTGGTTCGCAAGCGGTCCACCTGCTCCGGTGTAGCCGTGAAATCGCGTCGTGCCGGTGTCGACCATCGCCCAGCCGACCACTCGCGCCCCTTGAATGTCGTGCACACCGCTCTGCTGACCACCGAGCGCGCCGAGGGGAGTGAGCACTCCCTGACTCCACACGCAGGCCGACTGGATGTTGTTCGGCGAGCGCGAGGTGACCACGATGTCGCCCGCTTCATTGATGGCGTCCGACGAGCTCGAGACATCGCCGGGCAGCTTGCCCAGGTTGAGAGCCTGACCGTCTTGCCAACGCGTCGCGTGATTGACGCCCGAGGCATCCGTCGCCCAGCCGACGGCCACGCCAGAACCGTTGAGGTCTTGGACGATGCTGAGCGATCCGCCGAGAGGAGCCAGCTCCGTCACCGTGTACCTCGCCAACTGCTGAGGCGGTGCGGGCGTCGCCGGTTGAGCCGAGACCGCCCCCGCGAGCGCGAGGAATGCCAGTAGGCCGAGGCGGCTTCGTAGAGTGCCCATGAGGTTCCTCCTGTTCCATTCTGCCGAGGCTCGGATCCGCTTCCGCATCCGAGGAGGAGGAGAAGCGGGCGCGACGAGCCGTACCGTTCCGGGTGCCAGGGCAGTCACACGACTCGCCGCGCCTGGAGGGGATGACGACGAACCGAGCCTCGAGGGGACACGGTTTTTTTGTTCGGCGGCTCGGAAACGGTCGGTCCGAGTATCCGACGACCAAATTCCTCTCGCGCGCTTCCGCGAAGCCTTGTTATAGGGAGCTGGACCGGGAACCTGCCCAGGACGCGACGCGTCCTTCCCGAAATCCCCGCCAGAATGAAGCAATGCGCTCTCACCTCGAGGATCGCGTGGCAGAGTCTGCCCTTCCCCCGGATCCGTTTCCTGCGATCTACGACGAGCTTCGTCGTCTCGCAAAACATCATTTGAAGGCCCAGCGCCGCGATCACACGCTGCAGCCGACTGCGCTGGTGCACGAGGTCTACTTGCGTCTCGTCAGCGGCCAAGAGCTCGAGCAACTCGACCGAACGGCCTGCCTGCGTCTGGCCGCACGGGCGATGCGCTCGGTGCTCGTCGACCATGCGAGGACGCGGAATCGGCAGAAGCGCAAGGCGAGCGGTGAGCGCGTCATGCTCGACGAAGCGGTCGCCGCGTACGAGGAGCGGGCCCTCGATCTGGTCGCCCTCGACGAAGCACTCGAAGCACTGCAGGTGCTCGACGAGCGGCTCGCCGCGCTCATCGACCTTCGCTTCTTCGGCGGACTCAGCGTCGAGCAGACGGCGGCAGTGCTCGGGGTCTCCGCGCGCACGATCAAGCGCGAATGGCAAGTCGCGCGCGGTTGGCTGTACGAACGTCTTTCGCCTGGAGAGCGGTCGTGACTTCGAATCACGGGTTCGGTCGACTCAAAGAGCTCGCCCTCGAAGCCCTGTCGCGGACGTCCGAGGAGCGCCGCGCATTTCTCGACGAGCACTGCCAAGATCCCGAGCTCCGCATCACCGTCGAGAAGCTGATCTCCGCAGCCGAGACCGAGAGCTCCTTCCTCGAGCCTCCCGATCTCGGACCGACGCTCCAACACTTGCCCGCGGAGAAGCGCCTCGGCGCCTACGAGCTGATCGAAGTGATCGACTCGGGCGGGATGGGCACCGTCTATCGGGCGCGCCGCGCCGACGGGGCCTACGAGCAAGAGGTCGCGATCAAGCTGATCCGCGCCGGCTTGTTGAGCGCGTCGCTCCGCGCGCGATTCGAGCGTGAGAGGCAGCTCCTCGCGCGGTTGCAGCATCCCTACATCACGCGCCTGATCGACGGCGGCACCACCGCGGACGGACAACCGTACCTGGTGATGGAGTTCGTGCAGGGCGCTCCGATCCTGCAGCACTGCCACCAGACTCATCTCACGCTTCGCGAGCGGCTACTGCTCTTCCTCGAGGTGTGCGAGGCGGTCGAGCATGCGCATCGCAACTTGATCGTCCATCGCGATCTCAAGCCGAGCAATGTGCTCATCACCGAGGACGGCGAGCCCAAGCTGCTCGACTTCGGCATCGCCAAGCTGCTCGATCCCGAGACGGAGACGACCGACGAGACGCAGACGCTCCTCAGAGCCCTGACACCCGCCTACGCGAGCCCCGAGCAGCTCCGCGACGAGCCCGTCACCACCGCCAGCGACGTCTACTCGCTCGGAGTCCTCCTGTACGAGCTCGTCACCGATCGGCATCCCCACGATCTCGAAGGGTGCACGCCCGGCGAGGCGAAGCGCGTGATCTGTGCCAGCGATCCGGTGCGACCTAGCCAGGCACATGCGAATCGACCCAAGAAGCGACGCGGCCCCGGCGCCGCGAGCTGGAGCCGCCGACTCAAGGGCGACCTCGACAACGTCGTCCTGAAGGCGCTTCGTAAGGAGCCCGGTCGGCGCTACGCGACGGTCGAGCACCTCGCCGACGACCTGCGCCGCTACCTCGAGAACCTCCCCGTGCGCGCTCGACGCGCCACCCCGCTCTACCGCATGGGCAAGCTCGTGCGCCGTCACCCCTTCGGCGTCGGCACCGTCGCCACGCTCCTGCTCGTCATCGCGGCCGCCTTCGGAGGGCTCTCGGCCGGCTTCGCACGCGCCGAGGAGCAGCGCCTCCTCGCCGAGGAAGCTCGCAAGCTCGCCAGTCGCGACGCGGAGCGCGCCTTGAACGAGGCGAGGCGATCGGCCAGAGTGCTCGGCTTCTTGCGCGAGATGCTGCTGTTCGGTAACGGGGAGGAAGGACGGCGGTCGGACATGACGGTCCGGGAGATGCTCGACTCCGTCGCCGACAGCCTCGAGCGTCTCGAGGTCGCTCCCGACACCCGCACGACGCTGCACTCGACGCTCGGGGCCGCGTATCACGGGCTTGGGCTCTTCGATCTGGCCGAAGCCCATCTGCGTCTCAACGTGAAGCTCGCCCGCGAGCACTTTCCAGATCAGCCGCGCCGCGCCGCTGAAGCGCACTCGAACTTGGCGGGAGTCCTGCTCGAGCAGCACCGCCTCGAGGAAGCCGAGCGACAGATCGCCTCCGCGAGTGAGCGCGCCGCAGAGCTGGGCGATGACGACCCCGTCTGGCTGAACCTGCTGAACATCCGGGGCCTGATCCATCGGGCGCAAGCTCGCTATGCGGACTCCGAGGCGGACCTGCGAAGAGCGCTCGCCCTCGTCACGGAGCTCGGCAAGGAGGGAGACATCGACCCCCTTTTGCTCAAGCAGAACCTCGCCGAAGCTCTCACCTATCAGAACGAGAAGAAGGAGGCGCGTGAGCTCCTCGAGGACTGTGCCAGCGAGCTTCGAGCGAACCTCCCGACGGCGACGGTGAAGCTCGCGAGCGTCTTGAACAACTTGGCCTCCATCGTCTCGGACAGCGAAGGCCCGCTCTCGGCGGTGCCTTACTACCAAGAGACCTTGGAGCTGTACGAGACCGTCTACGACGGCGAGCATCCGCACGTGGCCATTGCCCTGAACAACCTCGCCAAGGTGCACGAAAAGCTCGGCGAGCTCGATCGCGCGCAGGCGCTGTACGAGCGCTCGCTGGGTCTCTTCGAGCACTTCCTCGGCAACGAGCATCCCAACCTCGCGGTGGTCCAGCTCAACCTCGGCTCGGTCCACGAAGCTCAAGAGGACTGGATCGCCGCGAAGTACCACATGGAGAAGGCTCTCGAGATTCAGGTGAACAGTCTGCCCCTGGGTCACCCGGCCACCGCGACGACCCGGCATTCGTTGGGACTCTTGCTGCATCGCCTGGGCGAATGGTAGCGAGCCGCTCAGCTTCTCGAGCTCGCCTGGCAGTTCTACCGAGAGAACCCTCCCCTGGAGCCCGCGCTGCTTCCCTGGCTGGAAGCCCATCTCGGCTCCTGCCGCGATCACCTCGGTGAAGTCGAGAACGGACGTGAGATGATCGTCCATGCCGGCGACCAGTTAGAGCTGCTCCTCGGCCCCGACCACGACCTCACCGTCCGAGCCCGCAAGCTGCTGGTCAATGACCCGAAGTAGGGAGAGCAGCCGCGCCCCCGGCGCGGCGCCGGAGAATACTGGGGGTGAAACGTGCT
>JAVJTD010000050.1:0-3553 GCA_040219065.1 Planctomycetota bacterium
CAAGCCGCGCTGCTGGAGGTCCTTGACCAGCGCGGCGGACGGCTGATCGACGTCTCGGCACTGGTTGCGGATATCGCCGGGCAGGTTGAAGTGCTGATCCCACCCGCGGTGGAAGAGCTGCACGAAGCGCACGCCGCGCTCGACCATGCGCCGGGCGAGGAGGCAGCTATTGGCGAAGGTGCCGGGCTTGCGCACGTCAGGTCCGTACATCTCCAAGGTCGCTTCGGACTCTTCGGAGATGTCGGTCAGGCCAGGGATCGAGGCCTGCATCCGGAAGGCCATCTCGTACTGCGCGATGCGCGTCAGCGTCTCGGGATCCTCGGCGCGCTCGTAGTGCTCGGCATTGAGTCGTCCCAGGGCGTCGAGCATGCGTCGCCGCGTCGGCCGATCGACGCCCGGCGGGTTCTGGAGGAAGAGCACCGGGTCACCTTGCGAGCGGAAGGATACACCCGAAAACTTGCCCGGCAGCACACCGGCTCCCCAGAGCCTCTGATACAGCGCTTGGGCTTCCTTGCGACCGGTCCAGGTCGGCGTCATGACCACGAAGGTCGGCAGGTCGTCGTTCTCGGAGCCGAGACCGTAGCTGATCCAAGATCCCAAGCTGGGCCAGCCGGGGAGCTGTCGGCCGGTGCAGATGTAGGTGATCGCCGGATCGTGGTTGATCGCCTCGGTGTAAACGGACCGCACGATGGCGATGTCCTTGACGATCGTGGCGGTGTGGGGGAGCAGCTCGCTGACCCAGGCGCCGTCGCCGCCATTGTCGTACTTCTGGAACGAGAACATCGAGGGCGCGATCGGGAACCGCGTCTGCCCCGAGGTCATCGTCGTCAGCCGCTGTCCCTTACGGATCGAGTCGGGCAAGTCGGTGTCGAACAGATCGTCGAGCTTCGGCTTGTAGTCGAGCGTGTCGATCTGGGACGGCGCGCCGGCCATGAAGAGCGAGATCGCGCGCTTCGCTTTCGGCGCGAAGTGGGGCAAGCCCTTCAGGCCACGGTAGCCGATCTCGTCCGAGGTGGCGCCGAGTGCCACGGTCTGGCGAGCGAGTGCTCCGCCGGCCAAGGTCGCCAAGGCGGCCTTGCCCAGCCCGAGTGCCGCGCTCGCAAAGAGCTGACGGCGAGTCTGGAATCGCAGGTGTTCGTGCAGGGGATCCATGATCAGGCCTTCGTCAGCAGCTCGTCGAGGTTGAAGAGGAGATTGCCCAAGAGGGCCCAGGTCGCGGCTTCGATCGTGTCCAGTCCTTCCGGCACATCCGCCTCGCCGACGCCCAAGAGCTCCTTAGCGGTGGCGGGATCTCGGCGAAACTCGGCCCTTTGCTCGCGGACGAAGCCGAGGAGCACGGAGAGCTCTTCCGAGCTGGGTGGTCGCAGCAGAGCGTTCTCGAAGGCGAAGCGGACGCGCGCCTCATCTTCGGGAGGCGCCTCCCAAAGCACGCGCGCGCCGTAGACCTTGGCCGCTTCGACGTACTGCGGATCGTTGAGCAGCAAGAGCGCCTGCAGCGGCGTGTTGGTCCGCTCGCGGCGAACGGTGCACGACTCGCGGTTCGGTGCGTCGAAGGTACTCATTTGAGGAGGAGGCGCCGTGCGCTTGATGAAGGTATAGAGCGTTCGCCGGTGCACCTTCTCGTGACCTACGTCCGCCTGGAAGCGCACCGTGTTCGAGCCGGAGTAGCCGACGGCGAACCAGAGGCCCGACGGCTGAGGCGGCTTCACGCTCGGACCGCCTAGCCGCTCGACGAGCAGCCCGCTGATGGCGAGCGCTTGATCGCGCAGCATCTCGGCGTCGAGGCGGAACCGCGGTCCGCGGGCCAGGAGCCGGTTCTCGAGGTCGCGCTTCGCCAGGCCGGGCCGGAAGCTCGAGTCCTGACGATACGTCGCCGACATCACCATGCGCCGGATCGTCTTCTTGACGTCCCAGCCATCGCGGATGAACTGCACGGCCAGCCAGTCGAGGAGCTCGGGATGAGAGGGCGGCTCGCCCTGGTTGCCGAAGTCCTCGGACGTCTTCACGAGGCCCGTTCCGAAGAGGCTCTGCCAGAACCGGTTCACCGCCACGCGGGCCGTGAGGGGATGCGACTCTTGGAGCAGCCACTTCGCCAGGCCCAGTCGGTTGCGAGGTAGGTCGTCCGGGAAGGGGGGCAAGACGCGCGGCGTGCCCCTGGAGACCTCGGTCCCGCGGTCATCATACTGGCCGCGGCGCAGGACGAATGCCTCCCGCGGCTCCTTCAGCTCTTTCATGATGAGCGTCGTCGGAATCTGGTTCTCGAGGCCTTCCAACTCGCCGCGTGTCTCCTGGACCTCCGCCTCCAGCTCGGCGAACGCTGGGCGCGAGCCTTCGTGCACGTAGCGAAGGTAGTAGCGCCTCAATGCACGAGCTTGATCCGCCGTGCGGGCGTCGGCCGGGACTTGGGCCGCCTCGCGGACCGGCGCCGGCAATCCGTCGTCGGCGATCGCGATGTGCTCCCACAGGAGCTGGGATTCTCGGAAGCGCTCGTCGGGCGGCCCCCAGGTGTGGACGCCGGCTTCGTCCCAGATCACCGTGCCGCCGACTTGGGTGAACGCCCAGCCGTTGAGCATCTCGCCCGGCTTCAGTCCCACCAAGGCGAGGTCGACCTCGAGGCGCACCCACTCGCCGAGCGCCGGGATTTCCCCGGCCCGGAAGTCGGCGCCACCACCAGCGCCCTCGCCGTGAGCCCCTTCGCCCCAGCGGACACGATGGCTCCAGTTGCCGTTGTTGAACTGGAGCTGGATCGAGCGCGGCGGATCATTCGGATCGAGCCAAACGTGTGCGAACAGCGTGTCGCCGCGTTGCAGGCGCAGGCGGTCGGCGCCCGTGAAGAAGTCCTGGTGGAGCCCGGGAGCGCCGCCGCGACGCAGCGCCTTTTGGCCACTGTGAACCGGGCCCTCATCGGCGGTGATCCACTGCCAGATCTTCCCGTCGCCTTGAGCCTGAGCGCCGCTCGGCAAGGCGTCGTCGATCCAGACGAAGTCCTCGGCTCGCTGTGGCACCGACGACTCGATGCCGACGTTGTCCCAGTAGCTCGTGCCATCGAACGTCGTGAAGGCGATCCCGTGGACGACCGTGCCGGGCGTCAGGCCGAGCTCGAGAGGATCCATCTCGAGCCGCACCCACTCGCCGAGGGCCGGTAAGGGCCCCAGATGCCTCCGCTCGGTCGAGGCGTCTCGGCCGTAGCCGATGAGGTTCTCACCCCAGTAAGCGCGGTGCCGCCAGCCAGCATCCCCGTCGCTGTTGTACTGGACCATGATCTCGCGCGGCGGATCTTCGGGATCGAGCCAGACCCAGGCGAACAGCTTGTCGCCGAGACCGACGCGCATCTTTTGATCGGCGTTGCGGAAGAAGTGCTGCTGATTGCCCTGGCTCTGCCGGCGCATGGCGCGCTGGCCGGAGTGAACGGGACCGGAAGGTGCCTCGACCCACTCGATGCCGTCACCTTCCCAAGCGGCGCCTTCGGGCAGCGCGTCATCGATCCAGACCGCGGTCTTCAGATCGGCCTCGTCGCAAGGCAGCGTCGTGAGGGGATCGGCGTAGGGGAGGG
>JAVJTD010000052.1:0-7939 GCA_040219065.1 Planctomycetota bacterium
TCCTCCCAGCGGCGGCGGCGCTCGGCGAGGATGCGGTCGAGGAGGACCGAGGCGGGCTCGTAGTCGCGGCCTTGCCGGCGCGCGAGCTCGGCCTCGGTTGGCACGAGGCGGCCCTCGACGGCTGCCTTCAGCACCGAGGCGCGGTAGCGCTTCAGGTTGCGCTGAACCCGCCCGAGTGTCGCGACGGCGTCGTCGAGGCGCGTGAAGTACGACTCGATCGCCTCGACGATGCGGTGCTGCTCGCCGAGGGGAGGGACAGGGAGTCGATGCCGCCTGACATCATGTGGCCGGATAGCGGGATAGACAACTCCTTGCAGGTCCTGACAAACGTCAAGAACGAAGTCGGTCGAGCGGACTCGATAGAACAGCCATTCCGGCATAATCGAGCTAGAACGGAGCACATCGAAACCAGTTGATGCCACCGCTCCCTTGTGCTCCTCTGTGACTCTCGCTACGGCGTTGAGATTCGGGCGCGTCATGGACACCAAGACGTCGCCAGGTTCGATCCACTGCCTTGCTCTGGTAGGCGCCTCATCCGGAGAGACCGTCCGTGTCTCCCGGATGACCTTCTGTGTCCGGTCAATAGAGCTGATGTCGATGTACTCGATGTCTTCCTCAGGCGGCCCCTGAGGCACTTTGGCGACACATAGCTCCCCGATCGAGCCTTCAGTCCAGCCCTTTGGCAAGCTCCGGCCGCTCATGCCGCCAACGCCTCATTCAGCTCCCGCAGGAGCGCGCCGAGGTCGCTTCCGAAGACCTGGGACGCCTTCCCGAGCCCTCCGGCCTGGGAAAAGGGGGCGTAGTCGAAGTCGCCGATCTGGATCTCGACGCTCGTCGCGACGTGGTCTCTCATCATCTCCAGCCATCGGGTCTGTTCGGGGGTGAAGGCGCGTCCGGACGCGCGCTGGCTCGCGAGCCAGCCGTCGAAGCGCTCACGGACCTTCTCGCCGTAGGGGACGAGCTCGTCTTCTTGACGGAGAGCATGCCGCACGAGCGAGACGAGGTCGATGAGGAGCCGCTTGCTCGAGGCGCCGCGGACCTTGTCCTTCTCGAGGAGCTCGTAGGCGTGCCAGAGCTTCTCGGGCGTCCAGGAGCGCGGCGGGGCTTGGATCGCCTCGGCGAGGGCCTTGATGTCCTTGAAGCGGAGCCGCTTCGAGTAGGGCTCGGCGAAGAAGAACTGGAGCGCCTCGATCTCGTTCTTGTTCTCCTCGAGGAAGCTCGCGAAGCTCTGGACGAGGGCCTTCGCCTTCTCTCGGGCGGCCTCGCTCGCGCCCGCCTCGGTGACCTCGTCGACGGAGACGTCGTCGACGATCTGCTCGACCTCGCGCTTCACGTCCTGGAGGAGGTCCCGGAGCTTCGGCTTCGTCGCGAGCGGCTCGACGGCCTTCTTGAGGAGCTCCTCGCGCGCCTTCGTGATCTGCTCGGCGGTGACCTCGTCGTCCGTCGCGACCTTGAACCGCTCGCGGGCGTGGTCGATCTGGCGGTCGGGGTCGAGGGCGTCGATGATGCCGCGGGTGAGGTCTTGGAGCGTCGAGCCGCCCGCTTCCATCTCGATGCGGCCGAGCTCCGCCTCGCCGCACTGCTTGGCGAGGCGGGCGAGGCGGCTGGCGAGGGAGGAGAGTAGGTCAGGGCTAGTGCCACCGGCGGCGACGTGCTCGAGGAGGGAGCCGAAGGCGACCGTCTTCTGTCGGTCGAGGGGCTGGGTATCGGCGAGGTCGGTGTCGGTCATGCCGACACAATCGACGATCACGAAGTGGGTCTTGGCGCACGCGTCGGGCGTGACGGCCTTCAGCTCGTTGTCGTCGATGACACGGACGCCACGCCCTTTCATCTGCTCGAAGAGGACGCGGCTCTTGACCGCCCGCATGAACATCACGATCTCGATCGGCTTGATGTCGGTGCCGGTGGCGATCATGTCGACGGTCACGGCGATGCGGGGGAAGTAGGAGTTCCGGAAGTCCTGGATGAGCTGGCGCGGATCGACGCCGGTGACCTTGTACGTGATCTTTTGGCAGAAGTCGTTGCCCTCGCCGAACTCCTTCCGGACGATCTCGACGATGTCCTCGGCGTGGCTGTCGTCCTTGGCGAAGATGAGGGTCTTCGGGACCTCCTTCCGGCCGGGGAAGATCTCGGTGCGGACCTTGTCGCGGAAGGTCCGGATGATCGTCCGGATCTGGTCCTTCGAGACGACGCGCCGGTCGAGCTCGTTCGCCTCGTACGAGACGTCTTCGTCGGGCGTCTCCCACCGCTTGGCGCGGGTGCGGCGGTCGCGGAACTCGAGCATGACGCCGGGCTCTGCCTTGACCGTGGCGCCCTCCTCGGAGATTCGAGTGCGGATGTTGTAGACCTCGAAGTCGACGTTGACGCCATCGGCGACGGCGCGCTCGTGGTCATACTCCATCACGAGGTTCTTCTCGAAGAAGCCGAAGGTCTGCTTCGCGGGTGTGGCGGTGAGCCCGACGAGGAAGGCGTCGAAGTACTCGAGCACCTGGCGCCACAGCGTGTAGATCGAGCGGTGGCACTCGTCGATGAAGATGACGTCGAAGTACTCGGGCGGATAGGTCGCGCTGTAGACGACGGGCAGCGGCTCCTTGAGCGTTCCGAGGGCGGCGTCGAACTTCGAGCCCTCTTCCGCCTCGGGGTCGAGCTCCTCGCCCTTGAGCATCGAGTACAGCCTTTGAATCGTCGTGATCACGACCTTGCTCGAGGAGCCGATCGTGCTCGAGGTGAGCCGCTGGACGTTGTAGAGCTCGGTGAACTTCCTTTGGTCGTCCGGAGTCCGGAAGCCCTGGAACTCTTTCTCCGCCTGCTCGCCGAGGTTGCTCCGATCGACAAGGAAGAGCACCCGCCGAGCGCCGCCATACTTGATCTGGCGGTAGATCGAGGTGATCGCGAAGATCGTCTTCCCGGAGCCGGTCGCCATCTGGACGAGGGAGCGCGGACGAGCATCCTTGAGGGAATGCTCGAGGTTGGCGATCGCCTCGATCTGGTTCGGTCGGAGCCCTTTCGGCTCGAGGGGCGGGAGCGTCGTGATCCGGCCGCGAAGGCTCGAGGGCTTGGTCGACTCGGCCGCGGTGTGGAAGCCGTCGCCCTCGGAGTGGAGGCGCTTCACCCAACCGTCGAGGGTGTCGGCGGCGAGCCACTCGGCGAGGGTCTCGGGCCGGTGGATGTGCGGGACGCCCGAGATCCGCCGGCTCCGGGCCTTCGGGTCGAGCAGGTTGATGAAGCGCGTCTCGACGCCCGTGCTCATGTACAGGAAGGGCAGCGGCGAGAGCGGGGGCGCGAGGTCCTCGGGGAGACCGGCCGAGTACTTGTCGACCTGGAACTCGACGCCCGAGAGATGGAAGCCCGCGGGCTTCGCCTCGAGGACGCCCACGGCCTTCCCGTCGACGAAGAGAAGGTAGTCGGCGAACCCATGCCCGCTTGCGAGCGCGAACTCACAAACGGCGACGCCCTTCCCGGCCGAGACGTTCATCTCGTCCCGATCCTGGACGATCCACCCGGCTTCACCCAGGAGCCGGTCGATCACCCGGCGCGCCTTGTCCTCAGGTCCTCTCGGGTTCACGGCATCCCGTCTCGAGAGCGAGAAACAACGATGAGGGCAGACGCTGCCATCCGTCTAAACTGAGACGAACTCCTTTGCGTCAATTGTGCTTCCGGAAAACTCACGAAGGACGTCTTCGTAGTCAGTCCTTCGCTTTGCAGCCCGATCCGCAGGTTCTTTCGACGCATCGGACTGAGTCTCCTGCCAAGTCCCGTACAGGAGCATGATCAAGTCTACCGTTCCGGATTGTCGGACAAGCACTTCAAGAAAATCGTGTCCGGGCAGGGTGCGAATGCCCTTCACCTGAACCCCGACGATTCTGCGGCGGTCTTCGAGGGATCGATAGACCGTCAAACGTCCATCAACTCGTTCGGCCAGATACGATGCGTCCGGTTCATTGAAGAAAAATGCGCAGTCGCCGGCCTTGCTGTACCAGCCACCCCGCGATGGCGCTGACGAGCATTCCTGCTCCGTCTCGCGGAGAAACTTCTCAAGGTCAGGATTCATTTTTCCCATTTCAATCTACCGTATCGGTCGCTTGACTCGCAGCCAGCCGGCCCTTCCGGATCGTCTGGATCGGCATGCTCGATTCGCCACTCGTAAGCAATGAATCTCGAAGAAACGAAAACGACGTAGACACAACCCTTCGGCAGGGGAATCCAGCGGTCGCTACCAAGACAGACGCGCTTGGGTCTACCGACGTAACACCAGCCGTCGCGATCATCTTCGCCCTCTCGGCGGACTCCCTCGTAGATTCTCTCAGGCTCTCGGAGCACGTGGTCCGCGGTGGTCAGTTGCCAAGCACGTCCCGGGTTGTGCTTCATCGAGTGCTGCACATCCGAGTAGGGGATCCGGATCTCGATGGTCGTACCGCTTTCCGGCTCCCTCGGATCCACACATCCCTCAAGGGTATGAAATCCTAGGTTTTGGGTGGTGTTAGGTCTGTCGGTCTCACCCACGTTTGCCTCGGCAGAGCTTTACTACAACTCTATAATCGGCTTGTCAATGTACGCACTCAAGCACCCATCAGACAGACTGACGTGAAGAGTCTTGCAGTGTGTGGACACGATCGGAGCGTGCTCCAGAGCATGAGTGTGTACAGGAGATTCTCTGATTCCAAGTCAGAACTCATCGAGTTCTTGCTCACAAGCCGAAAGGGTTGTATGAAAGTGTGCCCCCGGTGGGCCTCGAACCCACAAGGTCCCGGGATCAGAACCGGCGGAGTGACAGTCCGCTGTGTTTGCCAATTTCACCACGGGGGCAAAGTGGAGGCGCGGGGAATCGAACCCCGAACGGCGCGGTCCTAAGTCGAGCCTGGGTACCAACCCCGCCCCCTTCGAACGAACTCAGCCCTGCCGAGCTAGAACTGCTTGGCAGGGCTGAGGTTGTTTCTCAGGTACGTTTGCATCATCCGCGTCGATGCACCCTCAAGGAGCACGCCGACACTAAGATGGTACACCGCTCCGACTAGAAAGCCAATGTAAATCGTTTGTGGGGAGTGTTTTGCGATTGTTTGGTTTGTGCTGGATCTGGCGGGTTTGGTGGTCAGAGGACATCAAAGAAAACTGTCGTCTGGATCGTAACCGAGCTCGGGTGTCTCCCTCGAGTCGGCGTCGAACGTTCCGCTGAGCTTGCTGAGGGCTGCGACCTCGGCGCGGAGCAGTCCGGCAGCCAGGGTCGAGTCGAGGGCGATACGGCGACGCTTGAGCGTTCGGCGAGTCGCGCCGTCCTGGGTCGTCGTGATCTCCTCGACGTCCTGGAGCTCCTCCTCGATGATTGCTTCGACGGCGGCGCGCCTTGCGGACTCGACGTCGGTGAGGAGCCGTTGCCACTGTTCGACGACGCGAGTCCGGAGCACGTCGATCGCGGCGCGCTTGGTCGCCTCAGCGGCTTGACGCTGGAAGTCCTCGCGCTCCTCCTTCCAGCCTTCGGACTTGGCGCGCTTCGAGAGTGCGCACCGTTCAACGTCGTGACGGCGCGCGATCGAACGGAGAGTGGCGGTCGGGTCGGTGACGAAGTCGAGGCGGATCTTGTCCCAGTCGATGCGCCTTCGTCGCCGCTTCTTGCCCTCGCCTGTCACCGTGCCTGGACCTCCTTCAGGGTGTGTGCTCGTGGAGTGCTGATGGCGCGCCCACTGCGCGAAGTCCTTTGTGACCTCAGTAGATCAGGCCCGTCGGTGAGGTGTCGGGATCGCTGTCGGACTGCATCTCGATGCCGAGCTCGTCAGCGACGTACTCGGCAATCGCGCCGGAACGATTGGGATGATAACCGGGCCGGTCCTCGTCAAACGACTCGGCCACTTCCCTGCACATCTGGGCGAGCTCGGGATGCTTGCTCGACCACTTACCCTCACTGAACTCGACGATCTCGCCGTCCTCGAAGATCAACTTGTACACTCTTCACTCCTTCGACCTCACGTTCGGCCCTCCCGACCCGCGTCCGATTCTACGGGTGGACACGTGGCGACCCACTTCTTTCCGCCGACTGGGGTGCGCTTGGCGGAGACTGCCCCAGTGACGCTCGCTGAGCCCATGCTGGCGGCCACTTTCCAGTGTCCGCCAAGAGCCTGACAAGTGGCAGGGCTTGCGCAGAATGGCGGAGACTCATCCGCCCTTGGCGGAGACTGCTGGAGTGCTTGATGCGGAGGGACTTAGGCGGCTTCACCGCCGTCTTCGGGCTCAGTGTCCGCCATCTCCTAGAACAGTGGCGAGTCCGACTCGGGGCGCTCACTCTCCGCCAAGAGATCGCCGCAGCCGTTCGCGGGATCGTGCCGTTCGGGTGCCGGCGCCCCATCCCGTGCGGAGCTCAGCTCGTGCCACCAGGACCACGGACCACGAAAGCCGATGGGTCCCAAGCTTATCTCGAATCCGTCTTCCTCGAGCTCATCCTTCGCACGCTCGACAGTTCGCCAGCCGACGGGTGCTTCCTTCATGAGAGTCTGGACGGGGACTTTTTCGCCGCCCTCGAGGCGCTCGCGAAGAAAGGACTCTGCCAGCGCCTTCTTGCTGGCTTTCGCTGGCTTTCTGAACAAGTCCTCGAGCTGGAGGGTGCTGGCGCCTTCCCAGACGACGTGGCAGGTTCGCACGTCGGCTCCGTCGGCGTCCTGGATCACGGCATCCTCGAGCCGGAAGTCGAGGGGCTCGAGATCGCCTCGGGCGTAGTTCTGCTTGATCGGGAAGATCGCGCGCTGACCCGTGGTCGGGGACTTCCCGATCAGGATCTCGGAGCGCGCGATGCCCTGAAAGGAGACGCTGCCTTGACCCGAGTCCTCGATCACCTCGGGCTGCCCCTTGTTCTGGTGTCGGATCAGGAGAATCGCGACATCGTACTTCTCCGCGAGGACTCGGAGCGGCCGGAGAAGCTGATACACCTCTTCCGGTTGATAGATCTTGGATCGACCCGTGAACGCGACCATCCCGTCGATGATCACCAAGACCGGCTTGTGACGACGGAGCGCCGATTCGAGCGGCGCGAGGTTCGTCAGATTGAGCAGGCTCTCCTTGCCGTCCGCACCGATCGCCTCATCGAGACTGAAGGCCCGACTGGCATCGCCGCCGTTCGCGAGGAATCGAGGCTGAAAGGCCGACTCGACGGGCTCGTCGGCCGAGATGAAGAGGACGCTACCGGGCGAATCGAGGGCGACCTTGTATCCGGGATGGCTGACGCTCTTTGCGAAGCGGGCGCCCTTGCCGAGAGTGACCTTCGCGGCGAGGTCGGCGGCGACGTTCGTCTTTCCGGAGCCCGGCTTCCCGGTGAGGATGTTGATGCATCTCAGGAAGATCAGGTCCTCGATGAGAGGCCTCGGCTCCTCCGGCCGCATGTCGGAGAAGGCGCGAGTTCGGCAGAAGTGACCGTCGACGGAGTGCTCGAGCATCTCGAAGGTCGGACCGATCTGCGATCGGAGCCACTCGGACGCCTCGGCGCGATTCCCTTCGATGAAGTCGGCGATGTCGAAGCCATCGGAGCGCTCAGGCCAGAGGTCGAGGAGTCGGGCTTGAACACCGGCTTCACAGAGGCTCTGGACGACCTTCGCGGCGTGATCTCGCCCCGCCTTGTCGCAATCGGGAACGACGACCACTCCTCCCGAGCGCCCCTCGAGCGCTTGGGTGTGCTCGGGCCTCCACTTGCCGGCGCCCATCGGATTCGTCGTGACGAGGACATCGAGCCCGAGGGACAGCACAGCCTCGACGCCCTTCTCGCCCTCGACGACGAGAAGGGGGCGGTCGGGCGCCTCGAGGAGAGCTCGCTCTCGAAAGAGCGGATGGCGTTTCACGCCCTCGAGGCTCCAAGTGAGCGAGCTCTCCTCGAGGCGCCCGACCGCCCCCTTCTCGTCGTCGAGGGCGAGAAGGGCGTCGAGGCTGTGCTGTCCCTAGATCGGAAGGGCGTCGTGTAGGG
>JAVJTD010000055.1:0-6372 GCA_040219065.1 Planctomycetota bacterium
TTCAACGAGGCCGGCGACGAACATCGCCGGAGAGGAGAGCGAGCGGGCGAAGTAGCCCTCGGGGACAGGTGCGCTTCAACGAGGCCGGCGACGAACATCGCCGGAGAGGTCGTCCATTCGCTCCGCTCCTTCCCTCCGCTCGGCTCAGCTTCAACGAGGCCGGCGACGAACATCGCCGGAGAGGGCTCCGAGGACTCGGGGCTGCTCGCGCGGCTCATCGAGCTTCAACGAGGCCGGCGACGAACATCGCCGGAGAGGCAGGTGTGGGACGGCGTGCACGTCTTCGAGTCCGCGCTGCTTCAACGAGGCCGGCGACGAACATCGCCGGAGAGCATCGTGTCGTGCGAAGGCGAGAACGCCTCCCCGCGGCTTCAACGAGGCCGGCGACGAACATCGCCGGAGAGCCTCGGTGGAGCTGATGTGGTGGTAGGCGGGAGGGGTGGCTTCAACGAGGCCGGCGACGAACATCGCCGGAGAGCGCCCCGCGTTCGTTCGGTCAGATCGCCATGGACGCCGCTTCAACGAGGCCGGCGACGAACATCGCCGGAGAGGTGCGCGCGAAGCTACGGGGCCGACGCCTCACCACAGCTTCAACGAGGCCGGCGACGAACATCGCCGGAGAGGCCCTCGCTCAGCCCGAGGTCCGTCGTGATGCGGTCCGCGCTTCAACGAGGCCGGCGACGAACATCGCCGGAGAGGGCTTCCTTCGCCTGGATGTACGCCCGCGACAGCTCCTTGCTTCAACGAGGCCGGCGACGAACATCGCTGGAGAGGCCTGATGAACGGCCCCGCGACCTACCGCACGGCGAGGCTTCAACGAGGCCGGCGACGAACATCGCCGGAGAGGGGCCGCGGGGGAAAGCAAGGATATCAAGAACCTGGACACCGGGTCGCGAGCGCCCCCCGGTGAGGCCCCGGTACGGCAGAGAACTCGGGAGCCCAAATAGTAGATTTCAGATTCATTTGTCAATGATCTCCAGGACAACGAGCGCTGCCCGGGCGTTCGGCAGAGCAGGACCGCTCGCGTGTCAGATGATGACCGCGCGCTGATCCTCGAAACGGTATGGCTTGCCGATGGCTTGGAAGCTCGAGGTGGCGCGCCCGTCGGCGGGACCGACGTCGACGAAGACGACTTGGTCTTCACGGTGGTGGATGACCTCCCCGAGACGGCCGCGGAGCTCGACGAGCTCGCGCGGAGAGAGCTGGCACCGGAAGACGCTGTACTGGAGGCGGTCACCGTAGCCGAGACAGATCCGGTACACACGGCGAAGCCGCCTGTCATCGCTGATGTCGTACATGACTACGTAGGTCTGGCGCACGGCTGCCCCCTCATCGTGTGCGGAACGCAGGATAGTCCGGGATCTCGCCGGTGAGCGCTCGACCGAGTAGACGCGCCTGGACGTGTAGCAGGCGGCGGTAGGTGATGCGGTATCCGAACAGTGGATGGGTCACGAGTTGGTCCATGCGCCGCTCGTAGGTCGCGATGAATCGCTTCCGACCTGGCGCCTTCATCGCCGCGCCGGCCACGGTCACTCCGAAGTCGCTGGCCCGCACCTCGCCGTTGTTCAGCGCGGTCAGGACGGTGGAGTCGGCGACCAGCGGGCGCAGCTCCTCCATGAGGTCCAGGGCGAGGGCCGGGCGGCCGTAACGTGGGCGGTGCAGGTACCCGAGGAGTGGATCGAGGCCCGCCGAGCTGAGCGCGAGGGCGCAGTCCTTGACGAGCAGCGCGTACGAGAAGGAGAGCAGCGCGTTGATCGGGTCGCGTGGAGGCCGCCGATTGCGACCGTTCATGTCGAAGACACCGACCTCCTTCGCGCTGCCCTTGAGCATCTTGCTGAACGCGCCGAAGTAACCCCGGGCCGCGGTCCCCTCGTATCCGAGCAGCTCGGGGACGCTGACCGCGTGCTCCCCTTTCTTGGCCAAGCTCTCGAGCTCCCCCAGGAGAGTGGGACCGAGATGCGTGGCGTTCCGGCGAAGGATCGTCCTCTGGTTCCGGATCTTGGCCGCGACGAAGGTGCGCGCGAGTCGGACGCTCGTCACGGGGTCGTCTGCCGCTCGGTGCTGTTGGATGCGCAGCTCGATGTTCTTGCTGCCGTGACCGAGAGTGCGCCCACGGAACCAGCCGCCCATCGAGAAGAAGAAGACCGGGATGTCCCGGTCGAACAGGGCGGCGAGCGCCTGACTGGTGATCTGCGCGTTGCCGTAGAGGACGACATGGGAGGTCTGCGGGAGCCGGGCATCACCGGAGTGCATGGCCGCGCTCACGCGCAGCCGGTCCCCGTCGAGAGAGATCCGGGCGCCCTGAGCCCGGACGTAGAGCGGAATGCGTTCGTCCTTCGGAGGCACGAGGCGGCGAAGTGGAGCTCGGCTCGGCTCGGGCTCACCGGCCAAACCCCAGGGGTCCGCTTCGAGCGGGCCTTCGCGATCGGGGAAGTCGAAGCCGAGCTGTTCCTCTGACCCGTCGCAACCGCTATCGTCGAACGGCAGCCCGTCGAGGCCCCTCAAGAGCTGCACTTCGTCGGGGAGGCAGACCGAGGAGAGGGAGCACCCCACGCACTTGGGACTGTCTCGGAGCGGAGCTGGGATGACTCCCGCCGCCGCCAGCTCGCGGGCGCGAGCCACAGCCCAGAACGTCTTGTCGATCAGCGGCGGATCGATCTCGATCCGGACACGCGTTCGGCTGGCGGAGAAGTAGATCTCGCCGTGCTCGCACGGGTAGCCATGCGCCCGAAGCAGCAGCACCTGCGCGCAGAGCTGCGCACGCTCGGGAAGATAGGCACCTTGCTTCAGGTTCGGCGCCCTCCCCCGTTTGTATTCGACCGGGGTCACCGAGCCCCCGTCACCCTCGACGTAGTCGATCTTGGCCGTGATCCCCAGCTTCTCGGAGGACAGCCACACCGACTTTGCCTCGAAGGGCGAAGCGTCGTCCGCGTCGGGGTCTGGGAGCGCACTGCCCTTCTGATCGACGCGGCGGTGAATCACGCGTCCATCGACCGTATAGACGTTGTCGACGAACTCCCCCTGGGCCCACTCCAGGTACATCAGGCGCTCACAGTAGAGCACCTCATTGATCATCCGGGCCGGGACGAAGTCTGGTGCCGGCGAGGAGACGGGGCGCCCAGGCAGCACCTTGGCCCCTGGCAGCTCTGGACTGCTCTCTCTCTCTTCCGGCTCCGCCACCAGCTCTACACCGGCACGAACTGCCCGAGACCGAAGAAGCGCCCGTAGCCCACAAGGATCGGTCCACGAACGGGCTCGGCGAAGCGAAGCTCGAACCCGTAGCCGCGATCGCCACCCCGAGCGCCTCCGCCGTGATGCCGCTCGCGCTGGAATCGATACCAGGCGATTCGTCGGCCGCGGACCTCGAGGTCTTCGCAGGGTGTGATCGACTCCGGTTCCGGGAACCCACGTCGCGTGAGCTCGAGCTCGAGCTGAGACTCCGGGCCGTCGATCCAGTCGCCATTCGAGTCCAGCCGCGGCTCGCCGCTCCGCTTTCGCTTCGGATGCCGAACGAGCAGGAACGGTGTGGAGGAACGCCAGACGCGACTCTCTCGGACGGTTGGTGGGAGCTGAGGCACGGGGATCTGGTCGAGCTCGGAGTCCGTCCAGGTCCCGAGCAGGGTGAGGGTCAGCGAGAGCCTGCCAACCCCGTGGAGGCGCCGCCCCCGACCGAGGGCCTTCTCCGCCCCTCGGTCGAAGCCAGACGACATGTAGACGAGCAGATGGTCGAGCTTCCCATCGCCGTCCACGTCGAGCGGACACACGGCTGCGTGGTCCGCGGCCCCGACATCGTGGGCCGCGAATGCAGCGTTCGGGCCGGCACCGTCGTCGCTCCACGCGACCAGCGCCTGGTGCATCCGCTCGCCCACCTGGAGGGTCTTGGTGACCGAGGGCAGGACCGATCCGGCGAGCCGGTACAGAGCCACGCTCGGACGAGGTCTGGGTCGTCGGGAGCCCGTAGGTTTCACGGCGCGAGGCTCGGTGAGGGCGTACGAAACCCATCGAGTCCCGGGCACGCTGGACCATCCCTCCGATCGAAGACTGCCCGTGTCTTGCCGCAAGACGTCCAAGACACTCTCGGGAACCGCGCCGCGCTTCTTCTTGGGGAGCGTCTCCACGTACTGTTCACGCCAGGCGATGTGCTCGGCGCGTCGCGCGAGTCCCATCAGGCGAAGCGAGCGTTGACCGGGCTCCGGCGCCTCGGTGGCGGGCGCACAGTTGACCCGCGGCGCCTCACCCTCCTCGCGGTACTCGGGGGTGATCTCCACCCAGCTCTCGGCGCGGCCGAGGTAGCCGAGCTGCGCGCACAGGGTGTCGAGCAGCCCGAACGACGGCTCGTCGAGAGAGACGTCGGCCCAGACCACGTCGAGCTCTCCGTCTGCCGCGTCTGCACCGCTCCCCGGCGCGACGAACGCATCAAAGATGAGCGCAGACTTGTCGCCGGGCAGCCCCTTGTTGTCGAGCGGCATGTAGTGCCGAACGTGACCCTCGCCGTAGGGAGGAACGCGGTAGGACGGCAGGCTGTCCGCCAAGGGTTCGAGGAGCGCGGTCAAAGCCGCGTCCGAGGGAGGTTCGGACAGCCGATGGGAAGCCGCGACGAGCGCCCGGAGGATGCGCCACGGCGACGGAGGCCACTCGATCGTGCCTTCGTTGACGTGGTGGTCCCAAGCCGTGGCGTGATAGCGGCCGGCGAGGAAGCGCACGTGCAGTATCAGCACGTTCACTTCCCGGTGTAGACCGCCACCGAGGGCGAGGGACCGAACACGTCTTCCGACCTGGCGGACTCGATCAGGCCCGCGAGCGCCTTCTCCAGCTGGGACCGGTAGGCGAGCTCGACGCCGTCCGGGCGGGTGACCTCCACATCCGCGACGTCCAGGTCGCACGAGGTACGCAGTCGCAGGCCCTCGTCGAGGAACGCGCGGATCTTCCAGAGGGAGAGCGTGACGAGGAACTTCTCCACGGTCTCACCCAGCCCCAGGCCGCGCAGGAGGGCGAGGTCGATCTTGAAGTACGCGGTGAGGCTGTCGGCGGTGTATTCGTCGCGGTGGAACGGCACGTTCCCGTAGCCATCCTTGGCGGATCGATCGGTGTCCTTGGTGCTCGGCGTGACGCGGTCGTTCTTCACGCCGCCGGACGAGACCACCCGCACGTCGCGCGCCTCGATGAAGCCGCTCAACGCGCGCGGCAGCCGCAGAGTCCCCGCGACCGACTCCAGGAAGGTCCCGTGCACGAGGCTGTTGGGGTCGAAGCGGCAGAGCGCCTTGGCGAGCGCCCGGAGATCCGTGGGCCGGCTCTTGTCGTAGCCGATCGCCGGCACGAGCTCGTCCGCGTAGAAGCTCGACTTCTCGATATACACGGAGTTGAGGCGGTGGGCTTCGAGCAGCGAGCTGGTGAGAAGGCGCCCTTCGCCGTCGTCGACGCGGACGTAGGGCATCCCCTTCAAGGGCTCGACCAGCTCTTCGCTGGCGGAATCCCAGCAGACGGTCTCGAGGCGGTTGGCCACGGACTGCTCGGACTCCACGAGGAGCATCTCCGTGCCGTCCGCGAGCTGGTATCGGGCGGCGCCGATGTCAGGGAAGCCGGTGGGCTGGAAGCGCGTGCCCTGAAGAGGCTTCAGGTCGGCGCGGATCAAGATGCGGGGCGCAGCGGGCAGGTTTTCCATCAGAGCGTCTCCTGAACGAGGTTGGAATCCGGGTCGATGTCGCCGGGGGTCGGCGAAGAAGAGTTGTCGTCGTCGTGCTGCAGGCTCACGGCGGCGAGCGCTCGCTGCGCGAGCCAAAGGTCGACGGGGAACGCGAGCGCGGCGGCCATGCGGCGCGCCTCCTGACGGGTGCCCGGCGCCCGGTCGAACGCGAGAGGCACACCCATCGCGGAGAGGCGGCGCGCGGCCAGCTGACTGGCGAGCTGCACCTTGCCCGCGACGAGCGCGGGCACGATCCCGGGCGTCCGGTTCAATGAGAGGAGCCCCTCGCTCGTGGGCAACAGCCGAGACTGGGCCAGCAAGCACGCTGCGAACGGAGCGGGGAGGGGAGCCCCACGACGACCTGGCGTGGGGAGCTCGGCAGCTTCACGGGGGCTGACCAGGGCGTACCCACGAATGAGATCCGCGAGCCGACGATCGTCGACCTCGTCGTCGAGGAACGCCCGCAGCGCCCGCGAGCTGGGAGCGCGGGACGACCTGGTCTCGGCCGCCTCTCCGGTCATCGTGGCTTCAACTTCTTCTCGGCCCACGACGGCGGCGAGCCCACGTGTTGCCACGCACGGCATTCGAGGGAGCGTCGGGCGGGCTACGTGATGGGCATCTCCGACGCGGCGGGGCTGGGCCGCGCGTGATGGGCATCGGGGGCGGCGGGGGACGGACGGAGATGAGGG
>JAVJTD010000073.1:0-16989 GCA_040219065.1 Planctomycetota bacterium
AGGCCGGCGCTCTCGGCGATGTCGAAGTGATACTGGGCCGTTTGGAGGTCACCGCGGCGCAGCGCAATCTTGCCCAAGGTGAAGTGAGCGGCGCCTTCGGCCTTCTGATAGGCCTCCTGCGAGGCCTGCGAATCCCCTTCCCGCGAGAGACGCTCGGCGCGATCGAAGCTCACGTTGGCCGCCGGGAGATCGCTACCCGTTGGTAACTTCTGGTCCGGAGTGGTGTCGCCTTCCTGAGCGGTGGCGGTCAACGCCAGGATCGTGAGAGCCCAAAAGCACCCAAGGGGAAGCGCACGGATGATCACCTCGGATCTCCTCCTGTCACATCGGGGTTCTTGCGGAATCTCGGGTGAGACGTGGTCGATCGTGGCGGGGAGCCGCCGGGACGGAACTCCGGGAGGATCTGCTCCTCCTGGACGCTCACCACGGAACGAGGGGCCGCTTCGAGCAAAGGCCGATCCATCGTCCGTCGAGAGGTGGAATCGGCGACGACCTGTGTATCCGTCGAGTGCCCGGTTCAGGGGGTCGGGGGAGGTGACCTCCGAGAGCTCGGGCTTCGCCGAGAGTGGCCGCCGAAGCTACCATCGAGGCGAGGCAGGGTCAAGATTGCCAACCATTTAGCCAAGATCGGGTCGGCGGAGAGGCCCCGCCTTTCGGGCGGGCCGAAATCCTTTGAAATAATGCAGAGCCGCCCCTAGTCTCATGTGCCGTTCGGCCGACGAAGCGCCCCGAGCCGCGAGACTCTCGATCATCGTAGAGCTCGCTTCATTCTGGCTCGGTCCTTTGCGCCGTCCAGTGACGCCGGCTCACCGGTCGATGATCCCGGGAGACTCCGCCGCGCGGCCAGGAACCTGCCGAGGTTGGGAAGGTTTTTAAGGGACGAGGTTGGATGAAGCTCTCGCTTGGGACGGTTCTGCTTGCTGCGTCGTGCTGCTTTCTGCTGATCGGCCTGCCCTCCTGCGGCGGCTCGAGTGTCGGGTCGCTGTTCGATGGCCTGGATCGCGGTGACGACGGCGATGGGGACGGCGACGGGGGAGGCACGGGCAATCTCGAGCCGGGCGCGCCCGTCGATGGCGGCCGCTCGATTCCCGGTCGACCGTTCATCCAGACGCTCTCCCCGGGGGATCAGGTCCAAGACGCCCATCCCGAGGCGCCGATCGTCCTCCACTTCAATGAGACGATCAACCGCCTCACCTTGACCGACGACACCTTCTTCGTCCGAGCCCAAGGCGGCACCGCGCTCGCCGGGTCCATTCGGATGTTCGCTGGGGATCGAGTCGCCGCCTTGCTCCTCGAGGACCGCCTGACGCTCGGAGTCACCTACGAGATCGTCGTCAGCCCCGAAGGCATCGGAGACCTCGATGGCGAGGCCCTGAATGCCCCCGAAGTGCTCTCCACCTTCCGAGTTGGCACCTCGGAGCCAGCGCTGGCCGTCCAGGACGTCGCTCCCGCGATCGGAGAGGTCGACGTCTCGCCATCGACCAACATCATCGCCTTCCTGAACGAGGCCGTCGACGTCGCCTCGGTCAACAGCCAGTCGATCCAGGTCGATGGGTTCAGCGGTACGGTCGATCTCGATGACGACGGTCGAATCCTCATCTTCAACCCGACGATTGATCTGCCCCTCGCCACGCCGATCACCTGGCGCGTGCGTGCCGGCCTGAGAGACACCGACCTCAGCGGTACGGTGCTCACCAGCGACTTCCCCGCGAGCTTCCAAACCACCAGCATTGCGCGGCCGACGAACATCGTCGCCATCACGCCGCCGATGGGGACCGACCCCGTCACCGGACGGCCCGCTTCGTTCATCAGCCTGGCGAACGAGACCGACTACGAGGTGGATGTCACCGTACCCGGCTCGGCCCAGCCCGGCGACACGGTCGTTCTGAGCTTCTCGGTGCCGCAGACCTCGCAGCGCGCGCTCTTCGAGCAGACCTTGCAGACGGCCGGCGGGACTGTTCGTTTCCGAGTCGACCTCAGCGGCGCCGACCTCGACGACGGCATCGTCAGCTTGGCCGCCTGGATCGAGCGCGGCGGAAGCGTCGGCAACTTCTTCGTCGACAGCGACCTGGTCATCCGCGACACCGTTCCACCGCAGCTCCTCGAGCTGGGACCGCCGGTCGGCAGCAACGCCGGCGCGTTCCTCTCGCCCTTGCGCGAGCTCTCCGTGTACGGCACGGCCAATGAAGCCCTCGACTCGATCACGCTGACCCTTCCGGGTCCCGGCATCGAGGTCGGTCTGTTCGACCAGGTCCTCGAGCCGATCCTGGCACCGCCCGGTGTCAATTCCTTCTTCATGAGCGAGCCCTTCGATCTCGGCAATCGAACCGGCGAAGTCGGCTTCAATCTGGTCCTGCGGGACGCGGCCGGAAACGAGACCGAGCCGACTACCGGCACCACGGTGCAGCCCCGCGGTGTCGTCGGTGGCGGACGCGTCAGTGTCGTCGGCTCCCTCTCCATCCTCGCCTATGACCCTGACACTCTGCGCGGGTTGAGCGGTGCCACGGTCGTCGTGCAGTCGGTCGCGAACCCCGGAGGTGCTGGCGTACGGCGCACCGCGGACTCGCTCGGCCGCGTGACGATTCCCGCTGGCGAGCTGCCTGGCAGCGAGCCCTATATCATCACCGCGCATCGATTCAGCGGCGAGTCGACGCTCGATAGCGGCGCTACGACGATCTACTCGGTCCGGGCGTCGATCGTGCACGTGCCCGTTCCCCTTCGGCTAGGCTCGATAGGCGTCGTCAGCGGCACCGCCGACAATCTCCCGCCCGGTGACGTGACCGGAGGGGCGGGCGTGAACCTCGGCCTGAACACGGCCGCCAATGTCACCGCGTTCAATGTGCTCCTTCCCACCTTCGACATCGACGTGTTCCCGAACGGCATGCTGGCCCTGACCGGCTTCGGCGCGCCGACCTTCCCGCCGACCGATGGCGGGGCGGCGTTCTCGTCGTTCACGACCCAGTTCCCGCTCCGTCCCGCTCCGCCCGACGGCTCGGCGGTCGGCGTCCTCGACTTCGATGTGCCGGCGCCTGCCGCCTTGACGACGGCCGGCGGACCGACGACGACCTTGACCTTCGAAGGGACCGGACTGAACGCTTCCGCTCTCGAGGACGACACACCCGCGGTCTCCGTCGTGGCGCCGGTCGTGCCGGGAGGCTTCGAAGGCCTCGTCCCCATCGGGCTGGGCGTGCCGACCCTGATCGCGCCGCCGCGCGCCGACACCGCTCCCGCGGTCGATGACGCCGGCACCGTCGCCGTCTTCCAGCAGTTCGTCCCGAAGAACCCCGACGGCTCGGGCGATACCGAGATCTTCGCCATCGACCTCGGGACGATGGCCTTGACCCAGATCACGAACAACACGGTGAACGACTCCCGCCCGCGAATCTCACGGGACGGCGCCAAGGTCGTCTGGGAATCGGGACCGTCGGGTAGCACATCGATCCGGATCGCGGACATCGATGGATCGAACCAGGTGCTCCTCGCGGTCGGCGCCGGTGGCACCTCGCACACGCGCCCGGTCGTCTCGAACGACATCGGCTCCTCCCAGCGCTGGGTGGTGTGGGAAGCCCTCGCCGTTTTTGGGACCGATCAGGACATCGCTCGCATCCTCGTCGATGACTCCGACAACTCGGTCGTGGCGCCGGTCGAGGATCTGACGACGAATGGTGCGACGGATCGTAGCCCGGCCATCGACGCGACCGCGCTTCGCGTCTTCTACATCAGCGACGAGGACATCCAGGGCGACGACGATTTGAACGTGCTCAACACCTCGAGCATGACCCGGACTTCGCTCCCGGTCGCCGGCTCCGACGAAGCCAGCCCGACTTGCTCGGCGGACGGCGCCATCTTCGCCATCACGTCCTCCAGCCTCGGCCAGGGCTCGGGTATCGCCGTCGCGCAGTTCTCGAATCCCGGCAACTTCATCGCGCTGTCGCTCTCTCCCTTGTCCGATGACCGGGCTCCGCAACTGAGCGGCGACGGCACGACGATCACCTTCGAGCGAATCACGGGGTCGGCGCCCGAGGTCTACGTCGCGACCGACTTCAACTTCGGCTCGTTGACGGCGACGGTCCGGCGCATCACCCAGAATCCGCAACGGGATCAGCAGCCGGTGCTCGTCGGCGACGGCTCGGTCGTCTTGTTCTCCTCGAATCAAGACGACGACTTCGAGATCTACTCGGCCCTCACCGACAACCCGCTCCCGATCCCGAGCCAGCTCACCGATCAATCCGCCCAGTACAGCTACGAGGTCACCTACGCGCTCGAAGATCCCAATCACCTCGACTCTCAGACGCAGCAGCCGTTGGCCTTCGAGGACATCGAGGTCGAGATCTACGCCGAGGACTCCGCGGGCAACCTGTCGATCGCTCGCCGCGCAGCAGACACCTTGCCGATGGACCTGATCCTTCAAACGGCGCCGACGATCTTGGAGCCGACCCCGGGGCAGGTGCTCTCACTGACCGGAGCCACCGTGACGTGGTCGGACGACCTCTCCGGTCCGGGAGTGTGGATCGTCTCCCTGACGAATCCGACTGGACGCGTCTGGACGATCTATGTCCCGGCGAACATCGCCCCCTCGATCGTCTTGCCCGACGTCCGAACCACTGCCAGCGACATTCTGACGGGCGCCGTCAGTGTGCGCGTCTCGGCGAGGCATCTCGACGCCTTCGACATCAACCGCTTCCGCTTCTCGGACCTCTCGCGCTTCCGTGATCGCTCCGACAGCGCCACGCGGACGGTGACGGTCCCGCAGTGAGGGGGCTGGGTGGCTGGGTGGCTGGGTATGACGTGAGCACCCGGACACCCGAGCACCCGAATACCCCGCCCGGCGTACCGTTGACAGCGTCTGGCGACTGCGTCACCATGGCGCCCGGCGGTGTGGGCGAATCTTCCCTCCGAACCCGTCCACCAATCGAAAATCCCCAATACGAAAGGCGGAAGCCATGGATCGGCTGCGGAGACTCTCGAGTCGCGCCGTAGGGGCGCGTTGGTGTATGGGCATGGTTCTCGGACTGGCGGTGCTCGCGGGGTGCCAGATACCCGAAGTACCCGAGGTCGCGGGAAGCGAAGTCGAGATCGATCCGGGATACGAGGCGAATTGCCCGTTGGAGATCGCGATCCTGCCCGTGCAATCCGTCTTGGCAGATCATCGCGACGTGCTCCCGACCATCCGCCAAGGGGTCTACTCGCAGCTCATCCAGAAGCGCTACACAGCTCTCAACCTCGCCTACGTCGACGAGGAGATCGACCTCTTGGATGCGGGGGGCCAGGGAGATCGAGAGATCGACTTCGGGCGGATCCGAGGCCAGATGGAGGAGGACGCCATGCTGCGCGTCCGCCTCGAGAGCTTCGACACCGAGCCGTACCACACTCGCGGCCGCATCGTCATCGGTGCGGACTGGTTGCTGATCGACTCGCAGTCGGGTGAGCAGCTCTGGCGAGCACGCGTCGAAGAGGTGGTGGACATGCGCGAAGAGCGCGATGTCCTGACGATGAAGCGCGAGTACGAGCCGCGCGCCATCGAGCTCTACGTGAAGAGTGTCCTCGCCAGGCTGCCCGACAAGGTCGACCGCACCGGCATCGACGAGGCCGGAACGCTCCCTCGCTAGCCTCGGGAACGGGGCTCTCGACACGATCGAGCAGAATGGCGAAACCCCGCCCTTTTCTCCGGGCGGGGTTTGCGTAGAATGTCGCATTCTCGTTTCGGAGACCGAGGCGAGAGGATCCGTATCCCGGTTTCGGTGGGCCGCCATTCGGTCCACTGGGGCTTGGGCGTCTGCACGTTGCAGACGGGATCGAGGGACCCTGGCTGGCCGGCTCGCGCTGGTGTCAGGGCGGATGAATCCTCACTAGCGATAGGTATGGAAGAAGTTCGATCGATGAGACCGATCTCCGAGATCATTGCTGACAACAAGCAGGGCGAGAACGACACCGGTTCCCCGGAGGTCCAAGTGGCCATCCTGACGGAGCGGATTCGCCATTTGACCGAGCATCTCAAGACGCATCGCAAGGACCATGCGTCGAGACGCGGTCTGCTCATGCTCGTGGGAAAGCGCGCCCGGCTGCTCCGCTATCTGCAGCGCAAGGACGACGGCCGCTACCGCGAGCTCATTCAGAAGCTGGGATTGAGAAAGTAACGACAGAGTATCCGTCCACCAAGAGGTTGGGTCCGAGCGGGTGCTCGGGCCGATTCAAAGGGTCGAGCCGGGGGCTCGACCCAAGACGCGGTGCCTCCTCGCGAACACCGAGCACGCTCGGGCGACGCGAGCCGATCGAGCCGACATCCGTGATGAGAATCCTCACCGAGGCGCGCCACCCAGAGAGTTGGGCAAAGCGCTTGGCACCGCGATTGACAGACAAGATGCGGGGACCGACCGATTCGAGCGAGACTCTCGAATCCGAGATGACGTTCCCGGCCCCGCCAAGGAGGCAGATTTGAGTCATCAGGTAGAGAAGAACATCGGCGGCAAGAAGCTCGTCATTCGAACAGGTCACATGGCTCGCCAAGCAGCCAGCGCCGTGACCGTGCAGTACGGGGACACGATGATCCTCGCCGCGGCCGGGACCGCGGACCCGAGGCCAGGCCTCGACTTCTTTCCGCTCACCATGGACTACCGCGAGCGCACCGCCGCCGCCGGTAAGTTCCCCGGCGGCTTCATCAAGCGGGAAGGCCGCCCGACGCAGAAGGAGATCCTCACCATGCGGCTCATGGATCGACCGATCCGGCCGCTCTTTCCTGACGGATTTCGCGACGAGGTCCAGATCCAGGCGATGGTCCTGGCTGCGGATCAGGAGAACGACCCTGACATCCTCGCCCTCATCGGCGCCTCGGCCGCACTCCACATCTCGAAGATCCCGTTCATGGGACCGGTCGGTGCCGTGCGCGTGGGGCGTGTGGACGAGGAGTTCGTCCTCAATCCGTCCCTCGCCGAGCTGACCGAGAGCTCGATCGACCTCGTGGTCGCGGGAACTTCCGAGTCGGTCACGATGGTCGAGGCGGGCGCGAACCAGGTTCCCGAGACCGTGATGCTCGATGCGATCCGGTTCGGCCACGAGGCGATTCGTGAGATCGCCGAGCTCATCGACGAGCTGCGGGATCTCGCCGGTGTCGAGAAGCTCGAGTTCACGGCACCTCAGGTCGATGCCGAGCTCGCCGAGCTCGCCGGCTCGTTCCACGACGACTTTCTCGCTGCTCAGAAGGTGACGGGAAAGCACGATCGCAAAGCCGCCCTCGACGAGGTCAAGGAGCGCGCGATGACCGAGCTGGCCGAGCGCTTCGAGGACCCCGCCGAGCTCGAGGTCGCCAGTAAGGCTCTCAAGTCGCTGCTCGCCGATCAGATCAAGAAGACCGAGCGCGAGCTGATCCTCAGCGGTCGTCGCATCGATGGTCGCCGTCATGACGAGATCCGAGACATCAGCATCGAGGTGGGCCTGATCCCGCGCGTGCACGGCTCGGCGCTCTTCACTCGCGGTGAGACGCAGGCGCTCGTGATCGCCACGCTCGGTACGTCGATGGACGAGCAGCGCGTCGACGGGCTGACCGAGGAGTACACCAAGAAGTTCATGCTCGACTACAACTTCCCGCCGTTCTGCGTCGGGGAGGTACGTCCCATCCGTGGACCCTCGCGCCGGGAGATCGGTCACGGCGCTTTGGCCGAGCGCTCCGTCAAGCCCGTCCTGCCGCATCCCGACAAGTTCCCCTACACCGTGCGCCTCATCTCCGACGTCCTCGAGTCCAACGGCTCCTCGTCGATGGCGACCGTTTGCGGCGGAACCCTCGCCTTGATGGATGCCGGCGTCTCGATCCGCCAGCCCGTCGGCGGAATCGCGATGGGTCTCATCAAGGACGGTGACGACATCGCCATTCTGTCCGACATCCTCGGCAACGAGGATCATCACGGCGACATGGACTTCAAGGTCGCCGGGACGCAGCACGGCATCACCGGTCTCCAGATGGACATCAAGACCGCCGGCATCTCCGACGAGATCATGGAGCGCGCTCTCGAGCAGGCCCGCCAAGGCCGACTCCACATCCTCCGCGAGATGCTCGCCTGTCTCGGTCGCCCGCGGCAGGAGATCTCCGAGCACGCCCCGAGGCTTCTCCAGATCCGCATCAACCCGGACAAGATCGGCTTGGTCATCGGCCCGGGCGGCAAACAGGTCAAGAAGATCCAAGAAGAGACCGGCGCCAAGGTCGAGATCGTCGACGACAGCGGCTTGATCCAGGTCGCCTCCGTCAACGAAGCCTCCGCACTGGCGGCGATCGATCGCATCAAGGCGATCACCGAGGACGTCGAGATCGGCAAGATCTACGAAGGTCGCGTCGTCTCGGTGAAGGACTTCGGCGCATTCGTCGAGGTCTTGCCTGGCCAGGAAGGCTTGCTCCACATCTCCGAGCTCGCCGACGGCTTCGTCGATCGCGTCACGGACGTCGTGCAGGTCGGGGACATCGTCAAGGTCAAGGTCCTCACCGTCGATGACCAAGGCCGCATCAAGCTCAGCCGCAAGGCGCTCGACGAGGAGACGGTCGGACGCTGAGCGGCGGTCTCGCGAACTCTTGGCGACCCGGGGGCGATTCCGTCCCCGGGTGCCTTCGCAAACTCCCGCTATCGGCTCTGTGATGACCTCTCGCTCTGACCTCCGATCCGCCAGTCGACAGGCCCTCTGGGGCCTCTTCGCCGCGATCGTGATCTCGGGGCTCGGCTTCGCTCAATCCGGCCGCATGCTTCGCGCCCGAGCCGTCCCGTTCGAGAAGCCGCCGGTCATCGACGGAGACCTCGACGAGTGGGAAGACGTCGACCCTCAAATACTCATCGAGCGGCTGGATCAGGTCTGGCGTGGCATCGACGGCAACACCGAGATCCGGTGGACCGGTCCCGATGACGGTAGCGCCTCGATCCGGCTCGCCTACGACGAGGTCCACCTCTACGTCGCCGGCCTCGTTCGTGATGACGAGCTGATCTACAACGAGGCGCGCTGGTGGAGAGGCGACGCCATCGAGCTGTTCGTCGACGCGAACACCCAAGGGCGAGGCCGCGACTCCACTGAGGGCGCCGACCTCGACGACACCCAGATCTTCCTGATGCCGTACCAAAGCGGCGGTCGCCGATGGGGGGTCGTCAACGCCACAGGCTCGCAGACCGATGGTCAGTTCGACGGCGTCCAGGTGGCTGGACGCCTCCTCGAGGACGACTCCGGCTACCAGTTCGAGGCCGCGCTGCCTTGGATCAACTTCTACGGCTTTCGACTCGAAGACGGAGGCATCGGGCTCCATGTCGCTCTCGACGACGCCGATCGCGGCGACGGGATCGACGGCACCTATTTGAGCTGGGACGGGCAGGGCCTCCTGTACGATCGCGTGCAGGCGCGCGGGAGCTTGACACTCGAAGATGCCGGCACCGTCCTCGAGCGCGCCTCGGAGTCGCGTCGTCGAACGCCCTGGTGGAAGTCGGTCCTCGGGATCGTCCTTCGCGTGATCGGAGCGGTGCTCGGCATCGCGGGTCTCTTCGTGGTCGTGCCGCTCCTCTATCGCACGTTCCAGGTCCGTCGCCGGTGGCGCACGCGCACCCTGATCTGGATCGCGGGGACGCTCGCTCTGGCCGTCCTCGCCGTCAGTGGCGTGATCGCCTGGCAGCGAAACGAAGCTCGCGACCGGCTCGAGAGCATCGCGCTCACGGTCGATCAGCTCGAGACCGACGGCGCCCTCGAGCATTTGCTCGGCGGGCTCGGACCGGAGCCCCGGCGAGGGGAGCGTCTACTCGAGCTCTTGACCGGGGAGTCGGTCGAGCTGCCGCCCGAGTACGCCTTCGAACTGATCGATCTGCCCGGACCCGATTCCGATGTCTCGCCCTTGGCCTTGCGACCCGGCGAGCCGTATGCGTTCGATGTGCATCCCCGCGGCCCGGCCGACCGCATCGAGATCGAGCTCTCGGTCCGATTGGCCTCCGAGGGCATCTCCCGCGTCGAGAACGAGTACTTCGTGCCGCGGGCCGGTCGCCTGGCCCTCGAGCTCGAGGACGGCACCTCGCTCGAGCTGCCACAGCAAGGGCGCTTTCTGCTTCGACGCTCTCGCCCTCCGTTCGCTGCCGACGTCGCGGCCGAGGCCGGGATCACCGTCGCCCGCGCACTCGAGGACGGTACCACTGTCGACCGCCTCTCTCTCGAGATCCCAGCCGAATACCGCTCGAAGGCGATCACGCGCCTCGTCTTGCAGATCCACTCGCCCGTCGTACGCGCCGATCTGTATGGGATCCGACGAGTGCAGACCGAAGGCCCCGATCGGTCGCCGATCGTGCACACCATTCGCCGCGGCCGCCCCGGTGCGACCGGAATACCGTCGACGATCCGCGGAGAGTGGCCTCCTGGCCCCGGCCTCGCGATCGATCGGGACCATTCGGAGATCGACGTCCCTCTCGACAGGCCGGCGGCCGCGCGCGCTTGGCTCGTGCTCGGTGCGAGCGAGCTCGACACGATCCACTCGCCATTCACCGATCCCTTGGCGGTCGTCACCGTCGATTACGGCGAGGGGTTGGCCGAGACCGTCTTTCCGCTCTACCGAGGCACACACGTCGTCGAGGAGCGACTCGACCCGGGACGGCCGGACATCTCGAGCGAATCACCCATCGCCTATGAGTGGCGAGAGGACGACGGGCTCCACCGATTCAGCATCGTCGAGATCCCGCTGGCGATGGCGCCGCTCGAGTCCCTTCGGATCCAATGGACGGCCAAGGGGGAGTCCAGCTCGCTCCGTCTCGCCGCGCTCACACTCGGGCGTCCCGAGACGCGAGCCGACGTCCCGAGCTCGGAGCTCCTCGAGGTCGAAGGGGAGCGCATTCGGCTGCGATCCGGCATCCTCGCCGAGCCGGGAGCCACACACTTCTCGGTGTTCCTGAGCGACCGCCTCGTCTGCTCGACCTTCGAGCCAAGGCGACAGAGGGACCTCGAAGGCAGCTCACCTCCCGACGATGAAGCCGCGTTCGCCGGTGAGTCCGGTCAAAGCGTCCGCCTCCGGGAGCTGGGCGGCGAAGAGCTGTTCGAGACGATCGTGCGTGTCGGCGAAGGCCGTGACGGACAGAATGCTGTCGGCCTCTACACCATCGCCAAGCCCAGCGCTTGGCTCGAGCGGGTCCGCAATTGGGCCGGGTTGGGGCTGTTGCTCCTCGCGGTGCCCTTCCTCATCCTGAAGGTCTCGGCAGCCCTCACGCGGCTGAGGCAGCTCCGCATCAAGCTCCTCGCCGCATTCACCCTGACCTCGCTCGTGCCGGTCCTCGTCTCGTTCGTCGTCCTGGCGAACCTCCTCGAGTCGAATCACCGCAAGGAGCTCATGGGGCAGGCCGAGAAGTCGCTCGTCGCTATGCAGGATCGCCTCGTGCGACGCGAGGCCTTCGTCCAAGAGCTCGCCGACGGCTGCTGGGAAGTGCTCGTCCGTGAGCTCATCGAGAGGCCCGCCGATCCCAGACCCCTCTTCGAGATGATGGCTCGTGGCGAGATGGAGGATCTCTTCGAGAGCTTCTTCAAGGATCGACTCGGCGTCGATCACCCGATGCCGTGGGTCGCCGTCGAGGATGGGCGGGGTGGAAGCGGCCGCGAGCAGTTCTTCGTGCCGCCCGAAGGACCGTCGGCGACGCCGATGTTCGAGCTCCGGCAGCCGGGCATCTACCGGCGCTGGGGACGCTCCTTCATCCTCGGGCGTCACGAGGAGGACGGGGAGTGGCTCCGGCTGGCGATCGTCCTCCCGATCGACGGCCGAGAGCTCGCCGAGCTCTGGCCAGACGAGGGCGAGACGACCGGACGCGCGGTCTTGTACTCGGTGCGCGGATTTCCCGCGGCGGACTCGCGGATGCTCGAGAATGAGACGGAACTGCCGGAGATCTCGCGCGAAGCGCGCCACGCCATCGGCGAGCTCGCCGTGCAAGGCGGACCGGCGGTGCGCCTCGACCTCGAAGGCGAGATGGTCGTCGCCTACGAGCTGATCGAGCGCGTCTCCGGCGAGCCCGTCGGCGTGCTCGCGTCCCAGGTGCCGTTGGAGCCCATGCGGTTGGAGCTGCTCGTCGCCGAGGTACCGGTTCGAGACTTCTTCCTCGTCGCTGGGTTGTTCGCGGTGTTGGTCGCCGTGACGGTCGCCTCGGTCATGACCGACCGCCTCACGCGCCCCTTGCTCAGGCTGGAGAAGGGCGCCCAGGAGGTCAGCCGCGGCAACCTCAACATCCGCGTCCGCGAAGACTCCTCCGACGAGATCGGCCGCCTCGCCCGAACCTTCAACTTCATGACGGCCTCGCTCGACGACCGCGTTCGGGACCTCTCCAGCCTCAATCGAGGCATGAAGGACCTCGCCCGTCACCTCGATCGCCGCGAGATCGTCGAGGTCGCGGTCGACTTCCTCGTCGGACGCCTCGAGCCGACCCGCATCCAGATTCTCCTCTGGCTCCGTCACGGAGAAGAGCCCGAGGCCTACGACTGGAGCGAGCGCCAAGGTCTCAAGCACCGCGAGCTCCCGAGAAACGACGAGCGAGTGCTCGCCCTGCTTCGGGAGTCTCTCGAGCCGCGCATCCTGGGTGAGGCTCACGCGCTCGAGCGCGTTTCCGACCAGCTCGGCCGCGTCGGCAACTGGATCAAGAAGATCGAGCGGCTGGTGCTGCTGCCCTTGCCCTTGAGCGGACCGACGCACGGCATGATCCTCATCGGCTTCGATGCGGTCGGGGATCGACCGGAGCCCGACCACAACTTCCTCGCCGCCACCGCGTCCCAGGTCGCCGTCGCACTCGACAATGCTCGCCTCTATCGGCTGGCGATCATCGACCCACGGACCGGGCTGTACACGCACGCCTACTTCGAGTCCCGGCTGGCCGAGGAGCTCGATCGGGCGTCGGAGAACGAGAGGCCACTGAGCGTCCTGAAGATCTCCCTCGACGAGGCCGCGCGGCTCGAGAGGGTGCTCGGCGGTGAGCGTTGGCGCGCGTTGGTCTTGAACGTCCTCGATGTGATCCGAAGCACGATTCGCAGGCTGCACCTGATGGCGACGAGCGGGCGCGGCGAATACGAAGTGATGCTCCCCGAGACGGCTCCCGGTGCGGCGAGGCGCTTGGCGCGGGTCATCTCCGAAGCGATCCGAGCGCAGGTCAAGGCGCCCGGCAAAGAGGCTCTCGTGATCTCCGTCGGCTCGGCCTCCTACCCCGAGGACGGAGCGAGCAAGGAGTTCGTCCTCGCCTGCCTCGATCAGAGGCTGATGGAGCCCGCTCGGCCGGAGGAGAAGGCCGGCGAGGACGGGGGAGGTGGAGCCACGGCAGGCGGAGAAGAAGCCGGCAAGAGCCGGGATCGCCTCCGCCGGCTGGGCGCGATCTTCGAATCGCCCAAGATGACCGAGCTGCTCCACACCTGCGAGCGTATCGCTCCGAGCAACATCAGCGTGTTGATCGAAGGTGAGACGGGTGTGGGGAAGGAGGTCCTCGCAGAGCTCATCCATCAGCTCAGTGAGCGAGCCCAGATGCCGCTGATTCGAGTGAACTGTGCCGCCTTCCCAGAAACGCTGCTCGAGAGCGAGCTCTTCGGATACGAGAAGGGCGCCTTCACCGGCGCGGCCGAGAGGCGCATCGGCCGTTTCGAGATGGCGAATCGCGGCACGCTCTTCCTCGACGAGATCGGGGAGATCTCGGCGGCGACGCAAGTCAAGCTCCTCAGAGTGTTGCAGGAGCGGCAGTTCGAGCGGTTGGGGGGCAATGAAACCATCGACGTCGACGTCCGCATCATCGCCGCGACGAACCGGAATCTGGTGGAGGCGATCCAGACGGGCGGCTTCCGTGAAGATCTCTACTACCGGTTGAGGGTCGTCTCCCTGGTCGTGCCTCCGCTGCGCGAGCGCCGTGACGAGATTCCGGCTCTGGTGCGCCTGTTTCGGGAGCAGTTCAACCAAGAGAATCCCAAGAAGCCCGTGCGCTCGATCTCCCCGCGCGCCATGGATCGGCTCTTCCACCACGAGTGGCCCGGCAACGTGCGCGAGCTCAAGAACGTCATGCAGCGAGCCATGGTCCTCGCCGATGGCGACATCGTCCAACCAGAGCACCTGATTCTCGAGCCCGGGCCACGTCAGTTGGCGGCGACCGCTCCGCCTCCGTTGACGAGGAGTGGGGTGAGCCGTCCCTCGAAGCCGACCGCAGGTTCCCAGATGAGGACTCCGGCACAGGCCGCACGCCAGAGCTTGCCGACCGAGGACCTGTCAGGCCTCAATCCGAGGCAAGTGCGCTTGCTGGAGTATCTTACCGCCGCGGGCCGAATCACCAACCGCGAGTACGTCGAGAGAGAGGGCATCTCCGAGCGTACGGGCCTCCGAGACATCATGGACCTCGTTCGCCGTCACTACCTGGTGAAGAGAGGACAGCGCAAAGGCGCCTACTACGTCCTCGCCGGCTCTGACGTCGAAGCCGAGGACTAGGGCGACGGCCAGGAGCGCCGCATCGCGCAAGGCGCTCGGATCAACGGCCTTGCATTGAAGGATCTTCGTAGCCACGGGAGCTCGGGCCGAGGCGGCAGCTACCGAATCGCTCTCGCTGGCCTCGAGAACCTCCGAGATCTTCTCGATCTACTTCTTAAGTCGTTGCCGGGTTGGGCTTTGAGCCAGTTTGACCGTGCTCCGATCGGTTCGTGGCGTTTAGAAGTGATTCAGCTTCAACAGTTTACCGCCGAACCTGCCTGAAAGTGCCCTTCCGCCATTGCCACCAATGGCGGATACTCGTCGGTTAAATGGCGGAATTAGCCGTCTGTCGGTGGCGGAATTATTCCGCCATCCGGAGAGGCGGAAAAAAGATCCCGATGATCTAACTCTTTTGTTTCAAGGGGTGCAGGTCGGTTGACCGAAAGCTCAGGAAAGCCTGATTCGCTCCATTGGCACAAGCCTTGTTAACGCTGTCCCTCGGTTGGCGCGGTTTTCGACCGAGTCCCGAGAGCCGCCATAACCCCGAGAGGAGTTTCCGATGCGTTCCTGTGTTCACGCCATTCCGCTTTTGCTGGCCTTCGCGATGATCGCGGGGCTGGCTGGCGTGTGCGCCGCCGAGACGACCCCCGACGACGTCCAAGTCGTCGACAAGAAGAAGGTGTATTTCGGCGACCCGGACAACTTCTCCCGGCCCGCGGTGATCTCGGCCAAGAAGATCTTCGACGAGATCCCCGCGTACAAGCAGATCAAGGAAGAAGGGCTCGACAAGAACGACCCCCGGTATTGGACTCTCCTCGAAAAGGCCAACAAGGTCTTCAAGCGAGTGGTCAAGAAGGTGGCCGAGAACGGTGGCTACGATCTGGTCGCCGAAGTCGGCAGCCTCAAAGGGGCCGAGGAGTTTCCCAACCTGACGGCCGAGTGCATCGAGCTCGTCGAGTCGGGCGACGCGATCGATTAAGGCGACTTTCGAGCACCCACGAGCGAGACACGAAAAATCGAAGACTCCCACCCTCCGAGTCGGGGCTAGCGCGCAGGGCGAGGCACGCTAGAGCGGAAGGTGGGAGTTTTCTTTTATCTCGGCCGGTCCGGGTGTGGGAATTAGAGGTCAAGAAGATCCTGCAGGCCGCCGACTGAGAAGTGGAGGCACGGACGCCGGACCGAATCCGGCGGATGCCTCGAGGAGGTGATCGCTCATGCAGAGCGGACGGCGAATCTGGACGGGGCTCACTCTCGTGGCCCTCTGCGGTGGGTGTGTCACGACCGAGCTCGGAGGATCTCTTCGAGACCGCGTCGAGATCACGGTCGAAGGTGACAACCGCGTTCCCGTCCCCCAACTCGGAGCCGAGACCCCCGGCGGCGCCGAGCTTCCCACTCTCAGCACTCGCCGGCTCGCCGGCACTCACACCGTCGTCAATGCCGACGACACGATCTCGCGCTTCTACTTCGTCGAAGCCGCGATGATCGCCCACCTCGAGGGCGCCCTCAAAGGAGCCTTCCCGCAGGCATTCGATGGGCCCAACCTCGTCAAGCTGCCCTCCAGCATGCCCAACAACCAGATCCTCATGCTGAGAGGGCCGGAAGGGCTCATCGGCGAGGCGGAGAACTTCATCGATCAGGTCTTCGCGAGGGTGCCTCAGATCGAGATTCAGGCGAGGATATTGGAGATCAGCTCCGAAGACGGCTTCTCGATCGGCGCGTCGACGAACCTCATCGAGAACCCCTCCGACGAGAAGACGCTCTTCGATCGCAACCTCAACAACTACCCGACCGAGCAGTTCGTCGCCTCGCAGAACCAGAACACCCCGTTCATCGGGAGCCAGATCTTCTTCAAGGCGATCCACGACGAGCTCGAGGTCGAGACGATCATGCAGGCGCTCCAGACGCGGAGCGACACCGAGGTCCTGAGCAACCCGCGAATCGCGGTGCTCAACGGTACTGAAGCCAAGATCACGGCGGTTGATCGCGTGCCGGTTCAAACCGTCAAGAACTTTCAACAGAACGGCAACTTCGCCGTCTCGGTCGACTTCGAGGAAGCAGGCATCACTCTCTCGGTCACCCCGAAGATCGTCGGCACCGACACGATCCACCTGAAGATCCAAGCCAGCGTCTCCAACATCACCGGCTTCACCGACCCCGGCCCCAACGGCATCTCGAACCCGATCATCAACAAGCGAGAAGCCAACACCGACATGCACATCCGGGACGGGCAAACCACGATCATCGGTGGCCTGATCACCAAGACCCAGGCCGAGAACGAGACCAAGGTCCCGATCCTGGGCGACATCCCAATCCTCGGATACCTCTTCCGTAGGCGATCGTCGTCCCTGAGGAACACCGAGCTCGTCTACATCATCACCCCGAGGATCATCGTCGACAGCGACCCGACCGGCACCAGCAGCGGCGCCGAGCTCATCATCCCCGAGGACCTCTGAGCGGGCCAGGGTGCCTTGGTGCTTTGGTGACGTGGTGACGTGGTGACCAGGTGACCAGGTGGCGTGGTCACCTGGTGAGCGTGACAACGCGGACCCCCAGCCCCCCAGCCACCCAGCCACCCAAGCACC
>JAVJTD010000262.1:0-7664 GCA_040219065.1 Planctomycetota bacterium
GCTTGCTTCTCGCGGATCTTGTCGTAGGTCGCCAGGCAGCTCTGGGCCGATGGTGCGAGCGCGAACTGCCGGCGAAGCTCCCGGCAGTCTGTTCCCGGCACAAATGGCCCACTCTTGAAAGTGGGCCATCTGTGCCGGGAACGGATATCCCACTTACTGTGCGACCCAGCGTTGGACGAGAGGGATCCACTTCGAGGCGGGGTACTTCGCCAGCAGCTCTTTGTATTTCGCCTGCCGAGCGCCGTCGTCCTTCTCGTTGCGGGCGGCGTTGAAGAGCTTGTCGGCCGCGTCCGCTTGCTTCTCGCGGATCTTGTCGTAGGTCGCCAGGCAGCTCTGGGCCGATGGTGCGAGCGCGAACTGCCGGCGAAGCTCCCAGAAATCAGCCGCCCAGTCGCCGCTCGGGTCGTCCTTCATCGCGGCGAGGACCTTCTCGGCGATGGGCTTTGCCTTCTCGTCGATGTCCTCTTCCATGCCATCGAGCGCACGCTTCACGCCACCTTCAGCTCCGGCGTCGCGAGCCCGCTGCAGTGCCGCGAGCGCGTCCCGATACTCTCCGGCCCGCTCACGCTCCTGAGCGAAGGAGACCAGCTCTTCGGGATCGGTCGCGCTCATCTTCTCGAGCCAGCGGACGGCGTCCTCGACCGGCAAGTGATCGAACACGTGCGCGACGTTCTTTGGCGCGAAGAGCTGCAGCATGGGGAAGCCGCCGTCTTGAAAGCGCTCGTAGCAGTACTGCGCGCTGCTGAAGTCGACGACGGTGTCACGCTGTCCGTGAACGATCGCGATCGGGATCCGTCTCTGGGCGGCGCGCTCCTTTCCATCCTCGAAGTTGTCGGGCTCGCACTGGACGAGCAGATTGCCCGACATCGGAAACGCACCGGCGATCTTCTCGGGGTAGAACATCGCGATCGCGAAGGTCAGGAAGCCGCCTTGCGAGTGGCCGCCGATGAAGTAGTGCTCGATCGGAAGCGCTTCTCTCAGCTCGTCGAGGGCCTCGGCCGCGAGCGCCGGTGTTTGGCGATACGCCCACTTGTGCCACTTCTCGTGACCGCTGAAGTTGACGTAGGTCGCATTGTAGGCGCGCGCGTCCGGACGGGCGGCCGAGCTCAGACGCTCGCCGTCGAAGCCGATCAGAATGTAGTCCTCGGCCAGCTTCGGCCAGTTCCGAGCGATGGTCGCGACGTATCCCCTCGAGCTCATGTTCGAGCCATGAAAGAACGCGATCGCCGGGTAGGTGCGCCGGCCGTCGAAGCCCTTGGGCACACGCAGATGGTAATTGAGGTAGCTGGTCGACTGCCCCTCGGTCATTTCGCCAGGGACCGGCTTCGCCAGGCGGTGCTGGATGCGATAAGCGCTCCACGTTTGGCTTCGGGACTGCCCATCAGCCTGGAACTCGCCGGCGAAGGTGTCGCTGTCTTCCCACATCTCGAACCAGCCCTTGCCCGTGACATTCGGCTCTCGGTACGTGAACTCGAGACGATTGCCCTTTACGCTGCCTTCGAGGGTGAACTCGTCGTCGAAGCCGTAGGTGCCCTGGACGCGATCGCCCTTCTGCTCGAGGCGCATCGGACCGAAGGAGCCCGACCACCGCCCCGTGAAGCCGCCCGCCTCGCCGCCTCCGGCCGAGACCAGTTCGATCGTGGCGATCTCGTCTCGCTTCAGGCTGCGCGAGCCCTTCTCCAACTTGACGCGGAGGCTGCTCAGTCGCAGCTCACCGCGAACCTCCTCGCCGTCGCGCTTGCGGATCACGTCCGGATCGCCGAGCTCGATCGAGGCGATCTCGTCGGAGTCGATCCGGTTCGTGCGGCGATCCACGCGGACCTGCCAGCGACTCACGGACACCGTGCCGTCGATCACTTCACCGTCCCGAGTCGTGACCCGAACGTCCGAGCCTTGGAACGGGAGCACACCGAGAATGGCCAACAGGCAAGCTTGGGCAAGGGGGATCATGTTGTCTCCAATCGGCTTGTGGAACCGGAGCCCAGGCTACGCGTGCGTCTTGGCCAAGCAAGTAAAACTCGCGTAACGGGACTTCGGACCGATTAGATACCGGCGGAGGAATGGCGCCCCGGTCACCTGCCGACCGGGGCGCCCAACGAGATCCGTGAGATCGACGCCACTCACTTCTTGCGCGGAGCGTGGATCTGGGTGTTGTGCTTTCCGCCCTGACCTAGCCCGTTGTTGCCGCCGGTCGGAGACGCGAGGCGCACCAAGGCACCGCCGCCGACCGAGTCGATCACCTGATTGTTGATGTCGGGGATCTGGGCGTCGCCGTAATAGAGGACGTGACCCGCGAGATCGAGGCGCGTGCCGGGCTCGAGGACGAGCTCGTGGGCGTAGAGGACTTCCTGGCCGGCGCCGGGCGAGTTGTCGTGACGGTCGACGAGCTTGACCTGCGTCGGAATCGGACCGAGGTGGAGGTGCCCGATATTGCCAGGGCGACGGTTTGAGGTGAGCTTGCCGAGGTTCTCCGAGACGACCTCGATCTCCTGAGCGAAACCGACCAAGTCCACGCGAGCGTTCTGGAGCTCGAGTCGGTCGACGCGGGTGGTCTTGATGTCGAGATCTCCGGCGAGGGCGAGAATGCCGGCGCCGGCCTGGACGTGGGCCCCTTCCTCGATGTGCAGGTCGAAGAGTACCGTGACGCGGCTAGGCTCGTTCGACACGGGCATCGGCGGACAGGTTGTGAAGTAGTTGATCGATCCGTGCCAATACGGGCTCGCATTGAAGGTGAGCTGGGCGCCCGGCGCGATGTCGATGTGACTACCGGCGAGGTGAAAGAAGCTGTTGCCTCGGATCTCGGCGGTGCCGGCGTTCACGCACATCACTCCATCGTTGATCACGTCACCGGAGACACTTCGAAGGACCGCCGCATCGCCGGGACTCGATCCACTGGCAAAGTCGATTCGACTGGCGTTGGTGAAGTCCAGGTCCGAGTCGATGAATCCGTCGACGATGCTCGCGGTACCCGAGATCGTGGCGGTACCGGTAAAGCTCACCGTGCCGTCATTGATCGCCTCGACGCGGCCGGGCACGGTCAGATTGGGCGGACGAACTTCGAGAATGGCCACCGGTTGACTGGCAGCCAGGACGCCGCCCGTGTTGTCGATCGCCCCGTAGAGATCGAGGATCGAGGTTGGCACGTCGGCCTCGACTCGCCCACGATTCACGAGGTCAGCGTGGACCTCTCCTTCGCCGTCGATCCGGCCGCCAGCCTCGACCTCGATCGAACCATCGAGGATCCCTCCGGTCAGGCGAACGATGCCATCACTTCGGATCCAGCCGTGATCGGCGTCGATGGAGGACACCGGGCCGATCTGGAGCCTCTGCTGACTGCCTCCTTGCCCTTCGACGAGCAGACCGCACAGAGGGACGATCGTTCCATCCGCATGGTTTGCCAGATTCGTGCTGCGCACGCGGGCCATGCGTCCGTGGGGTAGACCGCCGGTCCAGCGCGCCGCATCGGTGAACGAGCCGGGACCCACCCAGTCACTCACGATGCCTTCGCATTCGTCGATCAGGCCATTCGAATTGCAGTCGAGCGACGGATCGGCCGCGATCTCGGCGAGGTCGTCGATTCCATTGCAGTTGCAGTCGTTCTCCTCGTCGTCGGGAATCCCGTTGCCATTGCAGTCCCGCCGCATGTCGAGGTCGATGCCTCGGCACGCGATCGAGTCGAACAGCACCGGATTCGACCCGTCGAGGTTCGCTCTCCGGAATCCAGCGCGATCCGAGGTCCAGAAGATGTAGCCAGCCTCGGCATCGACCGCGATCCCGTGGGCGTCGTAGCCGACGTCTCCGCCGAAGCCCGGCTCCGAGATCAGGATCGTGGTCAGGCCGGTGCCATCGAGGTTGCAACGCTTGATCCAGTGCGTGTCCGGAACGAACTTGCTCGCGTTGAGTCCGACGGCGTAGATGTGGTCGTTCACCGGATCCACGGCCACGCCGCGGACGATGGTCCCGAAGCCGGCCACGCTCACGGCATTGCTCCCGTCGAGATCTGCTCGGAACACACTTCCGTTGTCGGCCCAGTACAGCTTGCGCTGACTCGGGCGCAGGTCGAGCTCGAGTGCCGACGAGCAGGAGTTGCTACCGGATCTCAGGAGCTGGGTGATGCCCGTGTCGATGTCGGCTCGCCGGATCTTGCAGTCGTTGAGCGCTGTCCAGTAGACGTAGCGCTCGACCGGATCCACGTGCGTCGCCCAGATGGTCACGTCGTTGACCGTCGTGATGTGAGTCGGCGAGCCGGTGCCGTCGGCGTTCGAGCGATAGACGGTCGGCAAGCCATTGAGCGGCTTACCCCAGTAGATCTCTTCGGTCAGGGGATTGAAGGCGACGCCGGTGCCCGTCGCGGTCTCGACTTCGAGCTTGCCCGTGCCGTCGTAATCGTATCTCCAGATCTTGCCGGCCTTGTCCGCGACATAGACCTTCTCTTGGGCAATCGCGGCACCGGCCCAAGAGGCGAGTCCCAAGACGAGCCAAGGGGCGAGCGATCGTCGATTCATCGTTCCGTTCCTTTCGCACGAGCCATCTCGGAGGCCGACTACCTGTCGAGCCTGTCACTAGGGCTACGGCGGAAGGAGCGGTGATCTTGCAGCAGGGCCTCTTTCTGAGTGCTCAGCCTGGTATCGGGGAGGGATACTCGGCGAGCGGACCGAAGTGCTCGGGCGCCAGCTCGCCCTGGCCGTGCAAGATCTCCTGCCAGCGGGCCGGGCTCACGGCGAGGATCGCGACCGTGTCGCTCGATGTGGTCGGTCGAACGACGCGAAGCACGAATTGGTCGTCGAGGACCTTCTCGAGGGCCAGAAGGGTGCGCTTGCGGTCGCCGAGGTCTCCTTGGAGAGGGACCCGAAGTTGGCGGTCACCGAAGTGGATCGTCATCACCGCGTCGCCATCGCTTTCGTTGACGTCACACCGCAGAGAGCTCGTCTGGAGGATCGCCTCGCAATCGGTGACGATCTCGCTGTCTTCGGCGCGCCAGTCGACCCAGAAGAGGTCGCGCCATTCGTCGAGCTGCTCGTCGAGGCGCGATGCCGACTGGAGCGGAGCGGCTGCCGCCGGATTCCAGCGGAACGTGCGGTCGACCCGAAGTCGCTCGCCGAGATTCGCCGAGAGCAAGTTGGCTGCGCGTGTGACGTCCGCGGTCGTGCGCAGGAGGAGCCGGAGGCGAGAGTCTGAGTGGTGGAGCTCCAAGAGTGCCACCGGCGAGCCTCCACCCATTCCCAACCTCTGCCAGAGGGTCGGGGGATCGATCGTGACGGCGGTCAGAGCTTCGAGTGCGATCTCCTCGCTCCTCGGGCGTTGTTCGAGCAGCCCACGGGCGTGCTCCGGCGAGATGTCTCCGGCCAGCCAGCTCCGGAGACCAGCGACATGCTCATGGGACGAGATCCAGCTCGGTCCGATGTCGTAGAGGATCAGTGAAGTGGGGAGAGTCAGGACTTCACAGCCGCGGTCGGGCTTCCAGGCGAAATGGCGAATGGCGGGGAACGAGGGGATCATCTTCGAGCGACTCGTCGGAAAGGACCATGGGCGGATCGAGTTGGCGAGGCATGCCGAATTCGACCGAGCTGGTTCCCTCGCCGTAAAGCAAGAAAGTCTCGCGCGGCGAAAGTTCCTCGGAGCGCGACTTTCCGATTCAACGACGACCCGGCCGGATCACGCATCGCTTGCACGAGAGGAGGCTCGGAGAGAAGCACTGGGAGCGTCGAGGGACCGGCGAGCCAAAAGGCGCGGATCGATGACGAGTCGCTTGCCCAGTCGGCGTCGCAGCACCGCGGCGACACGGCGCCAATCGGTAGACTCGGGCAGGTGGAGCACGAGGTCTCCGAAGTGGGCATGACGCAGCAAGAGGGTCGCCTCGACCTTGCGGCTCCTCGACCAGCGACCGCGGAGACCGATCTCGGCCTTCGACATCAAGGACCAACGCCAGCCCAAGCTGAGCGGGCTCTGATGCAGGAAGAGCGAGATCTCGGCAGGTGAGGCCGTGCCGGAGGTCAACGTGTCATGCGCATCCGGAAGGAGGAGCATCCGGCTCGCGGGTCCGAGGTCGATGAGCAAGAACAGGTCACGAAGCACCACGGCTTCGCATGCGCGATTCGGCTTCCAGGGGATGGGCCGAATGGCGCCGAATGTGGGGGCCATTGATCTTTTCCCGAGAGAGGCGGGCAGCTTTGACCTTCGAGTCTAGCAGGGCCCTGCCAGACGAGGGAAGCCGCCAGATGGGGCTTTTCGGCCGATTGCGGAGCAGTCGGTGAAGAAGATCGGATCGAAGAAGGCGCCTGGCGGATCTCCGACCGGATTCGGTATTCTCTGTCTCATGAACAGACTCCAACGACTGGGCCATCCGATTTGGGTGGCGGGATGCTTGCTCGGCTGTGCGGTGAACGATCCGGCTTCGGCGGCGGCCCCGGTGCCGCTGGTCGCACAGCAGGACGCGCCTCTGTTCCCGGCCGGTTCGGCGGACGACCACGATCCCTACGACTCGGGGGGCGTGCTGATCCCCGAGCAGGCGTCCTACGACGTGCTGTTCTACGATCTCGACATCGAGGTTTTTCCCGAGGAGCGCGCCATCCGTGGCACCGTCGGCATCGAAGCCTCGCTCGGCGGTCCACTGACGCACTTCGTCGTCGACCTCGCCCCGGAGCTCGAGGTCGAAGCGGCGCTCTGGATCGATGAGGAGAGCGCTGCCCATGAGCGACCGTTCGAACGTCGTGGCGGGCGCATCTGGATCGATCTGGGGCGGACGTTCCAGCCCGAGGATCGCCTCTCGATGCGCATTCGATACGGCGGCAAGCCGAGAGTGGCCAAGAACGCCCCCTGGGATGGTGGCGTCACCTGGGCGAAGACGCCGTCGGGCGAGCATTGGATTGCGACGACCTGTCAGGGGGAAGGCGCCGACATCTGGTGGCCGGTCAAGGATCACGTCTCGGACGAGCCGGAGGCGATGGGCATTCACGTGACGGTGCCCGAGCCCTTGGTGGCAGCCTGCAATGGCCGTCTGCTCGGCGTCGACGAGGCGGACGGCAAGAGGACCTATCATTGGGGAGTGTCGACGCCGATCAACGCGTACGCCGTCGCACTGAACATCGCGCCCTACGAGGTCATCGAAGGCGAGCTCGAGAGCGTCAGCGGTGAGACGTTCCCGGTTTTCTTCTGGGTACTGCCCGAGCATCTGGAAAAGGGCAAGGTGCTCTTCGAGGAGATCCTCGACCATGTAAGGTTCCACGAGGAGCTGCTCGGGCCCTATCCGTTCCGGATCGACAAGTACGGTGTCGCCGAGACGCCGCACCTGGGCATGGAGCATCAAAGTATCATCGCCTATGGAGCGCGATTCGACAATGGAGCGATGACTGGCGGACAGGACTGGGGCTTCGACGCGCTGCACCATCACGAGCTCTCACACGAGTGGTGGGGCAACTTGGTCACCAATGCGCAGTGGAGCGACATGTGGCTCCATGAGGGCTTCGGGTCGTACATGCAGCCCTTGTATCTAGAGTCGCGGCAGAGCAAGGATCGCTACCACGCCTACATGAAGAGCGTGCGGCAGCGGATGACGAACCGGCAGCCCCTGGCATCGCGCGAGACGTTGTCGTCGAGCGAGATCTACAACGGCGACATCTACTTCAAAGGAACTTGGGTACTGCACACCTTGCGCTACTTGATCG
>JAVJTD010000083.1:0-17244 GCA_040219065.1 Planctomycetota bacterium
GGTGACTGGGTGCTTGGGTGTCCCTGTGTTCATGTGTTCATGTGTTCACCTGATCATTCAAGGCCACCTTCCCGGGCTTCACGACGGAGCCGTAGACGCCGAGGCAGCCTTGGCGCTCTTGGGCGACAGCGCGCAATACATCGGGGTTGCGCTCGGTCGTCAGCGGGTCCACCGTGATGACGACGCAGCGGCCGTCTCGCTTGTCGACGCGCATGCGCAGCTCCCCGATCTGCAGCACGCTTCCGACCCAGCCGTCCTCGGCGAAGGGTGTCTCGTCACTCACCTCCACCAGGAAGTTCGGCCGGAACCGCATGACGTCGAGCTCTGCCCCGACCACTTTACCTAGCCGTGCGATGGTCTGAGTGGAGATGAGTGACAGGGGGAACGTGTCGAAGACTCCGCGGTTCTGCCGGATCAACCGGGCTCCGCGCGGATACAGCTCGGCGCTCAGTCGCTCGTCCGTGACATCCATGACCGTGCCTGACGGCGTGCGCACGCTCGTGGCCGACTGATCCGGTTTCCCTGTCTCCTCGAAGGACGGCCGGTAAAGTGCCATGTCGGGGCGCTCACGGATCGTGAGCCACGGAAAGTCGCTCGACGTGGCCTCGTCGCGAACGAAGGCCCAGCGGCGATCGCCGGCGAGCCCGAACCAGGTCACGTCGACTTGCTCGAGGGCTTCGGCGCCCATCGATTTGACCGGGTAGCGCCACAGTCCCTGGATGCGACCCAGATGCCGGCTCTCTGTGGAACGACTCATGTCGCCTCCTCATCATCAGAGGCGCCCTTGGGTCGTTTCCACGAGTCGAGCGTGACGGATTCGATCCGCTGCAGCGCCTCTCGACTGCCGGTGGGTGATGTCAAAGGCATCACGTGAGCTGTCGTCCAGAGCCTGCCATCCGAAGTGATGGCCATCAAGAGGTCCTTGTCGGGCGTCCGGCCGATGGCGAGCGATTCGACCGAACGCAGTTCGGCTTGCCGACCTCGAAGGGATGGCTTAGGTTGGGCGCCACCGCCGGCGAAACCACTTCTCGACGAGCGCCGAGCGAAACTCTTCGTTGGACGATGCCATGACCAGAGCACATTGGAGCGGCCTTCTCGTGCTGCTCGCCGATTGAAGCCGAGGACGACGTGACGATCTCCGCCGATCCCCTCTCCGAGTACCGTCGAGTTCGCCAATGGACCGAGAGCCTCTGTGAGCCTCTCGAGACCGAAGACTATGTCGTGCAATCGATGGACGACGTCAGCCCGACCAAGTGGCACCTCGCCCATGTGAGCTGGTTCTTCGAGACGTTCATCCTCAAGCCGGAAGTCCCCGGTTATCAGCCGTACCATCCCGACTTCGAGGTCCTCTTCAACTCGTACTACGATACGGTCGGCGAGCAGTATCCGAGGCCTCGGCGCGGCCACCTGAGTCGGCCCACCGTCGCGCAGATCTTCGACTATCGCCGGCACGTCGATCGCGGCATCGATGCCTTCGTGAGGACGGCCGACAGCGCAGCGCTCGATCGCGTCGCGCTCCTCTTCGAGGTCGGCCTTCATCACGAGCAGCAGCATCAAGAGCTGCTCCTGATGGACATCAAGCACGTCTTGGGGACGAATCCCCTGCGTCCGTCGTATCTTCGGGAGGCGCCGGTACGTCCGCAGATCGCTCCCGACGGGCGCTCCTGGTTCGAGTACGAAGGGGGCCGGGTCGCCATCGGCTTCGAAGGCAGCGGCTTCTCATACGACAATGAGTCGCCGAGGCACGACGTCCTCCTCCGCCCCTTCCGACTCGCCAGCCAGCTCGTCACCGCCGAGGACTATCAGGCGTTCATGGCCGACGGGGGATACGAGCGACCCGAGCTCTGGCTGTCGGATGGCTGGACCACCAAGAACCGCGAAGGCTGGCGCGCGCCCTTGTACTGGTTCGATGAAGGGCCCGACTGGTCGGTCTACACGCTCGCGGGACCACGGCCCATCGAAGCGGCCGAGCCCGTCTGCCACGTGAGCTACTACGAGGCAGACGCCTTCGCGACTTGGGCCGGCGCGCGCTTGCCGCTCGAGGCCGAATGGGAGATCGTCGCACGGGAGCTTCCGCTCGAGGGCAACTTCGTGGAGAAGCAGGCGCTTCATCCTCTCCCGAGCGGACCGCGGCGTCCCGACGGCCCGAGCCAGATGTTCGGCGACGTCTGGGAATGGACGTCGAGCAGCTACGCGGCCTATCCCGGATATCGCGCCTTCGAGGGGGCGCTTGGCGAGTACAACGGCAAGTTCATGTGCAGCCAGCAGGTACTGCGAGGCGGCGCGTGCGTGACGCCGCAATCGCACATGCGCCCGACGTATCGCAACTTCTTCTATCCGCATCAGCGCTGGCAGTTCTCGGGTATTCGACTCGCCAGCTCACTCTGATCGGTCGCGAGCGCTCTCGCTCTTTCCCTGTCTCCTCCAGTGCTCCTCGCGTATCATTCGCGGCGGAGGGCCAATCGACCGCGCACCACTGGAGGAGCTCCCTTGGGACATTCGCTGCCGATCCGTGTCGCACTCGCCTGGATCCTGACCGGGGCGGGCACTTCGGCGATCACCGCCGAAGAGCCGTTCATCCCGCTATTCGACGGCACATCGCTCGAGTCGTGGCGACACCAGGACAGCTACGAGGTGAATTGGCCGATCGAGAGCGGTGAGCTCGTCGTCGGGCCGGGCAAGGGCTCGCTGTTCACTCGGCAGCACTTCCAGGACTTCCGCCTGCACGTCGAGTTCGCGATCCCAAAGAGCAGCGCCGCGGCGGAGGGGCAGAGCCGTGGCAACAGCGGCTTGTACCTCCAAGGGCGCTACGAGGTGCAGATCCTCGACTCGTATGGCAAGCCCGAGCTGGCGAAGAACGACTGTGCGTCGATCTACCGATTCAAGGCACCCGATCAGAATCTGGCGAAGCCTCCGGGCGAGTGGCAGACGTACGACATCGTCTTCCGGGCGCCGCGCTTCGGTGAGGACGGTCGGCGCACCGAGCATCCTCGGATCTCGGTTTGGTGGAACGGCGTCCTCGTGCATGACCAAGTCGACATCACCGTGCCGTACACGGGCGCGGGACGGTTCGGGGATCCCAAGGACCCGGGACCGATCCAGCTCCAGGATCATGGCAACGCGGTGCGCTTCCGCAACATCTGGATCCAGCCGATCGAGGATCGGGTCGAGCCGGATTGGCTCGATCTGCCGGTGCGTGGCATCGGTCCGGCCGGCATGAGTGGACGCGTCGCGGCCGTCGCGGCCTTTCCGGGCGATCCCAACCACATCTGGGTCGGTGCCGCGACTGGCGGGCTCTGGCGCTCGCGGGACGGTGGCTTGACGTTCGAGCCGGTGTTCGACGAGCAGCCGGTCGCGTCGATCGGTGCGATCGCGATCGATCCGAGCGATCCCGATGTCGTGTGGGTCGGCACGGGCGAAGGCAATCTGCGAAACAGCGCCTCGGTGGGTAACGGCGTCTACGTGACGCGGGACGGCGGGCGTAGCTTCACGCACCTCGGCCTGGACGGCACCGAGCACATCCATCGCATCGTGCTGCATCCGGAGAAGCGCGGGACCGTATGGGTCGCGGCGACGGGAACCGCTTGGGGCGAGAACGAGGAGCGAGGCGTCTTCAAGACCGAAGACTCCGGGCGCACCTGGCGGCGCGTGCTCTTCGTCGACGCAGCGACGGCGGCGTCGGATCTCGCGCTCAATCCGAGCAACCCGGATCGACTGTTCGCGACGATGTGGACCGTTCGGCGAGAGCCGCACTTCTTTCGCTCGGGCGGCTCGGGATCGGGCATCTTTCGCAGTGACGACGGCGGGGAGAGCTGGCAGCGATTGGGCGCGAAGGAGGGCTTGCCCGAAGGGGAGCTCGGACGCAGCGCGGTCGCGTTCGCTCCCTCGAATCCCGAGATCGTCTACGCCTTGGTCGAGGCCAAAGAGAGTGCCTTGCTGCGCTCGGACGATGGCGGACACCGGTTCCAGACGGTCAATGCAGCTCCGAACATCGCGCCCCGGCCGTTCTACTTCTGCGACATCCGCGTCGACCCGAAGGACCCGAATCGTGTTTACAACTTACACGGGGAGGTCGATGTCTCGAACGACGGCGGCAAGACCTTCGAGACGCTCCTCGCCTTCTATCCAGTGCACCCCGACCATCACGCCCTCTGGATCCATCCGGACGATGGGCGCTTCCTGATCGATGCCAACGACGGCGGCATCGCCATCAGCCGGGACCACGGCCGCACCTGGCGCTTCGCGACCACCCTTCCCTTGGCGCAGTTTTATCATCTGAGTGTCGACGACGATCGACCCTACCACGTCTACGGTGGCTTGCAGGACAACGGCTCCTGGCGCGGCCCGAGCGCGGTCTGGGAGAACGGTGGCATTCGCAATCACCATTGGCAGGAGGTGGGCTTCGGCGACGGATTCACGACCTTGCCCCATCCCCTCGACTCGCAGGTCGGCTACGCGATGAGCCAGAATGGCTACCTCCATCGCTGGAGCCTCCATACCGGAGAGCGCAAAGACATCCGGCCCGTGCATCCGAACGGCACGAAGCTGCGCTTCAACTGGAACGCGGCGCTCGAGCTCGATCCCTTCCGCGCCGACGGCCTCTACTTCGGCAGCCAGTTCGTCCACTATTCGCCAGACCGCGGCGAGTCCTGGCGAATCCTGAGCCCCGACCTGACGACGAACCGGCCCGAGTGGCAGCGGCAGGCCGAGAGCGGCGGGCTCACGATCGACGTGACCGGCGCCGAGGATCACACGACGATCCTGACGATCGCTCCCAGCCCGCTCCAGCCGGGAGTGATCTGGACCGGCACGGACGACGGACGGCTCCACCTGACGCGCGATGGTGGCGAAACTTGGGAGAGCCTCGAGGGTCGCTTGCCCGGCGTGCCGGAGAACACCTGGATCCCGCACATCGAAGCCTCGAAGCACGACCCGGCCGGCGCCTTCGTCGTCCTCGACGACCATCGGCGAGCGAACGGCGAGACGTACCTGTTCCACACCGGCGACTTCGGCCAGACCTGGCGGTCCTTGGTCACCGGCGAGCTCTCGGGCTACGCGCACGTGATCGAGCAGGACCCGGTCGACAAAGGCCTCTTGTTCCTGGGCACCGAGCTCGGCCTCTTCGTGACCCTCGACGGCGGGAAGCAATGGTGGAAGTATCATTCAGGCTTTCCCACCGCCGGTGTGCGGGCGCTCATCGTGCATCCCAGGGAGCACGACCTGGTGATCGGCACCCACGGCCGGGCCGCTTGGATCATCGACGACATCTCTCCCTGGCGGGAGATGGACGCCGAGACGCTCTCCCGGCCGCTCGCCTTGCTCCCGATCGCTCCGGCCCTCCAATACACGATCCGTCAAACCGACGCGTCGCGCTTCCCCGGACACACCGAGTTCCGCGGTGACAACGAAGCCTATGGAGCCCGGATCGACTTCACTGCCTCGTTCGCGGACATGGGCAGCACGGAGAAGGTGCGGATCGAGATCGTGGACGAAGCTGGAGAGCGCGTGAGAGAGCTCGAGGTCCCGGTGAAGAACGGGCTCAATCGCGTCGTCTGGGACCTTCGGCGCGAGCCGTTCCAAGAGCCACGCGGCGAGGAGGGGAGAGGTGGTGTCGAGGTCTCGGCGGGGACGTACACCGTCAGCGTGAGCTTGCGCGGAGTCTCGTTGAAAGGGGCGCTCCAGGTCTTCCCGGATCCCCGGGTGACCATCGCCTCCTCCGACCGCGCTGCCAAGTGGGACGCAATCCTCGAGGTCGGTGAGCTGCAGGCCCGGGTGTCGGAGGCGATCGATCGTCTCCGGGACACACGCGAGGATCTCGAGCACATCCTCTCGAAGCTCGAAGCGCGCTCACCCCTTCCCGACGAGCGGGTGAGGGAAGCAAAGTCCCTCATCGAAAGGACCCGCACTCTCGAGAGTGTTCTCTCCAGACCGGATGACGCGAAGGGCATCGAGAGGCGTGACTGGACGCGCATGGAGATCCTGCGGGTCGTCGGCTCACTCACCTCGAGCTGGGAAGCCCCGACCGAGGCACAACTCCTCGAGCTGGGCCGCCTGAGGCGGAGAGTCTCGGACGATGTGGCGCGCGTCGACGCGTTCCTCGCCGAGGAGCTGGACGCCTTTCGTGCGGCCATCCGGAAGGCCGGAATCGAGCTCCTACCGAAAGGAGACCCCGATGTCTCGGGCGGATGATCCGCGCCGCATGCCCCCATCGAAGGGGAAATCCGAGGGAACAAGCGCCCCGCTCGCCTCGTCTGCAAAGCGGAAGGCTCCCGATCCGATCCCCGCCGGAGCCCTTTCTCCTCGCCCTCTGCTTCTCCCCGATGACAGTCCTGCCCCGGCCAGACCTGGCGCGCGATCCTTTGACGCTTGGCGGCCCGACTCGAGACCGAAGAAGCCATGAGAAACTTGCTGTCCGCCTCGATCCTCTTGCTCGTCACCGTTTCTTGTCAGGTCGAGTCCCGGTTCTTCCAAGACCGGCTCCACGACTCCATCGAGATCCTGCCGATCTCGGTCGCGACCGGCGTCGGCCTGTATGGCGGCGTGCGCGTCACGCCGTTCTTCGGCACGGGCGTCGGGGTCGCCCAGACCTACCGGGCCGGTTGGAGTGACGGCGTCATGGGGGAGTGGGAGGAGCTCAGCGCGGGTTGGCTCCTCGCGAGCATGCGGCATGGCCCGCGGCGACCGGCCGCTTACCAGCAAGCGAGCTTGAGCGACCTACCGGTCGGAGACGCAGATCCGGACACGCGGGCCCACGGGGCGGGGAACTTCATGTTCTTCATCCCGTTCCGCTTCGGCGACAAGTCGATGTTCGGTCACGAGGAGACTCCGGCCTATCGCGACATCGAGCTGCTCGACATCGAGCTCAACCTATTCGTCGGTATCGGAGGGCTGCGCCTCGGCCTGTCGCCTTTGCAATTCGGCGATTGGGTGGTGGGCTGGTTCGGCTGGGACCCGGCGGGTGACGACGAGCTCGGCTCGGAAGCGGCCGGAAAGCCGGCGCCCATTTCGGCTCCGGTCGACTCGATCGAGTCCGAGGGCCAGGGCTCGGGAATCTGATCGAAGCGGAGGCCTGAAAGAGGCCCGATGCCCGAGCTGCCGGACATCATCGTCTACCTCGATGCGCTCGAGGCTCGCGCCTTGGGCTCGCGCCTGACGCGCATTCGCTTGAAGAGCCCGTTCCTGTTGCGCTCGGTCGACCCACCTCTGAGTGCGGTCGAGGGCAAGGTCGTGAAGGGGCTGCGGCGTTTGGGGAAGCGCATCGTCTTCGAGCTCGAGGACGACCTCTTCCTCGTGCTTCATTTGATGATCGCCGGACGGTTGCGCTGGAAGAAGCTGGGCGCGGCCCTCACCGGCAAGATCGGCCTCGCGGCCTTCGACTTCGAGTCGGGGACACTGCTCCTGACCGAGGCGGGCACGAAGAAGCGGGCTTCGCTCTACTGTGTGCGCGGCGAGGGCGGCTTGGAAGAGCATCAGCGCGGCGGGCTCGAGGTCCTGGGCTGCACGCTCGCGGCGTTCCGCGAGGCGTTGTTGTCGGAGAACCATACGTTGAAGAGGTCCTTGACCGATCCACGTCTCTTCAGCGGCATCGGGAACGCCTACTCCGACGAGATTCTCCATCGCGCGCGCCTCTCACCGACGCGCTGGACGACGAAGCTGAGCGACGAGGAGATCGAGGTCCTTCACCGCGCCACACTCGAGGTCCTCGAAGAGTGGATCGCGCGCTTGCGTGATCAGCTCGGTGATGGCTTCCCCGAGAAGGTCACGGCCTTTCGTCCCGAGATGGCCGTGCACGGACGGTTCGGTCAGGCGTGTCCGGTCTGCGGCTCTCCTGTGCAAAGAATCGTCTACGCAGAGAACGAGACCAATTACTGTCCGACCTGCCAGACCGGTGGCAAGCTCCTCGCCGACCGCAGCCTCTCCAAGCTCCTCAAGGCGGACTGGCCCAAGACGCTCGAAGAGCTCGAAGAGCGCCGCGGCGACTCGTAGGGAAGGGCGCGATTGGCGAGCGCTGACCGGCGCTTGACCGCGGGGGCGCATTCCAGCAGGATCTCGGAACCGTGACGCGGCCACCTCGTATTGGCCTCCTGCTAGTCCGGGATGAGTGTGAGCCTCGTCCGGCGTGTTGATGGAGCACGTACGCAAAACCGAACACAGGGGAGGAAGCGTCCCACGCGCTTCTGACGATTCCATGCTGACCATCGGGTGCCTGTGGCTCTGCCTCCTGTCGAGCCCGATCGACGAGGCCGAGGATGCTGCATTGTCGGAGTTCCGGAAGGACTGGAGGCAGGCCTTCGCCGAGGAGCAGTTCGAACGGCTCGGAGGCTTCGTCGACAAGCTGAGCACCTTCGACTCGCCGGACACGGCGAAAGCCCTCCTCGAGCTGTTCGAGGTCATCGAGTCCCAGGCGCTCGAGATCGAGGTCCAGCGCCGCAAGTACCTGCTCGAAGCCAAAGGGTCCGCGATCTCCCGCCTCCGAGCACAGCTCGATCCCATGCGCGTCGCTCAAGAGAAGATCTTGAGCCGGATCTCCCGCTTCCGGGAGCCCGAGACCTGGAAGAGCCTCGCCGACGTCGTCCTCGACGATGACAAGAAGCCCCTGCAGCTCCGACTCGCCGTGATGTACCGCGCCGTCGCCCAGCCCGGTCTGCAAGAGCCGCTGGAGCGGGCGTTTCGCAAGGCTCGCGACGCCGGGGAGCTCGTCTCGTTCCTCGACAGCTTCAGCCAAGCCGAGGTGAAGCTATCCGAGAGAGTCGTCGAGAAGATCGTCGACTTGATCGATCACAAGGACCCCAGCGTGCGCGAGCAGGCCGCTCGCTTGTCGGCGCGATTGGCCTTGCCGGCCGCGATCGAGCCCTTGATCGAGAGGCTCGAGTCCGAGGAGGGCCGAACGCAGAAGCGCTTCGCGGCGTCCCTCGAGGTCCTCACCCGGCAGCCGCTCGGCACCAGCGTCACCGCTTGGCAGCGCTGGTTCGAGGAGAACGGCGAGCTCGCGGCCCAGGGCGCCCTGCCTCTCGGTGGCGGCTCGTCCGGCGCCGAGGTCGATTCGCGCTACGGCACGTATCACGGCATTCCCCAGGAAGGCCGGTCCATCGTGTACGTCATCGACTGCTCGGGCTCGATGCGCGAAGCCGTCACGAGCGGCGGGCGGGGGCGAGGACGTGGCAGCTTTGCGCCCGGTGAGCCGGCGAAGGAAGGTGAGACCAGTCGCATCGACGCGTGCCGGCGAGAGCTGATTCGCGCCCTCGAGCAGCTCGATCCCGAGACCCAGTTCAACATCGTCCAGTACGCCAACGTCGCCGAGGTCTACTCCAAGAAGATGGTGACGGCCTCTCCCAAGCAGGTCGAGCGCGCCAAGAAGTGGATCGAGTCCCTTCAGGCCGACGGAGCGACGAACATCTACGATGCGATGGAGCTCGCCTTCACCCTCGCCGGTCGCGGCACCTTCGATCGCTACTACGAGACCGCGGTCGACACGGTGTTCTTGCTCACGGACGGGAAGCCGATGCTCCCCGGCAGCAACGGCCGCGGGGAGTGGGACTCGACCGATCGCATCCTCGAGGGGGTGCTGCGCTGGAATCCGCACGGCCGCGTGGTCGTCCACACCGTCGGTATCGGACGCGGCGTCAATCGCGACTTCCTGCAGGACATGGCCAAGCAGAACGGCGGCAAGTTCAGCCAGCAGAACTGACAAGGAACAGAGCCCGCGCGACCGAGACGGGAAGCGTTGCCGAGCTAACAGTTGCTGGCTCGACGAAGCCGTCGATCGAATGGGGAGGTGCCGAGCAAGGGTGCGCCTGGTGAGCGCCAGCTCGACGAAACCAGAGCCCGCGCGACCGAGACGGGAAGCGGCCGCCGAGCTAGCAGTTGCTGGCTCGACGGTGCCGCCGATCGAATGGGGAGGTGCCGAGCAAGGGTGCGCCACGTGAGCGCCAGCCCGACGAAACCAGAGCCCGCGCGACCGAGACGGGAAGCGTTGCCGAGCGAACAGTTTCTGGCTCGACGAAGCCGTCGATCGAATGGGGAGGTGCCGAGCAAGGGGGCATTGGGACGGCCGGCTGCTCGCCCGCGAGGCTCACCGATCACTCTACGATCTGCACGCCGTTCCAAAAGGCGATGTAACCTTCGATGGACTTTGCCTTCTCTTTCGTCTGCGGGTAGACCCAGGCGGCGTCGCGGTTGACGTCGTCTCCGACGACGACGTCGAAGTAGCTGGCCGTGCCCTTCCATCCGCAGACCGTCTGCTTGTCGCTCTTCCTCAGGTGCTCCCGCTTCACCGAGCTCGGCGGGAAGTAATGGTTGCTCTCGACGACGATCGTCGCGTCGCTCTCGGCCACCACGGTATCGTTCCACACCGCTTTCATCGCTTGCCTCCGCGCCTGCCTCTGTCACACTTCGGGGGGCGTTCTTAGAATCGCCGCTCGTCACTGTCCACTCGATCACCCGTTCCAGGAGCCGAGGCTAGTGAGTGATTCGCCGGAGAGACCTGGCGCCGACGGCGCCGACTCGGTCCCGACGAGCTCGCGGCGATTCGCCACGACGCGCTGGAGCGTCGTGCTCCAGGCCGGACGGGACTCCAGCCCGCCTGCCCGGACCGCGCTCGAGACGCTGTGCGAGAGCTACTGGTATCCGCTCTACGTCTTTGCGCGACGCTGGGGCCAAGATCCCGAGGCCGCCTGCGACTCGACCCAAGCGTTCTTCGCGCGCTTCTTGGAGAAGGACTACCTCGGCGATGTCGATCGCAATCGGGGCCGCTTTCGCTCCTTCCTTCTCGCCTCCTTCAAGAACCACCTCAACAACGAGCATCACTACGCCAACGCCAAGAAGCGCGGCGGCGGCATTCAGAAGCTCTCGCTCGATGTCGACAGTGCCGAGCAGCGCTACGCCCTCGAGCCCAGCCACGCCGTCACTCCCGAGCGCGTCTTCGAGAGGCGCTGGGCACTGACCGTGCTCGAGTCCGTGCTCCAGAAGCTCGAGGCCCATTATCGCGATTCGGGCAAAGAGGAGCTCTTCGCGGCGCTGAAGGGGACTCTGGTCGGTGGCCGCGACGACTCCTATCGGGAGCTCGGCGAGAAGCTCGACATGACCGAAGGCGCGATCAAGGTGGCCGTCCACCGTTTGAGAAGCCGCTACCGCGACACCCTCCGCGCCGAGATCGCCGACACCGTCTCGAACGACGAAGAGATCGACGAAGAGATGCGCTACCTCCTCGCCGCCCTGCAGGTCTGAGCAGAAACTGACCACTGGGAACGCGGGCGTCCCGCCCGCCTGGATCGCGGAACGGGCTCGCTGCTCCAAGAAGTTCACGGCGAGCCTCCGGCCCAAGCTCGCTACTGGAAGCCCTCAGACCCGGCCTTTGACTCGCTCGACTTGGGCACTCCGACGGTCTCGGGCCCAGCTTCTCCCCCTTATGCTCCGCCGGTCCGCCGGCGGGGGCGTGGCTGATCTGACGGCATTCGAAGGATCGCGAGCCGATTGAACGCTCGGCCTCGTCCACTTCCTCAGAGCTTGGCGCAGCACTGCTTGAACTTGCGGCCGCTCCCGCAGGGGCAAGGTTCGTTGCGCCCGACCTTCTCGGCGCGATTCACGAACGGGCGCTGCTCGCCGGCAGGAGCGGGAGGGGCCACCGTTCCCGCTCGGGCCGCTTGGATGAACGCTGGGCCGTGCTCGGCGAGCGCCTTTCGAATCTCGAAGCTCTGGCTGACCGTGCGAATCTCGACGAGGTGGTCGAAGAAGGCCTCCAGAACCTCCGGGACGTGCGGAATCCTCGGGTCCTTCCTGCCGAAGGCTCCGGGCAGGAGAGCGGTGAGGATGGTCCGCATCTCCTCCCCGTCGAGTAGATGAGGAGCCTTCCCGAGCTGCTCGTAAGTGCTGTTCAGGAAGGACTCGGCGATCATCTTCAGGTCGCTGCGGGACAGGCCGGAGCACCGTTGAGCCGGCGAGGAGTCGAGGAAAGCGGCGGTCTCGAGGGCGATGTTCTTCGGGATCATCGCCGTATTCTACAGGCCGGGAAGCCACCGGCGCGAGGGTGCTGATGCTCCGTCAGGACGGTCTTTCGCCCGCGTTTGAAGAGAGTCGAATAATTCGCAAGAAGTCTTCGCGCCTCCTTCTCTATCGCGCCCATGAACGCCATCGTGCTGAACAACGAGATCCTGCGGTGGGCTCGAGCGCCGGTATCCGGCATGTCGATCCCCGCGCGAGCCTCGGTCGAGGACCCGGACCGGGAAGCGCTGCATCGGGTGCTTGCCGGAGACGACGAAGCCTTCGGCCAGATCGTCGCCCGGCACGAGGCGTCTCTGAGACGATTGATCCTGGGGCTGGTCGGCGAGCGTGAGTTGGCCGAGGACGTGCTCCAAGAGACCTTCTGGGTCGCGTATCGCGCGCTGCCGCGGTTTCGAGGCGAGGCCCGATTGGGGACTTGGCTGTATCGGATCGCGGTTCGTGAGGCCTCCCGTTGGCGGGTACGCTGGCGTCGGAGTCAGAATCGGACGGTGTCTTTGGCCGATTGGGACGGGCCTTGCGAGGCGGGTCCTGATCGGTTGGAGCAGAGTGAGGAGCTCGGGCGCGCCTTCGAGCTTCTCGAAAAGCTCCGTGCACCGGAGCGAGCCGCTTTGGTGCTGCACGTGGCGGAAGGTCACACGTACGAGGAGATTGCCGAGGTCCTCGAAGCGAAGCCAGGAACGGTGGCCTCTTGGATCCATCGGGCCCGGGCGAGGCTCACCGAGCTGGTGAGCCAGGACCGAGGGAGTGTCGCGGACAGACGGGTTCGATCGGATCTGACGACGGATTGAAGAATAGAGACGGATATGAGCTCCTCAGACAAGCAGAGAAACCACGCGGTGGACGTTGAGCTGCGGCGAGCGTTGGGCGGCCTGGACTCGGGCGGCTCGGTCTGGCCGGCCGTGCGCTCTCGAATTGGTGGTCGCACGCCCCTGGAGATCGAGCGAGGCGAGCGGGTGGCGGTCATTCGGCGCGTGGCGGCGGTGGCGGCCGTGTTGCTGCTGACGCTTCAGCTCGTCTGGCACATCGAGGGACACAGCTCCGCGCCGGCCGCGCTGCTCGACCGACTCGAGCCCAGCCGAGTCGAGTTCATGAGCGAGGTCCTCGACGAGGTGCTCGTGCCGACCGAGTCGGCGGAGTTCGATCCTTCGACCGTCCTGACCCTCCTGGTCGACGGGGAGTGACCTCCATGAAGATGTGGCTCGGCATGTTGATCCTCGCGGTGTTCGGTGTGGGCTGGACGTGCAATGCGCTGTTCGTCTCAGCCCCGTCCGTTGCACCGGCGAGTGCCCGAGAGCCCGAGCCCGATCGCGAGGACGCTTTCGACCGAGCCCGCAGCTACGGCCGGCGCGGGCCCAAAGGGCGCGGCGATGCCCTGACGATCCGCTGGTTCTCCGAAGAGCTCGAGCTGACGACCGAGCAGCAAGCGCGGCTCGCCGAGATCACTGAAGTGGTCGGCGAGGAGTATCGCGAATGCAATCGGCGAGTGCGCGCCGCCGAGGAGCGCTCGCGCCGAGAGGTGTACGAGCTCTTGTCCCACGATCAAAGGGAGCGCCTTCAAGAGCTGCTCCGCGATCGGCATCGCCGCGAGACCGAGGCCCGGATCGACGGGGCGATCCGTCGTTTGAAGGACGATGGCTTGTTGGCGGACCTGACGAGCGATCAGGAGAGCGAGATCCGGTCGCTGTTCCTCAGCAACGAGCTGGCGAGGGAGTCGGGGCGTGAGTGGTGTGACCCGAGTCGCCGTCCGTCCGGGAGATCCGAGGTCCACGGTAAGCAGGATCATCGGGGTGGTCCTCCCAAGAAACATGAGCGCGGCGAGCGAGACCGAAAGCTGCGCGACCGAAGCGCTCAGCTCCGTGAGGCACTGACCGGCACCCTCGACGAGGCGAGCGCCGAGCGGCTGATCGAATTCTATTTCGAAGGGCGCGGTGGCTTTCGTCACTGAGCTCTCCAATGCGAGTCACTGTCGAGTATTGATCGAGAGAGTATCTACGGAAAGGCTCTGTGGACCATGGGTCGATCGACTGGTTTGTTGTTTCTCATTCCGACGTTGTTGGCCGGTGCAGCCCTCATGGTGACTTTGGCCAACTGGCAGAGCGACACCAGCGTGGGCGGCGTCGGCGCCTCGAGTGAGCTGGTCGCGATGCGCGAGAAGGTGAGTACGCTCCAGGATCAAGTCGAGAAGCTCCGCTGGGCATTGGAAGAGCAGGACGCCACCTTGCCGGCACTGCCCCGCGACCGGCAGCTCGCCGAGCAGCTCCCCGATCTCGATGAGTTGATCTCCGATCGTCTCTCGTCCCTCGAGCGAAAGCTCGACAGCTTGCCCTCGGCGAAGGAGCTCGAGATTGCGGCTGCTCGGGACGTGCCGGCGGGAACGGTCAGCGACGTGAAGCGGGCGCTCGAGGTCATTCGCGACGAGGAGCGTCAGCAGGAAGAGCAGCAGCGCATCGAGCGTGAGGAGCAGCGGATTCGAGATCGCGTCGAGCGCTTGGCTGGCGACCTCAATCTGTCCAACGCGCAGATGGACGACATGAACCGCATCCTCATGCAGGAGGCCGAGGCGCGTCGGGCTCTATTCGCGGGCCTCGGAGGCAACGGCGGGCGCGGTGGTCGAGGCGGCTTCGGCGGCGGCGACCGAAACGCCATGCGCGAGCAGATGGATCTCATCCGCCAGACCCGCGACCAAGAGCTGGCCAAGACGCTCGACGCCTGGCAGCTCGAGGAGTACCAGAAGCAGGATGATCGCGGCTTCGGTCGCGGACGTGGTGGCCGCAACAACGACAACAACAGTAATGACAGCGGTAACAATGCCGGCGGCGGTGGTCGCGGCGGTCGGGGTGGTCGCGGCGGCGATTGATTCAAGATCGAGGATGACCGGCGGTCCCATGTGGATCGCCGCGAAGATACGGACACCGGTCCGGCCGTCGAGCCGGGGCACAGCCGGTGAATGAGACGACTGATGAACGATCGAGCGAGGCCACGACGTCTCCGTTCTCCGGACGATGCTTCCGGCGCAGACCTCGGGCTCGTATCGAGCTGAATGAGGAGAGTTTCGATGTTGTCATTGACCATGGTTCTCTTGGCTGCTTCTGCGGCCCCGAGCGACCTCGAGGACGCGGTCGCCAAGACTGCGAAGCTCGAGGGATACGAGTTCGTGTCCACCTCCGAGCGCACCGGCAACTTCGGTGGCGGTCGCGGTGGCCGCGGCGGTCGTGGCGGCGCTGGACAGGCCAACGAGCCGACGACGGTGTCGGCCCGGGTTGGCAAGGGTGGCGTGATGTACATCCACTCGGGCGAGGTCGAGGCCTACAAGCAAGGCACCGCGCTCGTCACCAAGGACGAGAATGGCGAATGGGCACTGGCGCAACAGCGAGGCTTCGGTGGCCGTGGCCAGCGTGGCGGCGGTGACGCCGAAGGCGGACGCGGTGGACGTGGCGGCGGTGACGCCGAAGGCGGACGCGGCGGACGTGGCGGCGGTGACGCCGAAGGCGGACGCGGCGGACGCGGCGGACGTGGTGGTGGTGACGCCGAAGGCGGCCGGGGTGGACGTGGCGGCGGTGACGCCGAAGGTGGCCGCGGTGGACGCGGCGGCTTCAACAACTCCATGCGCGCGGCGATGCAGCTCCGCACTGTCGAGGCTCCTCACGAGACGCTGAGCACCATCGTCAAGCACCTCGAGAACGTGAAGATCGAAGAGAAGGACGGCTCCAAGATCTACACCGCCGATTTGACTGCCGATGGCGTCCAGGCGGCGTCGGGCCGCGGTGGTCGCGGTGGCGGCGGTCGCGGTGGCTTCGGCGGCGACGCCGAGCAGAGCGGCAAGGCCAAGATCACCGTCAACAAGGACGGTTACGTCACCAACTTCGAGATCGAGACCAAGACCAGCATGAGCTCGGACCGCGGTGACTTCGAGTTCGGCAGCAAGCAGCAGTGCACTCTCAAGGGACATGGCTCGACCAAGGTCGAGGTCCCCGAGAAGATCCAGAAGCTGCTCGACTCGGCCGACGAAGAGATCTTCTGAGGACGGGAGCACCTCCGATCGATCCCTAGCCGGAGCTCGGCCACGCGCCGGGCTCCGGCTTTTTTCATCCACCTCCGCACCCCGTGTCGTAGATCCGCTACCGAATCAGATCGCCGAGACGATGCTCTCGACGATCCACTGTCCGAGGCGCTGGCGGTCGGCCGATGACGACAGGTGGCGCTGGTTCATCTCGATCTCGACGCCGACGTATTGCTCGGCGGGGAACTGCCGTCGCATCCCTGGGATGAGGCCGTCGGAGATGCCTTTGTAGGGCTGGTTGCGATGGATCTTCCAGTCCGAGGGCAAGCGATCCCGCAGCGCCTTTTGGATGCGACCGACCAGCTCGCCCTCCAAGGTCCGTGAGGGATCGTAGAGGAGGCCCACGTCCGTCGCTCGCACCTGGCCATCGAGTACGGGCGTGAAGGAATGAATGGAGCAGTGAATGAGGGACACGGGCCCTCGATGCGTCTCGATCCAGCGGACGACCTTTTCCCGATAGGGCATGTAGTATCTCTCGAAGATGGCTTTGCGCTCCGTGTCCGGAAGCGACCGTGTCCACTCCGAGAAGAGTCGCGGATGCCCCGGTGAGCGATTGAGGTCCACGAGCAGCCGGCTGTGCCCGCCGAGGATCGCTTCGGCCGAGAGCCGCTGCGCCAATGCGCGAGCGACCGCCGCCGCGCCAGGGTCAAAGGCTCGGTGCGTCGCCAGAACTTCCCGATCGCGCTCGAACAAGGGCTGCCAGCGCTTCGGAATGGCGGCCGATGCATGCTCGCAGGTGACGAGAACGAAGGGCGACTCCGCGCGCCCGGGCGCTCGCTCAGCCATACGGCACTCAGATCCGGTAGTTCTTCTCGCCCTCTTGGTAGACCACGCGGTAGAGGTCTTTCCTTCGGTCGTTCCAGTTCTGGGTCGTGCCGGTGTGACGATGTCGCCGCAAGAGCTCGATATCGACGTCGTGGATCACCACGGTCTCGATATTGGCCGTGCACTCCGCGGCGACGGCGTCTCGGCTGAAGGGAATGTCCGCCGGCGTGAAGATCCCCGACTGCGCGTAGTGGATGTCCGCGTTGTCGGCGAAGGGCAGATTGCCGACGCAGCCTGACATCACGACGTAGCAGTGGTTCTCGATCGCCCGAGCTGTCCCGCATCGCCGCGCGCAAGGGGGCGCAGATCCTCTTCGTGCCGTTCAACACCGATGAGCGCTACGCCTACCTCCGCGTGCG
>JAVJTD010000087.1:0-14146 GCA_040219065.1 Planctomycetota bacterium
CACGACCACGCCGACGGGCGAGACGAGCATGGCGGAGGACGCGGATGCGTGACGCCGACTCTCCCATCCCGGAGGTGGCCGACGAAGATCTCGACTGGATTCGCGGCGTGATGAACCTCCGCGAGCTTGATCAGCCCCGCCAGGAGTTCCTGCGCGCCCGCACAACCCTCGACGTGTCCGCCTGCCCGGGGAGCGGTAAGACGACTTTGATCGTCGCGAAGCTCGCCATCATGGCCCGGAAGTGGCCCCACCGCACGAAGGGCATCTGCGTGCTCTCGCACACCAACGCGGCGCGCGAGGAGATTCAGCGGCGCTTGCGCGGTACGGTTGTGGGACAACAGTTGCTCTCTTATCCGCACTTCATCGACACCATCCACGGCTTTGTGAACCGGTTCCTCGCATTGCCGTGGCTTAACTCAAACGGATTCCCTTTCCTAACTGTCGACGATGATGTCACTACGGCCTACCGCCGCTGCGCGATCGGTGAGCGCGGATACCAAACCGTTAAAGCGTCCCTGGAGCCCAAAAAGAGCGGACTCGGCAAGGTCAGGATTCGCGATCGCAACCTGGGCTTCGACGTCGGAAGAGCTCTTCCAGCGGGGCCGCACACAAAGACATACAAACTGGTAAAGCATGCAGTCGAGGTCGCGGCGCGCGCAGGCTACTTCTGTTACGATGAAATGTTCGTCTGGGCGAACGCCCTGCTGGAGGACTGTCCGGCCGTATCGACCCTGCTGCAGCGTCGATTCCCGCTGGTGATCGTGGACGAGATGCAGGACACGTCGGAGCTCCAGGTCGGCATTCTGGATTCCGTGTTCCCACGACCTGGCTCCGAGGTAGCGCTCCAGCGTGTCGGTGACCCAAACCAGGCCATCTTCGATGGTGCACAAGACGAGTCGGCTGAAGGTGGCGGATTTCCGGACCCCGCAAACTGCCTGAAGATCCCGAACAGCTTCCGGTTCGGCCCCTCGATCGCCGCGCTCGCGTCACCGTTCGCCGTCGATGCGGCAGGTCCCGACGGCCTCCAAGGAGTCGGGCCACGGTCTGTTGGGGAAGCTCCCAAGGACTGCTCGAATGCAGTCTTCATTTTTCCAGATGCGGATCCTCTGTGCGTCCTGAATGCCTATGGCCAGCACGTTCTCTCGTCCTTTTGCGACGAAGCTCTGGCAATGGGAGACATCACTGCGGTGGGAGCGGTTCATCAGGATGCGACCGATGTGACTGCTGGCCATCCTCACTTTCCGAAGACCCTACCGCACTACTGGAGTAGCTATACCGCTGAGACTGCGCGCCGCGAGCCACATCCGCGGACGCTCATCCAGTACGTCCGTGTTGCCCAAGCCCTCGTGCGAGACGGGCGGGACCTCTCTCCTGGTATTGAGAAGATTGCGTCCGGCTTGGTACGGTTGGCGCGTACCGCGGGAAGCACAGACCTGCTGGGGCGACTAGCACCGAGGCACCGGGCACTGGTCGAGGCACTGGCGACCAATGCGGAGGCGGCAGCCGCCTACCGTCGTCTGATACGTACATTCCTTATCGACTGGCGGACCCTGACACCCGCACTGTGGGAACATCGACAGGCTGACGTCCTTGTCGTGGCAGGGGCCCTCAACGACGCGGGTAGGACCCCCAACCCAGAGGACAGCTTCTTGCTCTGGGACGAGCGTGACCCTTCACTCTCTGTCCTCGCCGCGACCTCACCGCAGGATGCAGGCCCAAACGTTTATTGCTTTGAGGATGGGACAGGGCGGAGCGTCGATATCCGGCTCGGCTCCGTGCACTCGATGAAAGGCCAGACCCACTTGGCCACCCTGCTTCTGAGTACCTACTGGTACGACCACTCGGCGAAGAGGATGCTGCCGTGGCTGCTGGGGAAGAAAGTCAACCTCAACCGCGCGGGGGTCCAGGATCGCGCCCGATTGCAGCACACCTACGTCGCGATGACTCGACCCAGTCACATGGTCTGCCTCGCTATCCCGCGATCGGTACTCGGCGACGAAGCAGCAATGCGTTCCCATGCGGAAACGCTGCAAAGCCGTGGATGGGCCGTTGCTGAGGTGATCGACGGCGCCGCTTGCTGGCGCGCATGAGGAGCAACCGCTGGCTGGCGGCGTGCTCGGTGGACGTCGTCGGCTGAGAAATGGCGAGAGAACACGGGCTTGGCTATGAATCCGCCTAAGGCTCTTCGGAGGTGAGGCGACGGCCGTCCGCACCATGGAGCCTGCGCGTGGCTTGCCAGGCTTGCCAACTAATTGGGATCGAGTTCAAAAGACGCGTCCGCGATCCTCCTCACACGGTTTCTCGCGAGGCAGTCGTTGAGCCAGAGCAGGAGCCCAAAATGTCGTTCGTGCCGAAGCGTGTTCTCGCAAGGGCAGTCGTTCGGAGAGTGAGCACGATGAAGGCAGGACGTGTCATCGAATCGGTAAGTCCACCCTCGACTGCTGCCAAAGCCGCGTCGTTGGCGACCTGGGTGCTCAACGATTAACTCCGACAGCTCAATGCGCCCTCCGTCGCAATGCTCTACTACCACTCCTTTGCCATACTCAAATGATTTGGCAAGCTCCGGATGTCGAATTAGACCCTCAAGCTCGATCACAAATCCGCCACTGGAATCGTGGAGACTTCGCACATGTGGGATCGGCGCCGGATCAGAGTTTGTTTGATATTGCGCTTGTTCGACAGTGCGATAGAAGGGCAGCTTCTTGATCCATTCTGATTCGTACTGAGAGCGATCTGTGTCCACCCAGAAGGGAGTGACGAAAGCCTCCTCAGGGCCGTGCCCTTTTTTTGCTTTAAAATCGTATTCCGGGAGAGGCAGGCCGCGTCGAAACACCGGGAGCGAATCACTACCTGCCAGAACCCACGGTAAAGAGAGAAACGACGCTAGGATTGGGTCCTCCGAACGAGGAGGAAACAGCCTCCGGACGTCATCACCAAACCCGGCGTGCTCCGCGTACTCGATGAGAACCGCTACGGGCGACTCAATATGTGCGGCGACCGCTTGAAGGGGTAGCGGCCCAGTTAGCTCGCCGAGGAGCCACGCGTCCTGGGCGGCAAATCGGAACCCAGAAGCATCTACGATCGCCGTGAGGTCAACAGCGCCCACACCGACGCGGGCCAGAGCGTCGAGGGAAAAGACGTACATGTGTCCAATGTCAGAGAGCTCACGTATTGGGTAATCTGCAACATCATGCGCGAGCAGCGCCGGGTCGTCGTGACAATCTTCGGCCAATTCGAGCACGGTGCGGTGCCTGAAGGAGTGGGACCCGAACCACGCAGCGACGGCCGCGTTGGCGGAGACATCGATGAAGAAGGAGCGCCATCCATAATGCTGAAGCAGCGCCTGCGTCTTGGCCGTATCGAACTCCTGCCGACTTCCCGACGCTACACAGAGCACTTCGTGCGCATAGTAGCTGCACTTCCTCATGAGCGGTGGTATGCAACCTTGCCTTTGGAAGGATGTGGTCAGACTCGGGGCGCCGTCAGGATGTGCGTAGTGCTTCGTCTGTCCTCGAAATAGGTACCCGAATTCGAAGGCGGACAGCGCAGTTGACAACGCCGCGAAGTCGGCGCAGGTAAGTGATTCCATGGCCTGAGGTTCTTCCTGTAGAGCTTCGGATGTGAAGGAGCCTTCGAACGGATGCTGCTCCGCGACTATTGCCGTAGCAGCTATCCGCTCAAGGCCGTGGCGATCAGCGCCGCCGCAAATCGGCGTCCGCCCGCATCGTCTTGTTGGTTGGTGACCACGAATCAGAAGATGACCCCGGGAAAGTTGTTGCGCGAAATGATGAGAGCATCGCCGAGCATCGTCTTCCTCTTGCCCGGCGCGTTCATGTAGACACGGAACGACTTCCCGGCGGGGGCGGTCACCAGAACAGTGTACTGAGCCTCTGGCGAGCCCTTCGCATTCTTCCGCGCTGCGAGAAGCTTGAGAAACTCGGAGTAGGGTAGGCAGCAGATGTGTCGCTCGTGGACGCAGACCAGCGCTAGGAAGACCCGTGTGCACCCCTTCTTAAGCGCATCCAGCTCGGCTAGGTGATCTTGGCCGAAGGTAAACACGTACTCGTCGTAGGAACCTTTGGGCCTACTTGCGTACTTTAGGTAGACACCTGTGTCGTCGTTCACCCTGAATGCGCTTCTCGATACAGCACCGGCCTTCTTGAAGGCGTTGATGGCAGTGAATTGTGGATGCTCCGCGATCTGCGTTAGCGCCGCACCGTGATACATGTGGTCGTCGTTGATCTTCATGCTCGGGTCTCGTCCTTTTCATTCGTCTGACGCTTGGCACCATTGGCGGCGAGCAGGGCCGTCCCCATATTGTTGTCGGTAGACTTGACCGATTGGAAAGAGACTGAGGGCCACAGAAAAGGAAAGTCCTGCACGGGCTCACGAATCCAGAAAGAGGGCCAGTCTTGGCCACATGCGTCGGGCTTCCGGAGAGGCTATGGCCATGGGGGAGAATCGCTCCAGTGCCACTGGTAGAGCGTGCGTGGAATCATTTGTCCTCGAAGCGACGCGTTCGGCGGTCGTGGAGTCATTCGGCGCCATCAGTCCCCACCCTTCACATGATGGCAGGCCAAGATACTGGAAAGCACCGCAAGTGACAAGATCCGGAGAAGGTGCTGGCAGTGCTTGGCGATCCAGGACGACCGCGATTTCGTGTGGGCTCGGTATCCCGGAATTGGCGAGTGCTTCGAGATCGATGCCTGAGGCGTGAATCGCGTGCACGAGATGTGGAGATGGATTTGCGGGCCCAGTGGGCTCAGCTTCCAGGCATTCACGATGTGTCCTTCGTACCTCTTGGAGAGCGACAGGCTGCCAACATTGAAGCAGCTTCGAGACGTCGGCGCATTCGCCCTCGCCGATCCCTGGGCACCGCTTGTCTTCACGGCGGGGACTCGAAAGCGGCTCCGACCTTCACGCTCGCCTGCGAAGTTCGCTCATCTCTGGGTCGGAGAATCGGCGCTCTCCGACTTCGAGCCCGGCGGCCGCGGGCAGGATCGGATGCTCAGCGGTGCACGTGCTCCTTCGTTGCGTGACGGGTAAGGGAAGGGCGGTTGGCACCTGCCGAGCCGTGGGCGACCGAAGTCGGGGCGGACTCGCCTCCAAGAACCACGGGTCCAGGGTGAGAACGTCGGAAGCCGAGCAGACCGGAGACGATGGTGAGGATGGCGCCGACGTACGCGACCCAGATTCCGGCTCCGATTCGAATGCGCAGGTCGAGCGCGCTCGCCAGGAAGGTTCCCAGGCCCGAATCGCCGGAGGTGGATTCCGAGAGGGTGCTGCTCATCGATCCGAGCTGGTACTGGTTGACGAGCAGGATGCCGAGCGCGGCCAGTCCGAGCACGCGCGTCAGCGACCCGAGCGCCCGGTCGCTCTGGAGCCAGACGATTCCCGCGACGAACGTCGCGAGTCCCGCGACGAATAGCGCGATGGCGGTTTTGCCCAGCGACGAAGCGCCGCCGATCGACTCGACGCCAGTGGTCGAGAAGTTGGCGACGTGAATGAACGGGAAGAGCGGGGCAAGCCCCATCGCCAACCCTCCCAAGACCGCTGACATCGCGGCCGCTCGCGCCAATCCACCCTCGCCTGCGCTCAACGTGTTGCCGTGATGATTCATGGCATCGCTCCTCACCTTGCAGTTCCCGAATGATCTCCTCTCGAGATCGTCAGGATCGGAGGCGGTTCTTTAGGTATCAGTCGTTCTGGGGCAGCGCAGGGCCGTGACGAGCGGGCACGTCGGGATGACTGGATGGACACTGGATCCCGAGAAGGACAGCAAGTGGTGCTGGCAGCCCCGGCGCAGCAAAGGCTTGTGGTTCCTGGCGCTGCTTGACGGGTACTTGATGGGAAGGTGTCGCTGCCGTCGAATGTCGCGCTGTCGGAGCCCAGGGCTCGCTCGGGCTTCGGCAGGAAGGCACCAAGTATCCTCGGTGCCCTCCTGCCGGCGACTTGTCGGATGGGAGATTGAGATGCGCCAAATCGAGGAGGGAGCCCGTCTCTTCTTCGAGACCGCGACTCGCCGTGTCTCCAAGGATGGCACCTTCACTCTTCGCGGCGCCACCTTCGAAGCCAAGCCCGCGGTCATCTGCCAGAAGGTCGAGGTGCGCTTCGACCCCTTCGACTGGTGGGCGAAAGCCACGAGGGAACACGATCCCCTGCAAGAAGGCAGCTCTCTCTCACGCAGCATCTTGGTCGCCCCCCGAAGCCTCAGCGGCGACGAGCTGCGAGATGAAGAGCTCGTAGGAGGAGGCGCGAAGCGAGAACTACTCTCGCGTGAGCTGCTGGCGCGCAGCGACCACGAGATCACGACTGGGCCGCGACGTCGCGTAGCCGATGAGGCTCCGCCGGATCTCGGTGCGCGAGACCCCGGTCCGCTCCATATCCCGAGAACGGGCAACAGCGAGGGGTGTCAGCGCCTCACTGAAGCCCTCTGGGGCAGCAACATCGGGCTCGGCCTCGATGGCGCTCCGGATGGCCGCGCCGCTCCAACGTCTCCAGGCCTTGCGCTCGATGGGCGGGCAGACCTTGAAGGGATTCTGGGCTTTGAGGCCATGGAAGCGCCGCGCCGACACCGGCAAATCTCAGTCCGCTACCGTCGCAATAGCACTCTGACGCTAATAAAGCCGGAATCCGCGACGGCGAGGTCTGGGGAGCCATCGCCGTTGAGATCCGAAATCGCTAACGACCTGGCTCCTGCTCCAGCCGAGAAGCGCTGCTCTGGAAAGAAAGTGCCGTCGCCGTGGCCCAACAGAACCGAGACGTCGTTGTTGGCTACGGCTAGATCAGGGATTCCGTCTCCATCGAGATCCGAGATGGCCACCGAAGTGGGGGCAGCACCGGCATAGTAGCTCTGCGGGGCCAGAAGGGTGCCATCGCCCAGACCCAACAGGATCGAGACGGCGTCTGAGCCGGCACTGGAGGCAGCAACGTCTTCGGCCCCGTCGCCGTTGAAATCAGAAATCGCTACCGAGACGGGGCGTGTTCCGGCCGAAAAGCGTTGCTGGGCGAGAAAGCTGCCATCGCCCCGTCCCAAGAGGATCGAGACGTCGTTCGAGCCCCAGTTGGCGAGTACGAGGTCGCCGGCCCGATCGCCGTTGAAATCAGAAATCGCCACCGACCAGGGATGCGCACCGGAAGAAAAACGCTGCTGGGAGGCGAAGGTGCCGTCCCCCTGGCCCAACAGCACCGAGACGTCGTGCGATCCCTCGTTGGCGACGGCAAGGTCTTGGGCCCCGTCGCCATTCAGATCGGCGACCGCCACCGACCGGGGGGACGCTCCGGCCGAGAACCGCTGCTGAGCTAAGAAGCTGCCGTTGCCTTGGCCCAGGAGGATCGAGACATCGTGCGAGCGCTCGTTGGCGACGGCAAGGTCTTCGAAGCCATCACCGTTAAAATCCGAGATCGCCACCGACCAGGGTTGCAATCCGGCTGAATAGCACTGCTCAGCGAAAAAGGTGCCATCACCTTGGCCCAAGAAGATCGAGATGCAATCCGAAGAGATGCTCGTAACAGCTAGGTCTTTGGCGCCATCGCTGTTGAGGTCAGAGATTGCTATCGACCACGGGGTCCGTGCGGCCGAAAAACGCTGCTGAGTGAAGAAGGTGCCATCGCCCTGGCCCAGCAGGATAGACACGTCGTCGCTGCGATCGTCGGCGATAGCGAGGTCGCCTCCACCATCGCCGTTGAAGTCCGCAATCGCCACCGACCAAAGGTCCACTCCGGCTGAAATGCGCTGCTGTGCGGAGAAGGTGCCGTCGCCTCGGCCAAACCGGATCGACAAGTCGTCATCGGAGTGGATGTCGTTATTAGCGACAACGAGGTCGCCAGTCCCGTCACCGTTGAGATCTGAAATCGCTACCGAGCGCGGCGCAATGCCCGCTGGGAACCGCTGCTGGGAATCGAAGGTGCCATCACCCTGACCCAGTAAGATCGAAACGTCGTCTGAGCGACCGTTGGCGACGGCAAGGTCGTTGGCACCATCACTGTTGAGATCCGAAACCGCTATAGAGCTGGGGCCACCAGCTGCCGAGTAGCGCTGCTGGACGGCAAATGTGCCATCGCCCAGGCCCAAGAATATGGAGATGTCGTCCGAGCCATTGTTCGCTACGGCTAGGTCGGGGATCAAATCGCCGTTAAGATTCGAGGTCGCCACCGACATAGGGCGAGTTCCGGCCGAGAAGTTCTGCTGTGCGAAGAAGGCGCCATCGCCACGGCCTAAGAGGATCGAGATGTCGTCCGAGCCATTGTTCGCGACGGAGAGATCCTCGGCCCCGTCGCCGTTAAGATCCGAGATCGCCACCGAGATGGGGCGCGTTCCGGCCGAAAAGCGCTGCTGGGGGAAGAAAGTGCCATCGCCCTGGCCCAAAAGGATCGAAACATCATCCGAAGAGAAGTTCGCTATGGCGAGGTCAGGGAACGCGTCGCCGTTCAGATCCGAAATCGCCACCGAGCGGGGGTCACTCCCAGCCGTAAACCGCTGCTGAGCGAGAAAAGTGCCATCGCCTTGACCGAGTAGGATTGAGACATCGTTCGAGTCGTTGTTGGCAACGGCGAGGTCCTCGGCCCCATCGCCGTTGAGATCCGAAGTGGCAATTGACCGGGGGCCCGATCCGGCCGGGTACATCCTCCCCGGATACAGGGGACCTCCGACGTCCGAGGTGAGGACGAGGGTTTTCATGTCGGTCGTTCCGCGAGGTACCGTTGGAGTGGGCTCGGAGAGACCCGAGAAGAAGCCCTGCCCCTCTACCGACAACGTCCCTCGCAGTGTGACTGGGCTGACCCCGGCGGGCCAAGGATTCGAGAAAGTGAAGGCTCCGAGCCCATCGGCCGTCGCAGAGAAGAGTGCGCTCGGAATACCGAGCACGTTCATCTGAGCGCCCGAGGCGGGGATCCCACCGGGTAGCTCGACCTCACCGGTGAGGGTCGTGCCAGGATCGAAGGACAGAGGGTTCGAGCCCACAGTGGCCTCGAGACTATCGTCGAAGCCGTCGCCGTCGGTGTCTGCTCGACTCGGGCTCGTTCCGAGCTGGAGCACTTCTCGGCCGTCGCTCAGGCCATCGCCATCGGTGTCGGCAACGAGCCTGTCGGTATTGAAAATGTTGATCTCGTACCAATCTGGAAGGCGGTCGCCATCGGTGTCGACGTCTATGACGAGGGTGCCAGCCTCGGTCACGCCTCCCACTGCGAGGGGAAGCTCCAGGATGAATCCGAAGGCGTCACCCGACCCAGCGTTGACGCGAACAGGGTTTCGAGCGGTGGTATGGCCGACGATCTGGAACGTGCCGTCGGGCTGGCTGGTCGTTTCGAACCCGCCCGTGGTCGTAACGGTCGCACCGTCGACGGGTTGGAGCGCGGCGTCGACGACGACGCCCTGCAGAGTCGTCAGCGGATCGCCGGGTGCGACGACGATCTTGACGGTCGAGGCCGCACCATCCTTGGTTACGGTGATGAAGGCGGGTCCTGCCGACTGCGCGGTTGCGACGCCGTCTGCGTCGACGGAGATGATGTTGGGCTGGCTGGACTGGTAGGCGACGCCGTTGCTGAAACCGGCTACCGGGATCGCGGAGCCGTCGGAGAGGGCTGCGAGCGTGTCAACGGTTGCAGTCTGTCCGATCGAGGTCAGCGTCGGCGGATTCGCTGTGGCCAGGATCTCGACGGTCTCGGGAAGGGCGAACGGCACCAGTGGAAACGGCTCGACCTCAACGCTCCCCCCGTCGACGACCTGGAAATACTCGGACTGCCCCGTCCAAGTTACTCCGGCAATCTCGCGCACAGCTGTGACGCGGACGATGGAGCCATCTGCAAGCACATTCGGAATCTCGAAGCTGCCATCTTCTTCGCCGATTGCTGACTGACCTCCGATGTTCAACAGGGTGTTAGCCTGAACATAAGGCAATGTCGTGTTGGTTGGCCCGCCGTCGTTGAGGCCTTCGCTCGCGATCGATCCTGAACAAGACAATGGACGGTCCTCTATCGGGACATCGAAGGCTACGTTGATGTCGAAAGGTTGAGCAAAGTTGCAGTCCTCGAGCACTTGCGCCGCCGCGTCGAAAGCAGAGCCTTCACAGGGATCACCGTCGAAGGTGTAGTGCTCGACCATCTGGTAAGTCGCAACAGCCGAGAATGTATTGTTCTCGGAGTCTACCGTTACATCGTGTATCAAGACCGACGCAGGATCGATGCGCCCAAAGGCCCATGCCGGCTGTTTGACGCCGAAGCACCGGTCCACGGCTCCACAAGGGCTTGTGATGTCGTAAAAAACGATCGTATCGGTGCTTGTGGAGTAATCGGAGACAGGCCCTCCCGCCGAAAAGATCTTCTGGCACAGCTCGTCCACAATCTTCTCGTGCTCGCAGATAAAGCCCGGGTGCGCCTTGATGTCGCGAACTGCCGCATCACCTTCCCCGTAGGAAAGGGGCGTTCCGACACCGTCTAAGAAGTGCTGTAGGTGATCGGCACCATAGGCTGGCGGCTCCACCAACTGCATCCCGCGAATCACGAGGGTCAGGAGGGCCTTCTTTGCGAGCAAGTTCTCCACGCTGCAGTCTCCTGGCGATGGAGCAGCTGGTCCGCTAACGGTTCCGGTAGCTGGATACGGCGGACAGAAGCCGCCCCACCCCGCCTCGGCGATACCGGTTCCGGGGTTGCTGGCGATGAGAGCTCCATCGGCGGACACTTGCCCCGGGGCGACGATCTCGAACCGGTTCGTGTGATGGTCGAAGACGAGGATGTAGGCGAGCGCGCCAGGGGGTAGACCGGCCATGTTGGGCAGGGTGATGCCGACCGGCGGATCAAAAGTGGTGCCGCCCGGCTGCAGAGTCCAGGCGAAGGGTGCGCGCGCGCCGTCGGGGAGGGGCATCGGGATGTCGTCGACGTGGACCGGCGAGATCGAGAGCTCGATCGGATTCGACGTACTCACGATCGACCCGTCTGGCTTTGTCACGACCGTCCCCCGCGGCACCGACACCGCGAGGCCCTCGATCTCGGGCACGGTCAGCTCGACATCTCGGGTTCCGTCGTAGAGAACAAAGGTCTCGGGATCGAGGGGAGGCAGCAAGATTGGCCGGGGCAGAACGTTGCCGGCAGCCGAAACGACGAAGGCCTCTTGTGCAAGCTGAGGAAAGACGACCTCGGTAGGATCGATTGGCTCTCCACCGCGGGTAACCGCAGTGGAACCTTCGACGATGACCAGGCCCGGTCCGCTCGTCTGGAGACTCGTGAACCCGAAGTGCCCCGCGATGTCAGTACTGGTTTGGACTTCGGCGCCATCCGCGAAGCGCAGTCGAACCGTCGCTCCGCCGAGACCTTCGAGGGAGTTGTCCCGCACGAACCCCGAGAGCCGGGTGCCGAGTTGGTCGGGGACGACCGATCGGATCTGGAAGCTGGCCGGTAGACCTGAGCTGCCATCAACCCGGGCCTCAACCCGAGCCGCTTCTGCCGTGTCCGCTGCCACGAAGTGAGCTCGAGCGTGACCGGTCAAATCGGTGGGAACCGTCACCGAGGAGCTCCGCTCTCCTCCGCCGGGAGGCTCGAGCAGACCAGTCCCTTGGACGACCTCGAAGGTGACGCTCACGCCCGCCAGCGGATTCTGCCCGTCGTTCACCCAGGCCACGAGCGGCTCGGCGGCTCGAGCGCCGGCCTGCACGACCTGCAGCTCGCCGGTGCCCACGTTCACCTTGATGGCGTCGACATCGGGGGCGGCCGAAGCACAGAAGAACCCGGTCCCCTCGAGCAACGTCGAAGTTGCCCGGACCCGATTGTTGCCCATGCCCGCGTCGGATCCCTGGCGCCAGTAAACGCGTGCCTCCCCTTGGAGATCGGTGACCAAAGTCCGCTTCTGGGAGCCCGCTCCGTCGGAAGCCAAGGCGAGGACGCCATCGCTCTTGGCGACCTGAAACGTGACCGGCTGACCGGGTAGCGCGGATCCGTCGCTCGAGCGAGCGCGAACCACGAGAGGGTCACCAAGCTCGGTCCCGACCGTGCCGACCTGATCATCTCCGGATACGACCTCGAGCACGGCACCAGAGGGAGGCTGGAAGACGACCGTATGTGAGACGGTGGCAACATTTCCGGCCGCATCTTGCGCGACGACATCGATGGCCACGGGTCCGCCCGAGCCGAGGTCGAGCGCGGCGAGGTCGAACGAGCCGTTCGTGCCAATGCCGACGTTCACCGTGGCCGGCTGACCATTCACCGAGACCTCGAGACCCATGAAGCCGCTCAGCTTGTCCGAGATGGTACCTGCGACGTTGATGGTCTCCGTGCTGAAAACGGTTCCGTCATCGGGGAACTCGATCGTGACGACCGGCGCTGAGGCATCATGGACGACCTCAACGGTCGTCGCCGGGCCGACCACATCGCCCTTGAACATCTCGCGAACGAAGAGTTTGCTCCGCGTGTTCGAACCGATAGGCACTGTCGCAGAGAATCTGCCGTCAGCCTCGAGTTTCGCATTGACGACCTTTGTGCCGCCCTCGATGCGGACGCTCCCGTGGGCCCGGACTCCGCTACCGTGGAGGACGACATTGTTGATGGTGGTCGGACTCTCCGGCTCGTCCAGCCGAGGAGCGGCGGCGCTGGCGGGGCCGAATAGGAGACTCTGGCCGCTCGTGAAGGCCAGACCACCGATCGCACCCTCATCCACGATGGCCGCTTGAATCACCAGCCGGACGCCGCAGAATTCCGGTCCTAGTGGATCGAATGTAGCGAGCCGGGCGTAGCCGCTTTCGTCAATGACAAATGGGATGATCCGTTCGGGCCCGTTCGGATAGAGCGTCGCGGCGAATCGAGGAAGTGGGACCGGCTCGACCCTCCGGCCGATGAGTAGGAGGCCCTGAGCACCGGGGAGGGTGCCTCGAACCGATACGGTCAGCGGCAAGCCGACGATCGACGCCCCCCCGATCTCCAGGCGAGGCACTCCGGAGGTTCCAGGAGTCCCCGCGCCCAACTCTTGCATGAATGGATCGCCGGGACAGGTGCCCTGGGCTTTGGCGACTGCGGACGTCAGAGCGAGGACCAGGCAGCAGAGCAAAGGGCGATTCACGTGTCAACTCTCCTTCACGGTGGAGTCGGCTCCGGCGACAGTCAGAGCACACCGCGCTTTGCCGGCTGTGCAGCAGGTCGGTATGAGGCTGGGTCGTCGAGCCTGGAGGCTTACGGCTTGCCTTCTCGGTCAGCGGGCGAACGAGGCCTGCCGCCTGAGCGGCATGGGGATACAGAATGCCCCTATCCCTATCAGCGAAAGTTTGATCTCAACCCCGCACCGGTTTCTAGGAATTCTTCTGAGAGTCGACGTCGACAAACCTTGCTTCAGCGTCCGTGGTTGCGCTGCGGGCTGCCCCCTTCTGGTCCGTCAGCGAGGGACGGAGAGGCTATCTCCGGATCTTCACGGTGTTCCTCCCCAGAGCGGGAAGCTCCATCGCCCGATAGGACTTCGAGGTTCTTCACCGCACGGGACGGTAGAGTCTGCCGGGCCAGCTCCCAGGGCTGGCGCCGGCTTCCCGATCGAGACCTCGACGGCGCCACCCCGCTCGGCTTCGGAGATCACTCAGTTGTGAAGGTCTTCGTCGCCGTCACCGACGGTACGACTCCGCCGGCTGCGATCGAAATGCCGGCGTAATAGAAGGTACTGCCGACCGGCACTCCGGACGGGATCGACACTTTGAAGGTTGAAGGGCCCGGTGCTCCACAGAGAATGACACTCCGGAGCAAAGTCGGAGTCTGGTTCCAGATCAGGAAAGTTGCGTCCAAGGCAAGATTCAGGCTCTGGCCGCCGCTGCTCGGAACCGGGATGCTCCCCGAGCCTCGGCTTAGAAAGACGAACGAACGATTGAGTAGCTCGGACCAAGGGGCCGTCGCCCCGAAGCCGATGGGAGGTCCCCCCACGACGGGCTGCCCCAGCAGCTCCCAGTCCAGCGCGGCAGCCGGAGTCCAACTGCAGGCGAGGGCACCACCGTGTGCGCCCATGTCATTGCGAGCATTGCCTCGCGCCGGCCCGGCTGGAAACGTGCAAGCGTCGTCGAACTGGCTCATCGGATCCCCACTGTCGATGCAAGGGGAGAAAGTATCGACGACTAGGCACTCACAAGCGAGACCGATGAACTGCGGGTTGAAGGCGATGTTGCCCATCCCTGGAAAGGAGTTT
>JAVJTD010000264.1:0-24882 GCA_040219065.1 Planctomycetota bacterium
TCTATCCGCCCAGCCCGCGCCATGTCGAGGTCGAGATGGCCAGGGCGATCGTCGAGTCGCTTCCGCCCTTCGTGACACCGGTCGGTGTGTTCGTCGACCCGGCCCCGGAAGACATCCGAACGATCTGCCGAGCGGCTCGGATCCCGGTCGCGCAGATCCACGGCGCGGTCGACGCGGACTTGGTCGCCGAGCTGCGCCAGACATTGAAGGTGGTCGTCGGCCTGCGATTGTCCTGCGCCGAAGACCTGAATCACTGGCAAGCCCTGCGCGCGGCCGATGCCTTTCTCTTCGACACGAACTTGCCGGGTGGCCTTCCCGGTGGCACCGGGCAGACCTTTCCGTGGGAATGGCTGGCCTCCGAATCCCGTCCCGAGCGGATGATCCTCGCCGGAGGCCTCTCGCCTGAGAACGTCGGCGAGGCCATTCGCCAGGTGCAGCCTTGGGGCGTGGACGTCTCATCGGGAGTCGAAGAGACGCCAGGCGTGAAGTCCGCCGCCAAGATCCGCGCCTTCCTGGCCGCCGCCCGCGCCTGAGTGGGCATTCCGTTCCCGGCACAAATGGCCCACTTTGGCTGGCGTTCGAAACGCCCCCTTGCTCGGCGCCTTTCCGCTCGTAAGGCAGCTCCATCGAGAGAGCGGCCCACGGGTCGATGACGCCTTCCCGTCTCGGTCGCGCGGGCTCTGTTCATTGGCATTCCGTTCCCGGCACAGATGGCCCACTTTCGAGACCGGAGGCCGCGGCGGTCCTGGAGCTTGCGAGGGATGCGTAGGACGAACGGCTGCCGGAAAGCCTGGTGGCGTCCTTCGCAATCGCCCGTGCCTCCAAGCCCGGCCCTTCCTGCCGTTCCGCTGAATCGCCCAACCTGGGGCTGATGCTCAAGCTGGCGGTGCCTCGTTGGCCGATACGAAGAGACAACCGTCATTTGTTCCCCTTCTGAGCGAGCTCGTCCGTTCCCGGTCCTCCGCACCCCGGAGAATAAGCAGATGCATACGCCCCACCACGACGATCCTGACCACAGGAATCTCGACAACGAGAGCGGCGAAGAGACGTCGCAGCAGCCCAAGGCGGGGCTCGAACGAGAAGAGTCTGCCGCCGGCGTGCTCGGAGGAAAGAAGAAAGACTCCGATCCCCCAACGGGGAGCAAGCTCTCCGACCTGATCTACATCCTCGATGAAGACGTCCCGGACGACGGCTCGACCGGCGCCGCGACCTCATCGACTCAGGATGAGTCGGACGACGATGAACAAGGTTATCCGGGGATCGGTCCCTTGGCCGACATCCCGGGAGCGGAGTACCTCGAGGACGAGGTGGCTCCTTCGCCTTCGATCTCGTACGACAACCTCCCCACCCTGCCGGACGACACCCTGTCCGAGCACGAGGATACTGTCGTCACGAACATCGAGCAGCTCCGATCCGAAGGCATCGACTTCGATCACGAGCGGTACGCCGGAGCCGAGGCAGAAGACGCCCTCGACGGCTTGTTCCAGAGCGGAGACGACGATCGCGGCCTCCTCGGCGGCAACGCTCCCGAGCGCGGCGAGGACTTCTACACGCACGATCGTCCGCCGACCGCCGAGGAGCTCGCCTCACGGCTGGACGACGAGACCGACGACCTGTACGGCGGCGCGGACGACTCGGAAGAGGACTACGCCGAAGACGATGCCGAGACCTACGAGCCCGAGGAGCACGCGTCCTTCGATGCGCCGCAAGGCTGGTACGAAGAAGACGAGCTCTTACCGGAAGCCAACCTCGTCCTCGTGTCGTCACGTCATTCGGTCATTCCGTGGACGGTCGGATTGATCGTCGCGGCGATCGTCTGCTTCGGTGTCGGCGGTTACCTGTACCAAAAGCGACTGGCCTCGCAGAATGCCTGGACCGGTAGCGAGGCGAACACCGCGACGCCCCGCACGACCGCGACCGCGGCGGCCACCGCGCCGGCCTTGCCTCCGCTCTCGCCGCAACAGAATGCCGATCTCGGCACGGGCCTGGGCCTCGTCATCGCCAAGGTGACGTCGCTGCCCTTCACTTCGAACGAGGCTCCAATCGAAGACCTCCAGCCGACCGAGCCGGTCGACACCACGCCGTCGGTCGTGGCGATCACCGATGAGACGACGGATCCCAGCGATACGACCGGCGGCAACTCGTTCCCCGAGACCGCTCGCCCCCCGATCGACGACCCGTCGTTGTCGGGCGACTTCATTCGCTCGGTGCCCGAGCCTTCCCCTCAAGCGGAGCGGATCCGCCGGGTCGTGCCGCTCAACACCGACGTCAGCCTGAGCTTGAAGAAGAACAGCAACATCTTCCGCGGCGGCGTCTACGACATGAACGCTTCCCTGATCGTGCTGAAGCTCCCCATCGGACTGGTGAGCTTTCCTCTCGAGGAGGTCGACTTCTTGGTCGCTCGCGAAGGCACCCAGCCGATTCACATGGAGAGGGACCAGCCGATCGCGAGTGGTCGCAAAGGCGCCATCTCGGTCGAGTACACCGTGTCTCCGGAGACGGGTGGCGGCTCACCGACGTTGATTTCGGCCGAGTCAGACCTGGTCAGCGCCATTCACGTCGACGTCGCCAGAGCGCTCGGCGAGGATTTCGAGGAAGCCCAGCCGCTTCCGACCGATGGCGCACAGCTCGCGCAACCCCTCGACGCGTTCCCGAGCTGGACGGATCAAGCCACCTCGACGGATTCGGCTCCGACCGACAAGCAGCCCCTTCCCCCGGCTGGCGAGACTTCCAAGCCCAAGAGCTCGCCCAAGCCCAAGAGCTCGCCCAAGCCCAAGACGAACGGCAATCGCTGATCGACGTCCGGGTCGATCAAGGCACAGACGGACCGGCGGCGCCTTCTCGGTAGGGCGCCGGGTCCGGCTGACCCGCCTCGGCGAATCCTTTGAGCCGCAGGCGGCAGGCGTCGCAGCGTCCGCAAGCCCGCCCGTCCTCGTCCGGCGAGTAGCATGAGAGCGTCAGGGAGTAATCGACTCCGAGCTCGAGGCCGCGCCGGATGATCTCGCCTTTGGTGAGCTCGATCAGAGGCGCCCGAACCCGAAAGTGCTCCCCGCCCGACTCGACACCCAGCCGGGTGCCTAGGTTCGCGGTCCTCTCGAAGGCCGTGAGGAACTCGGGTCGGCAATCGGGATAGCCGCTGTAGTCGACGACGTTGGCGCCGATGAAGATGTCGCGAGCCCCGCGCACTTCGGCGTGGGCCAGCGCGAAGGCCAGGAAGAGCGTGTTGCGGGCGGGCACGTAGGTGATCGGGATGCCCGTGCCGATCTCCACCTCGTCGCGATCCCGCGGCACCTCGAGGTCGGCCGTCAAGGCCGAACCGCCCACGGCCCTCAGGTCGAGATCGATCCGTATCGGCTCGGGTACTCCCAAAGAGCGGGCAACCCGAGCCGCGGCCTCGATCTCGAGGGCATGACGCTGGCCGTAGCGGAACGTGATGGGAAAGCACTCGAAGCCCTCATCGAGGGCGTGCGCCAGAGTGGTGGCCGAGTCGAGCCCCCCGCTGAGCAGGACGATGGCGGATCGTGTCATGCCGTTTCGATTCGATTCGGTCCGCGTCACCGCGCATTCCCAGCGACGCTCATCAGCTCAAAACTTCAAAAACGCTTCGCGGTCGGCCTCGTCCGGACTGGTGTAGATCAGATAACAGTTCTTGCACGGACCGTAGGGATGCGGCGTGAAGACGCGCTCTCGCATCTTCTGGTAGGTCTCGTTGTTCCAGATCTCGCGGAAGGGCTGGTCCATCATGTTGCCGACGGACGGTGCACCGGCGACGCAGCAAGGCACCACCTGACCGTGGGGCCCGATGTAAGCGCGCTTCCACAGGAACATGCACTTGAAGCGCGGCATTCGGCCCGGACCGCTCGGGACCTCGGTCTCGGCGAAGACGTCGCGCGGATTCTCGAGCGCTCCTTCGCCGTTCTCTTCCGGCGCCTTGGGCGTCGTCTCGGCGCAGCTTGCTTCGCCGTTCGTCGGCGAGGGGTCGGGCACCCTTCGCTCGGGCTGCGGCTCATTCAGATTGAACTCGGGCGGCAAGACGACCGAGACGCCCAGCTCCTCACCGAGCTTCCGGGCCTCGGCGATGTGCCGGTTGGCCAACTCTCGATTGAATTGGAGAGACTCCCGCTCGAGGTCAGGGTGGAATACGACCACGTGATTGAACACCACCTGGTCGGCGCCAAGGCGGTGGGCGAGCTCGACGAACTCGCCCGCTTCCCGGATCGTCCGCTCCATCAAGATCGAATTGAACTGCAGGCGTGGGCGCTTCTCCTCAGGCAGCTCGAGCCGCCTCTGGCAGAAGGCCTCGATGTTGGCCAGCACGCGATCGAAGTCGGCGCCCACGCGCACCGCGTCGTAGGTCTCCTTCGTCGCGCCGTCCATCGAGAAGGTGATCATCTCGAGCACGTCGAGCAGGCGATTCCTCAGCTTCTCGTCGTGCATCAAGGTGGCGTTGGTGATGATCTCGAGCTTGGTGTTCGTGTTCTCGAGGTCGTCGAACTTCCGGTAGAGGCCCGGCGTCATCAACGGCTCGCCGAACGCGGAGAACTGCACCGTCTGCACGTACGGGTACAGCTCCTGGACCACCTTGCGATAGACCGACTCGCCCATCGTCCAGCGAGGCAGGTCGTCGTACGCCTGATTGCACATGTAACACTTGAGGTTACAGACCGTCGTCCCCGTCAGGTTGATCCAGGGCGGCATGTGCCGAACGTGGGTGCGCGTGGCCTCGTACTCGGCCTCGGCCAGACGCGCATTCTCCGCCTTGAACTCCGACGTACCCGCAATGAGGTCAGTCGTCTCGGGGCAGAACAGCTCGCTTTGCGGGGATCCGGTCTCCATGGGCAGGCGCTCAGACCTCTTAACACGGTTGTAGACTGCAAATTAGGCTAGGAATCGCCGATTCTAGCACTGCCGCCGGAGCGGACCATGGCTTTTTTCGTCCGTGTCGTGATCATCGCTGGAACAGAGGCTGATAACGCTGGGCCAGTGCTCGAAGCCGACCCGGATCCCGAATCGTGGCACGCAGCCTCGTCCAGAGCGACGCCGCTTCGGGGGTCGTCAAAGACACCTGCCCGGAAGCCGCGAGATTCAGGAGCCTCTCGATCGCCCAGAACGTCGCGTCCGATTGGTATCGCTGCGCGCAGAGGCGGTAGTAGTTAGCGGCGAGCTCGAGCTCACCTCGCGCCTCGTAGGCGTAGCCGAGGTTGAAGAGCACCTCGGGCGGGCGGACCTGAGGAAAGTCCCGAGTCAGCCGGGTGAGGAGCTCGATGGCCAGCTCTAGATCCTCGCCCTCGACGATCGCCGAGTAAGCGCGGCCGAAGAGGACGTCGGGGTCATCCGGGTGGACCTCCGCCGCTCTCGCCCAGAGGCTTCCCTCGCTCTGCCAGGTCTCGGTCTGCCGGAAGCTGGAGACAGCGCTGGCAGAGGCGAGCGACAAGACGACGACCGTGGCACCCGCCCGGACGGTTCGTGGCGCCATCGCCAGGGCCGCGACGACGATGAGCACCATCCCGAGGCTCGGCCCGAGAAGGAAGCGCTCTGCGAAGCTCTCTCCGATGGGAATGACGTGCAAGAAGGGGAAGAGGAGCACGAGGAACACGACGCCGCCGAAGCCGAGCAGGCGCGTTCGTCGCCAGCAGCACGCAAGGGCGACCGCTGCGACGATGCCGAGCGCCAGAAGGAGGCTCATCAGCCCGCCGCCTGTGAAGTCCGATTCGGGATGGTGAACCGAGAGGCCCGTGGGCCAAACCGAGAGCTGCAGGGCTTCGACGAGGATTCGGGCGCCGAGGAGCACCCGATCGAATCCAGCCACGGTACCGAAAGCCTGCTGCTGACCTTGGGGTCCGATGCCGCCGAGGACCTGCGCTCGAAGGAGCCACAGGACGGCCAAGGCGATCCCGGGTAGGAGGAGTCGAAAGGCCCTGTCCCTTCGGGTGCCCGAGGGGAACAGCATCTCATGAGCGACCAGGACACCGAGCCAGAGGAAGCCACTCTCCTTGGACGCTGCGGCCGCGAAGAGGGCGAGGGCCGCTCCGAGGCTGAAGGGAAGCGTCGGCCCGCGGCGAGCGCGCAAGGTCAGGAGGAATCCGATCAGGCCGAGCACGAAGGCCAGGAGCTCGCTGCGTCCCGAGACCCAGGCGATGCATTCGACGTGGACCGGGTGCATGGCGAACACGGCAGCGCCTGCGAACGCCGACCACATCGGCGAGCCGAGTGCTGCGAGGAGGAAGTAGACGGTCACGGTCATGAACGACGCGAGCAGGAGACTGGACAGGTGGAAGCCGGCTGCGCCCGATCCGAACGCCAGGTGATCGAGCTGGTAGCTGAGCACGGTGAGCGGTCGGTACAGGCCCAATCGGGGGCCGAGCTGTGCCGGGAACGGCTCGGTCCAACCGTCCCCGAATCGGGACACGCTCGGGTTCTGAACGACGTACAGGACGTCATCGGAGACGAGGTCAGCAGACAGCGCGCTCGAGTGAACGGCGATGGTCATCCCGGCGAGAATCCCCGCGCCTAGCCAGGAGATCCGGCGCGTCAGATGGCTCGATGCCATGCTTTCCTTTCCCCGAAGCCATCCCTAGAATTGTCGCGAGCCGGCCTTGGCGGAGCGTTTGCTCGCGGCGCGCCGGTCTCGGTCGTCGCAGCGCTCCGCGAGGAGCCCGAGAGCCGAATCGTTTCCTTTGGAGAGATCGATCATGCTGACCCGCAGCCGCTTCTGGACTGCCACCCTGAGTCTGCTCACACCCGCCGTGCTCATCCTGGCCTCGTTCTCGCCGACGCAAGACGAGCAGGATCAAGACGAGGATCACGGTGGAAACGTCGTGTACCACGTCAAGAGCAAGAAGATGAAGAACCTGCTCAGCGTGCTCTACAGCCATGATGACCATATCGGCTACGGCTACAAGTGCGAGGACTGCCACGGTGGTGAGCAGCCTCTCTATGAGCAGGAGATCGGTGCCAACGTCTTCACGATGAAGGACATCAACTCGGGCAAGTCCTGCGGTCACTGCCACAACGGAAAGACCGAGTGGAAGGGCGGCACGGTCTACGCCCCGCGCCGCAACTGCGAGCGCTGCCACGACGTGACCATCCAACCGATGCACGCCGAGGAATGACGAGGAAGACGGTCGATCGCTTCGAGGTGGCGAGCCCGGTTTCGTGAGGACCGACCGGGCTCGTTTCGCGTCCGGGCCGTCTCCCGGCCAGCCGAGTGGATCTCCGCCAACTGAGAGAGAGAAGTCGACGATGGCAGCCTGGATTCTCGGACGAGGTCGACTGGGCGAGGATCGCCCGTCCCACCTGGCGCGTCTCGTGTCCCTCGCTCCTTCGATGACGGCGAATCTGATCGCCCTGGGCTTCGCCGATCGCATCGTCGGATTCTCGGACGAATGCGAAGAGCTGTTCGACGAGCCCCTCGGCCTCTCCCTCGGCAGCTTCACCGACATCGACGAGGGCGTTCTCGCCGCAGTCAACCCCGACCTGGTGCTCGGCGATCGGCTGCTCAACACCTCCGAGAATCTCAACGCGATCCAGCGCCAAGGCTTCCCGATGGCGATCGCCGAAGTCGAAGGCCTCGAGTCGTCAGCCGTCTTCCTCGAGGAGCTGGGAGAGTTGCTGGAAGTGGCCCCGAAAGCCGAGCCGATGCTGAGGGAGTTGCGCGCCCTCCTCGCCGAGAGCCCATCGAGTGAGCTCGCAGGTCGCCGAGTCGGCATCCTCCATCCCGACGCCTCCGGCCGCTGCCTGAGCGAAGCGACTTACCCGGCGAGCCTTTTGCGATGGCTGGGCGCGAGTGTCGTGACCTGGGAAGGGGAGCTGAGCGAGGCCGTGTCAGCTGAAGCCGAGCTCATCCTCTGCCCGATCGAAGAAGAAGTGCTTCCAGAAGATCTGCGAGAGTGCCCCAAGCTCCGCCTCATCCGACCCGCGACGGTGTTGTGCTTCGGAGCGGGGACAGTGGCGAGTGTGCATGAGATTCGCGGCGACTTGTCGACCGGCTGACCCCGTCGTCCTCATCGCTCGACTCGCGAGAAGATCTCGTTTACCAGCCACTCTGGTGAGACGTCATGCTGGTTGGTGAGCACGACGACTGAAGTGACTTGCCCGGGCACTGCCTTCGAAGGGCGCTGCGTCACCCAGGCCCAGCTCCCGAGATCTCGGCCGTTGAAGTACAGGCTCCAATCGTCGCCCTCGGGGAAATCCGCGGTCGGTGTGAGCGGGTTCAAGCTGAAGAACCGCGCAAGCGACTCGGCGGTGACCGATAGCTGGCGCGAGTGCTCGAGCAACGGCCCACCGACCTTCCACGACTTGGTGCGATACCAGACCTCGTCGGAATGGCGGAGGTCGAGGCGCTCCTGAGAGATGACGACATCCTTCAAGCCGACCTCGTCGCGAAGAAATCGCGCCACGTCTCCGACGAAGCTCTCCACGAAGTACGCCAGCAGGATCTGGCCGGCGCCCTGGTCCGTGCCCGGTGTGCCGGGGTCATCGGCGAGCGGCTCTTCGTACAAGGCCTGCAGAGCATCGCGCAATTGGATCGTATCGCCGAACCGGGTGCGCAGGTCTCCTGATCTCGGCACGGCCGTCCTCATTCCAGTGCTCTCTTCGAGCAGATGCCGGAGGGTAATGTCATCGAGCCGGGAGTCGGGCGAAGCTCCCAAGGGAAACCAGAGTCGCACGATCGGCCAATACGCGGAATCGAGGGTCAAGGGGCCACCGGTCGCGGGGTCGAGTGTCCCGCGCTGGATGAGCTCAATCAGTGCGGCGGCAAGAAGCATTCGGCTAATGCCCGAGACCCGGAAGAAAGCCTGCCGAGGAAGCGGCTCCGATTGATGCTTGTCGAGGTGGCCGATCGAGCAGACCGCCAGCGGTTGGCCGGCACGAAAGACCGCGAGGGACAACGCTGGAATCCCATTCTCGATGGCGAACTCGGTGGCCAGCGTCGAGAGGTCGAAGGTATCGTCGTCGAGCATTTGCGCGGGCAAATCGACCGGCAGTGATGACTTGACCAACCCGATATCGAGATAAGGGGCGTTCAGTTCCCCGAGGACGGATTGGGCATCCAGATGCACCGCGACCGTATGGTTGCCGGGGCGCAGCCTCTTCGTCACTGCCGGATCGAGTGGCAAGTAGCAGTGGCGCCAAGGACGGACCAACTCGACGTCATACTCGACCTTCTCCCGAGATGCGGCCAATACTCCGTCGAGGTAGACCTCGAGTCGACCGGTCCAGCGCCCCCATACGGCGAGAGGTCGGTTGGCGAGAGCCGCTCGCTCCTCCGCGGTGAGGGAGAATCGTCGACGCAAGTAGATCTCGGGCCCGTTCCACTCTGTCTTCGGGCAATCCAGCTCCCACTGACCCGCCTGCCCGAATCGCCCGAACCCTCCCGCTCCGCGTGGCCAGCTCTCCTCGGCCTCGAATCTCGTCCATTCCCATCCTGGACCTGGATCAGAAGTTGAATAGGCCCATTCGACATCGCCGCCTCGGCAGGCGGACGCGGCTTCGACGATCCAATCGTCCTCTCGGGGCTCAGGCAAGAACCCATCGTGCGCGAAGGCTGGAGCCTGATCGTCCGGAGTCGTATCGAGAATCGCACTCTTGCCTTGCCGCCCGATCCTTCGGATCTGATCTCCTGTCAACGTCCCTCTGAAGACGAAGACGTTGTCGATCCACCCATGAAAGCTCGCCTGCTTCCACCCAGGGTTCTGCCCAATGGCGAAGTGCTTCAAGGAAGTGCGATTGTCTGCATGCAGGCGAAAAGCGAGCTCGCCGTCCGTATAGAGGGACAACTCTCTCGCAGCGCGATCATAGACGACGCAAAGGAAGACCCACTCACCCACGCGGGCCGGAAATCCTGGCGACACGGGGCAATAGCCGACAGGCGCACTCCACCGCGCGTCTCTCCGCAATTCACCCTGCGGCGGTCTCGTCTCCAACAACAGCTCTCGATCACAAACTCCATTGTCCGCGGAGAAGACTGGCTGAATGAACGCATCCAACGTCTCGACCTTGGCCCAGGCACCAATCGTCGCGCTGGGAAGGGCATGCACCCACGGATTGAGATCGAGTGCCACATCGATCCAGCCCTTGCCTCCAAAGTAATAGGCACCTCCTTCGAAGCCGTCCGGCGTCCAGCGCGCGTCGCCGTGATCTTCGGCCACCACCCCCTGCCCCGAGGCATCCGCGGTCGGATCCGTTTCGGAGTCGAAGTCCAGGAAGGCCAGTAGACTCTCGGAGTACCGTGGTACCGAATCATCAAGGGCCTCGGCGCCGGTCGCTGAGCGACTCTCGGGTCTCTTCGCCGCGGAGTCCGTCGCCGGCGAATCGCTCGGAGTGCCGGACTGCAAGAGATGAAGAGCGAGCACTGTCGAGGCGATTGAGGCCGCAACCGCGATGATCAAATGGAGCCAGCTCAGTTGAGACCGATCGGAAGCTCGAGCTCCGTCGCTTCGCCCGCTCTCCAACTGAAAGGCCCGCAGCTCCCGGGCCAGCTCGCCTGGGCAGTCATATCGTCGCTCCCGAGCGCGAGCCATCGCGCGGCAGCAGATCTGGTCCAGTTCCCGCGGCACCAAGCCATCACACTGCCTCGGCCTCCGCGGTCTTCTTCTGGAGATCTGCGACAACACTTCCGGAGACGAGCTGGCCGAGTACGGTCGTGACAGAGTCAGGAGCTCATAGAGCACCACGCCGAGCGAATAGACGTCCGTCCTTCCGTCGACAGGCTTACCATCAGAGGATCCGACTTGCTCCGGGCTCATGTACCAGGGTGTCCCGGCGAGCTGCCCACTCGCGGTCAAGCTGGCGGCGTCCAGGTCTTTGGCTAGGCCAAAGTCGACGAGACGCGGCTCACCATCCTCGGCAAGGAGGATATTGTGCGGCTTGATGTCTCGATGAATGATCCCTTGGTCATGCGCTGCCTGCAGCGCCTCGCCGACCGATGCGACCAGATCGGCCACATCGGTGTAGTAATCACTCGGCCCCGTCGCCCGAAGCACACGAGCAGAGCCCGGATCCTCCAGGCGCTCGCGTTGCATCTCCTCGATTCGATCGGCCAGGCTCTGACCCTCGACGAGCTCCATGGCCAGGAAGGCAGTGCCGTCCACTTCGCCGGCGAGGTAGATCGGCACGATTCCGGGGTGACGGAGGCGAGCCATCGCCGCCGCCTCACGCGACAGATCTCTGCCACGCCCTTGGAGTATCATCGGGAGGTTCAAGATCTTGAGGGCCACTCGCCTCCCCAGCGTTAGCTGTTCCGCTTCGTAGACGGTCCCCATGCCGCCACGGCCGATGACGCGGACGATGCGGAAGTCTCCGACAATTCGGCCCGTGACCGGATCCGCTTCCGAGTCTGGGCTGCTCGAGTCAGCGCTGAGGGAGCCAGGGCCTATCCCGGACAGCCCGGAATCGTCACGATCGTGATTCTCGAGGGCTCGCTCGACGAACCGGCGAACCTCCGGCGGCAAGTCGAGTCGAGAGAGCTCCTGCTGGCGTTCAACCGGGTCCATCGGCATCAGCCGCCTGGCCAATCGGATCGCCGTCTGAAGTGCTTCGCCTTCGATCACAACCCTGAGAGCCCGCTGATCAGAACCCTGTTCGAGAGCCGGCTCACTCCGAGCCGAGCCGCCTGATCCTGCCGGAGCAGCGCGGCCCGTGTCCAGTGCACTTCCGAGCACTCGGACCAGGTGCCGACTCTCGACGGCCTTGGCAGCCTGGGAGGGTGCTCCCTCCCAGGCTGCCGAGGGTAGATTCGACCGATGACCTCAGGGTCGGATCGTCTCGGTGATCGGGTTCGACTTCACCGAATCGACGCCGCCGACGCCGCGGGCTGCGACGGCTTGGGTCGAGACCGAGATCAGAGGGGCGCTGCCTGGAATCGGAAGCGTCACCGAGGCGCGTCCGCTGCCGTCGGCCGTACTCGCCAGGAACTGGATCGGCAGGATCAGGTCGAGGCAAAGGCCCCCCAGTGCCGGAAGGCAAGGTCCCTGACCCTGGCCAGCCAGGCTGTAAAGAAAGAATACCGTCTCACCCGGAGTCGCTCCTTGCACTTCGAGCGTTGCGCTCTGACCTCGAGTCAGGTCGCTCTGAGTCAGGATGAAGTCCGTGTACTCGAATGCGCCCAGGTCGACGATCGGAGCGCTGCCTTGACCGCCATCCGGGGTTCCCGGTCGGTCGATCCGGCGGAGGTAATCTCGCGAGTCGAACGGGACGAGCTCGGTCGTGACGCTGTCGCCGTCGAGATCCCTCGCATCGAGCGGTATCGCCAGGTTGTTACCGACGTCGATACAGACCGAGCCCGGCAACAGTCTCACGTCATCCTGGAAAATGTCTCGGAAGGAGGGATTGCTGCACAGGTTTCCTGCCTGTCCACACAGCGAGGTCATGTTGCAGAAGTCGGAGGCACTCGGCTGGAAGAAGCAGTTGAACGCGACGTCCGTCGGCGTTCCTCCGCTCGACTCCATGCCGCAGATCGTCGAGTAAGCGATGATGTTGTTGTGAATGCGTGCCGGCGACGCGTCGACGATCAGCCCCTTCCCGTTTCGGTGCAGCGTGCAGCTGGTGACGTCCCCTCGGCTAGCGCCAGACACCCGGATGCCGCGACCGTTGCGGAGCAGGATGGAGTTGTCCGTCTGCACGTCGCTCAGATTCGTGACATCCAACGCCAAATCGACGTTGTCCGTCAACTGCGAGTGCGACACGCGCAGCCTTGCGAAGTCCGCGATAACGGCCGGGATGACGCTTCCGCCGGTTCCGTTGCCGGCGTATCGAATCACCGCGTGAACGAGCTCGTTGTCGAGCGCACCGACACCCGACGTCTGGGACGAGAACCGGAGCTGCCCCCAGTCCCCGGGCGCGGGTGACGTCAGCCCGCTGTCGTTGTTCGTGTCTCCACCGACCGCGTCGTCGCGAATCGAAGTGAAGAAGACGGGCTGGCGAGCTGTGCCCCTCACCGTGATCACCCCGGTGCTCTCCGTCGCGAATCCGACGTTGTCGGCGACGGCGAGCTTGAAGATCGTCCCGGCTTCGACGTCCAAGGTGCGCCCGCCCGGAACGACGATGCGCGAGGAGACGAAGTAAGGAATGCCCGGATTCGTCCAGACGTCATTTCGGCCCAATACCGTGCCGACGAGCTCGACGGCCGAGACGTCTTGAGCATCGACGCCGACCGCCGACAGCCGCGCCAGCACGGGCGACGAGTCGAGAGTCATCTCGATCGCGGCACCCCAGCAGTGGAAGAACCGGGTGTCCTGGATCGTCGGTGAGGCAGAGCTCAGACGAATCCCCTCCTTTTTGTCTCGAGTCCAGCTACAGCACCTCCAGAACGCGCCCGCATAGCGGATCTCGGCATTCTGGACCAGACAAGTCTCGTCGTTCGATGAGTCCTCGAAGATCACCTGGTACCAGTCGCCGCGGGCAGGTCCGGTCAGGGCGCCGTTGTTGTTCGTGTCTCCGAAGGTCCCGTCGGGGACTTGGGCGGTATCGTCGTGGATGGAGGTCAAGATGACCGGAGCCTGCGACGTTCCTTCGAGCCGCAGCGAGCCGAAGACGTCGATCCCCGGGTTCTGAGAGTCGTTGAAGTCCCGATCGAACTTCACGACGACTCCGGGCTTCACGATCAAGCTGCCCGTCCCTTGAGTGATCGTCACGGATGCCGGCGCTCCGTCGATGTCCTCACCGAGGAAGTAGACGATGCCCGTGTTGCTCCAGATCCGCTCTTGGCTGAGCTGTCCGCCGAGCACGTGCATCCCGTTGAGGGTGTTGTTCAGGAGGAACATGTCCTCCACGACCGGTGTACTGTCGAGGTCACACTCCAGAGCGTCACCATGCGTGTCCCGAATCACCGTGCGTCGAATGGTCGGTGAGGCCGAAAGCATCTGGATGGCTTCTTCTCGATAGAGAAACCAGGGGCAGCAGTCCCATCGCCCGCCGGCGTAGCGGATCTCGGCGAAGTCGATCAGGCATTGGGCGTCATTGCAGAGTGGCGTGAACTGGATGTGATACCAGTCGCCGGGCGAAGGTGCACTGAGCACGCCGTCGTTGTTCGTGTCACCGCTCGTGCCGTCGGGTACTTGCGCCGTGTCGTCCAAGAACGAGGTCAAGATGACCGGACTCTGCGCGGTGCCCTCGATGCGGAGCACGCCGTCGACGACGAGGCGAGGATTGTCCGAAGTCGCGGGTACCGGCGCGATCTTGACGACCAAGCCGGCGACCAGGGTGAGGCGACCTGCTTGCGGCACATGGATCGAAGGGCTCACACCGCCTGGGTCGGGTCCAATGTAGTGAACGACATCCACATTGTCCCAGACGCGAGCGCCGTTCACCGTGCCGCCCAGAACGTGGTACCCGTTGACCGCGTTGTTGTCGAAGGTGAGCCGCTGCAGCAGGGGCTCGCAGTCGAGGTCGCCTTCCACCGCATCACCGAGGCTGTCTCGAATGAGGGTGTCTCGAATGACTGGCGAGGCGGACCTCATGAGCACCGCCTCTTGGGGCCGGTTGATCCAACTACAGCAGTCCCAACTGCCGCCCCCGTACCGGATCTCAGCGTTTTCGATCAGACAGAGCGAATCGTCCGAGATCGAGGTGAACTGAACGTGCAGCCAGTCGCCGCGCGCCGGGCTGGTCGCCCCGCCGTCTCCGTTGGCATCCCCGCCCACCGAGTCGTCGTAGGCAGAAGTGATGTACACACGAGAATCGCTCCCGGGCGCTCCCGGGTTCCCCAGAGCACGAAGGGCTCCGTTCACGATCAGCCCCGGGTTGGTGGAGCTTTGGGGCGCAGGAGTGAACTTGACGACGACGCCCGCCTCGAGGACGAGCACCTCCCCGGTCGCGATCGTGAGCTTGCCCGTTTGGACATAGCTCCCCCAAGTCGCGGGCCCGACGGGCACGCCGTTCACGAAGCCGTCGACCTTGTGAACCACGACGATGTCACCCGACTGGGCCACCGTGAGCCCGTCCACGATCGTGCAGAACGGGTTCCCGGGACTCCCGTCTGGCACCGTGGCCCCGCAGTTGTCGCGGTCCACGTGATAGATCGCGAATCGGCTCGCCCCATGAACCGGGCTGAGCAGGATGAGCATCGCGAAGGCAAGGAGGCCAACGAAGGCGCCCCTCGGAACGACGAGAGGTCGAGAAGCTTGGCAGGTTCGTGACATGGAATCCTCGAGTCTGGGCCCTGGGGAAGACAGACGCCGACCGGCGTCGGAGCGGCATCGACCGCTCGTCTACTCCCATTCGCAGTGCGGCCGAGAAACCGGTCAGAGAACTTGCCGAGTGATCACTGCGGAGCCGATGGATCCGGCGAGGCCCGCCAGCAGACGCGGGCTCTGGCTCCAGACCCGCTCTCCACTCGAGCTCTTCATTCGGACCGGCGATCACTCGCCCGAGGTAAAGGGGCTCTCGCCCTTTGCCACGTCCCCTCAAGCTCTACCCGCGATCCTGCCGATACAGGTTTCGAGGGCGGTCGTCGAGAGGCGCCGCTCCTCGGACCTCCGAACAGGGAAACGTTCGAACGGGGCGATGGCGCTCAGGCGCTCTCGCCCCGTTTCGTTGCCTCCAGGCTCGTCAGGTCGGGCAAGGTGATCGGCCGGGCGCCGTCACCCGTCGCGCAGAGGTAGGCCTCTGCCGCGATGCCCGTGCGCTCGCGATACTCAGCGCACACCTCGAGCGCCACCCGGGCGACCGCCTCGGGCTGTACCACCGCCAACGCGCAGCCTCCAAACCCGGCTCCCGTCAGCCGCGCGCCGTAGCAGCCTTCGCGCGAGCGGGCCAACTCGACCATCACGTCGAGCTCTTCGCAGCTCACCTCGTACAGGTCGCGCGCCGACTCGTGCGAAGCATCCAGGAGCTCACCGAACCAGCTCGCGTCCCCGATGTCGAGAGCCGCGGCCGCCTGACGAACTCGCTGCTCCTCCCCGATCACGTGACGAGCGCGCTTCCGCTCGATCTCGGTCAACGCCTCCCCGTGCTTCTCGAGCTGCTCTGGAGTCACATCACAGAGACAGGTCGCGTCGGGCAGCTTTGCCTTGAGCTTCTTGAAGGCCGCATTGCACGTCTCCACGCGATCATTGTACGCCGAGCTCTGAAGCCCTCTTTGCACCTTGGTGTTCAGGAGAAGGATCTTCATCGACGCGTCATCGAAGGGCAGCGTGCGCTGCCGAACCTTCTTGCAGTCGATCATCAAGGCGCGACCGCTGCGTCCGAAGCCCGAGGCGAGCTGATCCATGATGCCGCACTTCAGTCCGATGAACTCGTTCTCGGCGCGCTGAGCCGTGCGCACCAGGTCCATCGTCCTCACCGGCACGTGAGCCAATGTCGAGATGGCGACCGCGGTCGCCATCTCGATGCTCGCCGAGCTGCTCAAGCCGCTCGCGAGGGGCAGGTCCCCCCCGAAGAGCATGTCCAAGCCGCCGAATCGGTAGCCCCGCCGGCGCAAGAAGTGGAGGACGCCCTTGGGGTAGCTCGCCCAGCCGTCACTCTCGCGGTAGATCAATTCGTTCGTTCCGAACTCGATCACGCTGCAATCGAAGCTCATCGAGGCGAAGCGGATCACTTCTTCTTTGCGCTGGCGCAACAAGAGATAGGTGCCCCGGTCGATGGCGGCAGCCAGCACGTGGCCGCCGTTGTAGTCGACGTGGGAGCCGATGAGCTCGACGCGACCCGGTGCGAAAAAGGACCGTTGCGGCACGCCTCCGAAGACATCGAGGAAGCGCGCCGCCGCCTCGGTGAGGTCGAAGCCGTACGTCATCGAACCGACTCCGCGCACTGGATCATCACTGAGGTCCGATGCCGGCCCCCCTCGGAGGCTTGGCCCGCGCGCTCCGTTCGCCCCTCATCCATCACCGAGCAGCTCCAACGTCGATCGCGTCTTGGCTTCCACGGTCGCCGCGCCCATGCCTCCGGGCTGCTCCACGGCCGGCTTCAGCGTGCCCGTCTCGGTTCGCATCAGCGTCATCCTCTGAATGCGGCCCTCGTCGACGGCGAAGCTCACCAGCCCGTTTCCCGTGCAAGTCAAATTCTCGATCGACAGCTCGATGCCTCCTGGCGAGATCTTACCCGGCTGTCCTCGCTCGAAGCTGCGATCGAAGCGGATCTGGGCCTGACGGGCGCCGTCCTTTCGCTCCACTCCGACGTAGGTGTAATTCGTGTCGACCTTCATCGGACCGAAGACGGGAAGCGTCATCTCGATCGATTGCTGCCACTCGTCTTTCGGCGACAGCTCGGTCGCGGGAAGCTGAATGAACATGCGCTGGAAGACCGTTCGCATGTTCTCGTCGCTCAGCGACTGGCGAATCTCCTCGAGCTGCATCTGGAAGAACTGGTTGCTCGCCGCGTCGCCGAAGGCCTCCTGCAGGATCGACTCCACGTCGATTCCTCGAAAAGCGATGATGTCGCCACGATCCGAGAGGGTGATGCGGATCTTCTGCTCGAGCATCGCATCGTTCATCTTCGTCGTCGGGCTGCGCGCATCATTGTTCGACGAGCTGGAATCGTAGACTTCTTTGACCGGCCCTCCCGTCGTCTCGATGCGCATCGACTCGGTCCGAACCTCCAAGGTGGCTGTCCGCGCGTCCGCGTCCCAGGCGAGCACCGTGAAGCGATAGACGCGATCCATCTTCTGCGACTGCTCGCCCGGCATCAGAGAGTTCCGGATCGTCTGCTCCTCGGAGAGCCGATAGCGGAGCACCTGACCGACCTCGAATCGATAACGGGGCTGGATCTCTTGGGCGACAACCTTCGGCGCTCCTCCGAAGAGGACCAACGTCGAAAGCAGCATGAGGACTCGGAGGGGAAGGCTCATCGTGGGCTCCTGTTCTCGGCCAAGCAGAGACGAGCCACGATTCTAACTCATCGGGCTCGAGGAAGTCCGGCCCCGTCGCAATCCACGGACCCACCTCTCGCGATCGGAAGGTCCGACCCTCGAGACGGGGAGAATCGCGGCGAAGGATGACGCCTCGGAAAAGGCGGCTAGAATGGGCGGCCGATTCGCGCCACCCCGCGCTCCTCAGCCCTGGAACTTCCGATGTTGTCGATCGAGTCCTACCTGACCGGCTTCGCAATCGCGCTGAGCCGCTTCCGAACCGTGCTCCGCCTGACCTCGAGTGCCGCTCTCCTTCTCGCGCTCGCCTTCGTGCCGCTGCTCGTGTTGTTCGGCTTCTCCGGATTCGCCGGCGGCCTTCCAGACCCGGAAGCCCGGTTGGCCGACTGGCTCGGCGGCGACTGGCTCAGCGGCGATTGGCCGCGCGATCGTTGGTCCGCATCGGCCGCGGGGATCGGCTTGGTGCTGCTGCTCCACACCTTGTTCTTTCAGGGTGGGCTCGTTCGTCAAGTCGGGGGCGAAGAACGGGATTCCGCACGGTCCTTCTTCGGCGGGTGTGGTGAGCACTTCCTGCGGACGGCTCGCGCGGCAGTCCTCCCCCTCGCCTTGGCCGCGGCCTGGGTCTTTGGCGCCGGACAGCTCTGGGTGCACTGGCGAGCGGAGCCGCCTTACGGAGGCAATCTGCGGTCGGTCGAGGTCCCATTGGTCCTGGCGATAGGAGGGCTGGGAGTCTGGGCCCCGCTCCTCGCGTTCGACCTGACGACGATCGTGGCCGAGATCGAGAGACGCAACAGTGCTCTGGGCGCCCTTCACGGGGCCGTCTCCGCCCTCGCCTCGGCGCCGTTTCGCTTCTTCGTTCTGGAGCTGCTCTCAGCCAGTGGTCTCGTAGGCGTCGGGCTCGGCGCGAAGGCACTCTTCGAGACCCTGCCAGAGGATGGCTGGCTCCTCGCTCTCTTCGTCACGATGCTCGTGCTCGCGGTCAGCTTCCTCCGCCTGCAGCTCGTGGCGGCCCGCTCCGTCCTGGCCCGAAGGTGCCTCTCCGCTCGAGCACCCGTTCGAGAGAGAGCCCGGCCAAGCGGTTATTCCCCGCTCGAGATCGAAGACCTGGAGTCGATCTGAGCCTTCTTGCGACAACCAACCCGAGAAGGGCGACATGAATTCCGAGACCCGGCAGCCCGCCATCCGCGTGATCTTGCTCCCCAAGGACACCAACGAGAGGGGCACGATCTTCGGCGGCGTGATCTTGAGCCAGCTCGACCTCGCCGGCGCGGTCGAAGCCCGGAAGCACACCGAGCACAAGTTCGTCACCGTGGCGATGAAAGAGGTCGAGTTCGTCGCACCGGTGTACGTCGGCGATGTCGTCAGCTTCTACACCGAGACCGTCCGTCGGGGACGGACGTCGGTGACGGTGCAGGTCTCGGTCGAAGCCCAGAGGCGCAAGAACAGCGACGAAACCGTTCGGGTGACCGAGGCGGAGGTCGTCTACGTCGCCGTGAACGAGGACGGCCAGCCGATTCCCTGGGACAGCCCCGAGAGCTGACGGCTCAGCGGCTCGGACGCTCCAGGATGCCGTACCGAAAGATCAGCCACAGGATCTTCCAGCCGGCACGGATGGTCCCACGGACCGTCCCAGTGATCTTGGAGACGCCAACCCTCTGGCGGTAGCGGACTGGCACCTCGAGGATCCTGAGGCCGGCTCGCACGGCCCGGATCTGCATCTCCACCGTCCAGCCGAAGTTCTGATCGCACATGCCCAGCTCGGCAAGAACGTCGGAGCGAATCGCTCGAAACGGCCCGAGGTCGGTATAGCGATGTCCGAAGAGCCACCGGATCAGAGTCGTGGCCAGCCGGTTACCCCAGTAGGACTGCGGAAGTAAAGCGCTCTTGCCGTTCGGGCCGAGGATACGGGATCCGAGCACGAAGTCCTGCTCTCCATTGAAGATCGGATCCACCAGGTCGGGGAGCTGCTCGGGGTGATCGCTGAAATCCCCATCGAGGAAGACGACGACGCCGTCCCGCCCGGCTCGGGCCGCCATCCCGGCCAAACAGGCCGAGCCATAGCCTCGCCGAGATTCCCGCACCGTGCGCGCACCGTGTCGCTGCGCCACCTCCGCCGTGTCGTCCGAGCTGTCGTTGTCGACGACGATGACCTCACGCACGTGCTGCCTGGGAATCGCGTCGAGAACGAGCCCGATCGAAGGCGCCTCGTTGAAGGCCGGAATGATGACGTCGACGATGCGGCTCACCGGCTCCCGAGGCTGTGTGCCCAAATCCTTCTCTCCCATCGATCTAAGCAAGAGCCCCTCGCCACGGCGCCGCCGCGCTCGACCACAAAGCCGGACCAAGAATCGATTGCGATTCAACAAAAATAACGCTAAAATTGCCGGTCTTGCCGGGAATGGCACGTAGCAAACGTTCAAGACAGAGCCGGGCAAGCTCGCCTGGCATTCCGGCAGTCATTCCACCAGCCGCACGGAGCAATCAACGAGATGTCCAAGGTCGAGCAAAAGAAGGCCGCCGATCGCAAGAAGGTCGAGGACAAGATCTTTCAGCGACTGGTCAAAGGCAAGCAGAAAGACCACGTCACGCTGGTCCTTCATGACGGTCGCGTCGTAGACGGCATGATCATCTTCAACGAGCTCAAGAGAGTCGGCAGGTTGATCAACGTCAACAAAGAGATCTCGATCGACTACAGCGTCGAAGAGGTTCGCGAAGTCCGCTTCTGAGCCACCCCGCCTCTCCCCCCTTCAACCGGTGACTCGCCACCGGCATCCTCCCCACCACAGACAATTTCCATCCCCTCAGGCCACGGACTCGCCCCGTCTCGGCCCCCGTCCAGTAGACCGCTCCCCCCGGATCCCTGCCCGAGTGTTCATCTGTTTGTCGAGTTTGTCGAGATCCAGAACACATCGAAACGGAATTCAGTGGTTCTGGAGGTCATAGGGATCGGACGACCCTGGGCACACCGTAGCGCAAGTCGCAACCGAGCAACGACTTGAACTTCTGATCACGCGCCCGAGCCAGAAGTCTGACCCGTTGGCTCGCGATTAGCACTGGCTCCGCGCCGACTCGGAGCCTCGCCGCTTCGAGCGACACCCTGGTGAGTGACGAGGAGGCCCAGCCGATGGAACGTGTCTGGAAGAAGCGACTGAAGTTCAAGCAGAAGACCGAAGCGACCTCGATCTACATCTCGCGCGGCACCGATAAGTGGTGGGTGAACTCTTACCTCTTCGGTTACTGGGACTTCGACACTTATGTCGAGGCCGAGCGGTTCTTCCTTCAGCTCACCAAAGGCGTCGAGAAGGTACTCAAGGGCTTCGGAAAGCCCCCGACCTTCGAGGACTTCCGAGACAAGGTCCAGCAGCTTCGCTTCGGCTCCCGCAAGATCGTCCTCGAGGAGCGGAAGCAAACCTCCCCTTGGGCCACTCGCCGTCAACGCAAGTCCTCCAAGAAGAAGGACACGAGCGAAGCCGCAGAGAGCTGAGTCTCAGGCCGTACCGTTCCCGGGGAAGTCGAACGATCGCTCCGTGATATCCAGGCGACGCATCTTCTCGTACAAGGTGTTGCTGTCCCATCCAAGAAAACGGGCGCCCTTGGCCTTGTTCAGGCGCCCGTTGAAGGCCGTCGCCTGCAAGGCCATGCAGATCTCGGAGTACACATCCCCTCGCCGAGTCGGGATCTTCGGCAGAGCCGTCATCCCGAACATCTCGCAAACTCGAATGACTTCGTCGGCAGACACGGGAAGCGTGTTCGCGAAGATGATCAGCCGGTAGACGAAGTTCTCGAGCTCCCGGATGTTGCCCTTCCAGTTCTGGCGCCACAGGATGCACAGAGCATCCTCCTCGAAGAAGTCGTCGACGCTCTCGAGCGCAAAATTCTCCTTGCGGGCATACTTCCCGACGAAATGCCGCGCGAGCAACGGGATGTCCTCTCGCCGTTGGCGCAGCGGCGGCAAGCTGATCGGTACCACGTTCAGCCGGTAGAAGAGGTCCTCGCGGAACTTCCCCTCGGCAACCAGCTTCTCGAGCGGCTTGTTCGTCGCCGCGATCACACGAACGTCCACCTTCTGGACCCGGCTGTCGCCGAGACGTCGGAACGTGCCTTCCTGGAGGACTCGCAAGAGCTTTCCCTGCAGGTCGAACTGCAAGTCCCCGATCTCGTCCAGGAAGATCGTTCCTTTGTGCGCCAGCTCGAAGAGCCCGATCTTGTCGGCATAGGCGCCGGTGAACGCCCCCTTCACGTGGCCGAACAGCTCGCTCTCGATGAGGTCCGCCGAGGTGTTGATGCAGTTCAACGCCTCGAAGTTGTGCAAGCGTCGCCGGCTGTTGAAGTGCAGGTTCTTGGCGATGAACTCCTTGCCCGTCCCCGACTCACCCTCGAGCAGGACCGAGGCATCCGCCCGCGCCGCCCGCGTGATCATCTGGCGCAGCTCGTTCATCTTCCGGCTGGCACCGACCAGGTTGATGCCTTCGCCGAACATCTGCTGCGTGAACTCGAAGAACTGAGCTTCGCGCAGCAACGGTGCACACTGATCCGCCAGGGCGTGGAACGTCTCGAGATCCCGGTTGGTGAAGGCGTTCTTCTGGCGACTCTCCACGTTCAGAACGCCGATCACCCGCCCGTAATACTTGATCGGGACCGCGAGCTCCGAGGCGATGCCCTCGAAGAACGGAACGAAGTCGGGCTCCGAGGAGACATCGTTGACCAACAAGGGCACACCTGAAGCCGCCACGCGACCCGTGATACCCAGTCCGACCTCGACCTTTCTCGGTCGCTTCGCCTCGGGAAGGAGATGCGGGCCCTCCACGTAAGCGATGTCCAAGCCCTGCTCGGTCTCATCGAGCAAGGCCACGAATCCATTACGAGCGCCCGTCTTGCTGAAGCACAGACGCAGCAGGTCCTGGAGGACCTTGGTCGTGTCCTGAACGACCAGCCCTTGATGGATCTCGCTGTACTGCCTCGCGACGTCGAACAGCAGATTGCGCTCGCTCTCCTGCTTCTCGTACTCCCAGGCCTGCATGATCGCGACCGCGGCCAGGTTGGCCAGCAGACGCAGGCGCTCCTTGTCCAGCTCGCCGAAGGCACCCACCTCGCGAGACTCGAGCACCAACACCCCGATCAAGCTCTCTTGACGATCGAGCATGGGGACCGTGATGTTCGAGCGAACATCCTTCCACATCTGGAGATAATAGGGCTCGTCTTCCGAGAGCACGTTCGGACAGATGTAGGGCGCCTTCGTCTCGGCGACGTGCTTGGCGATGCTCGGTGAGCCATCGGCGTTGAGGCTGAGGACCTGCTTCTGGCGGTCGCGATACGCCTCGATCAGGTCCTCGTCGGTCATGCTCTCGATCCGCAGCACGTCACTCTCGGAATCCCGAATCGCGACGAGACCGTAGTCCGCCTGCACCCACTTTCGGCTCACCTTGAGAACGTTGACCAGCGTTCGGCGAAGCTTGTGGGAAGAGTTGATCTCCTTGACGATGCTTCCGAGCTCGGAGATGAACTCGTCATCGACGGAGTGGTCCGACGCGCCGACGCCGTTCGTCGAGCCGAACACCCCTCGCGCACACTGGCGCTGGATATGCAACAGCTCTTCGACCTGGTCGGACTCGAGTAACGAGAGCTCCTGAGCCAGCTCACCGAAACGGCGAGGCTCGCGGGAAGCGCGTTGAGCTTCCAGGACCCGTCGGATGGCTTCTGGAGGTAGATCGTATCGGCAGAACGCGAGCTCTCCGATCTTCGGAACGACCGCCAGCCCGGCTTCATTTGCTTTGGGCATCGCTCCCGTTCTTCACGATCACGGGAAATTCTCGCCGGGTCTCGTTCCCGAAAATGTCCTTCGCAAGCACCGCGACCTCGTACCGGCCATTGGGATACAGGGGCTCTCCATCCGGTCGAAAGCCATCGGTGTCCCAGTAGGAGTCCTTGTCCGCGACGAGCCCGGCTGGAGCGTGCGTCAGAACATACAGGAATCGTCGCCGAGAGTAATTGCCCTCGGTCTCCAGCAGCTCGTCCTCGACCTGCAAGCGCCGCTTGAACACCGAGTTGATTCCGTCGTGACGATCGAATCCACCAGGTAGGGAGTCGAACCGACAGAAGAGCACCGGCTCGCCCATCGGGACCTTGCCCCGAGCATCGACTCGAACGAGCTGGTAACGGATCTCGTGGACGCCGAGCTGGAATGGCGCCCCACCGAACAGATCCTCGGCCTCCAGCACCAGGTCCACGTCACCGGAGACCACCGGAGTTCCCCGAACGACCTCGAAGGCTCGCTCGCCTTCATTCGGGCAGAAGTACAGACCAGCCACTCGCGGCGGTACGTCGTCCGAGGGAGCGATCAAGAAGCGCAGCGGATTCAGGTAGTTCTTCCACGGATCCAACACGTTCAAGTGCAGGTGATCGTAACGATCCCCATACGCATGCACTCGCCAGCGGATCACGCTTCCCAGATACGTTCCGGCCGGGACTCGCTGTCCTTTCTCGAAAGCCTCCCGCACCGCGTCAGGGACCGAGTCCTCAGCGATGTGGTGGTACTCCCAGAGAAACCCCCGGTCATCCTGGATCGCGACCTCGAAGTAGAGCGGCCGAGCCCCGTAGTAGCGAAGCTCTGTCACACGTCCCGCCACCGCCGAGTGAACGGGCGACTCCGCCGGCGTTCGGATGTCCACCCCCGGATGAAAGTAGGGACGCCCACCGTAATGCTGAAAGTTGTGGGCCAGATGACCGATCGTCTGCGGCTCCGTCGCTTCCGGGATCGGCCACGGATGTCGGTCCGCCGGATCGAAGACCGTGAACGCCATCCGCTCCAAGGAGACGTTACCGTGGTCGTCTTGAGCCACGACCTCGAAGCGATGCAGCCCACTCGCCAGTCCAGACTCCGACGCGATATCGTCCCCCGATCGGAGAGCTCCCGAATGGACGTCGACATCGTCGATTCGAAGCCTCGCCGTCAGGTCCTCTGCCTCCTCCCAGTGAGATCGGAACACCGGGTGTCCGGTAGGCAAGAAGCTTCGATCGCCAAAAAACAAATCGAACTAAATTCCAACGCCGAACGGACCAATCTATCTAACATTACAAAT
>JAVJTD010000265.1:0-6785 GCA_040219065.1 Planctomycetota bacterium
GTGGAGCGCGGCGCGGACCTCGAGCCGTCCGGGACTCGATTCATTCGAGAAGCGAGGCGCCTCGATCTCACCCGAGACGAGCCGAATCGGCTCGGGCATGAGGCAGCCCGATCGAAACAGCCTCGTGGTCAGCCAACCCCACAGGCGGCTCAAGGCACTGTGGCGTTCGCCGGCGGCGGCCTTGGCCGGGAGCAGCCAGTGTGGATCGGAGCGGCCGAGCTCGCCGAACAGCAGGGGATCGCCGCTCAGGTCTGCCGGCGACATGCGATCGAGCAGGATGCAGGCCACGGCGAGGGTGAGGTTGTCGACCTCTTGGCTCCGGAGTCCGGCATCTTCAGCGGCTGATGAAGGGAACTTCAAAACGGACTGCCAGAAGCGCTGGAGCAGCACGTAGCCGCCCCAGGTCGATCGGTCCACCGAGGCAGATCCGGATCCTTCAAAGAGGTCGAGAGGCGGCATCGACCGTCCTCGATTCAAGTGGCTTCCTGGTCAACCGCCCACCGGCTCCATCGCCGCCGGATTCTAACCGGCCGGCTGCCGGGCGGCGACCCCGCGCCCCTTGGCCCGCAATTCTCACGAGCCATCTGCTGCGGCGCCGAATCGACCCACGTCTGCTGCGTCAAGCTCCCTGCGCCGCCTCGACGACCTGCAGCGAGGTCGACTGCGGCGTGCTCGGTCGCCTTCCTTGCATCCATGGGCATCTTCGACGCCTCGCGACGATGTCTCGTGAGAAATGCGGGCGAGCTCGGCCAAAATGACGCGGGCCTCCGCTGGCTGGCGGAGGCCCAGGTCGGTCTTCGGTGAGCGACTTTGCGAAGGAGCAGTTGATCGGCCGCTTCGCGGCCCGATGCCGGCAGGATGCCCGCGCTCCCTGGTGCCCGTGCTCCGTGGGCGCTGCTCGTTTGCTCCGCTCAGCGGCCGCCGTACTTCTTGGGAAGCGGGACCTCTTCGCGGCTGAGCACCTTCCATTCGGCCGACTTCTTCTTCACCGTGTCGAGCGTGACGAGGAACTCGTCGCCCTTGCGATTGAAGTGGATCAGGTAGACCTTGCGCTCGACGAAGGCACGATCGCCTTCGCGGGAGAGCGGGTCGACGAGGCCGCGTACCTCGAGGTCTAGCTGGTCGACGTTCGGATTGAGCTCACCGAAGGTCACGATGCCTTCGACGGTGTCGCCGTCTCCGATCTTGGCGCCGGCGATGTCGGCGATGCCGGCCAGCTCCTTGCCGAGTCGCTGCTCGACGGCCTTCTTCGCTTCGGGGTTGATCTGAGCCTTGTAGGTGAGCGGCTTGTCGAGATCCTTGGGATCCTTCAGATCGGTGATGAAGCGGAAGCCCAGGGCGAGGGGCCTTTCGGCACCTGACTCGTTCTTCACTCGGTAGGTGACGTACCAGATCGATCGGGCGGCGCCTTGGGCGTCCTGCACCGAGACGTACTTGGGCGCGTCGGCCTCGAAATCGAGCCGCCAGCGCTGCGTGTCCTGAGCGGAGGCGGAAGACGTGAGGAACGAGGCACCCACGAGCAGAAGGGACGTCACGAACGGCTTGACCACTGGCGTTAACCTCCGATTGCCTGGCCGATCGACGACCGGCCCTTTCACGAGTTCCATCTTCCAATCGAGGGCCACTCTCTCACGAGTGACCCTCTCCCCTGGGATGCAGGACGATCAAAAACCCTCGTCGGGGGAGACGAACTCCCGAAGGGCCTCGACGGGCGAATCGGGTCCGACGACCAGGTTCTCACCGGCCGACTCGTAGTCTCCGATGTCGAAGTTGGTGACGGTCCGGCAGTCGCCCCACAAGACGTTGGTCTTGCTGCGGTGGTTCGAGAGCATGTAGTTCGAGTCCGCGACGAGCGCGTCCTTGATCGGGTCGTTGCGATTGACCGGGAACTGGCTCATGTCGCGGCCCGCGTAGCTGATCGTCGTGGGATCGATGTCCTCGATCTCCTCGTAGGCCTGGCCGCCGAAGTTGTCCTGGTCCGCCGCCGCACCGGGGCAGATGTAGAGCTTGGCGTATTTCTCGTCCTGAGTGATGGTCTTGAAGTGCCAAGGCGCCAAGACGAGCTGGAAGCCGCTCATGCGCTCCTTCTTGCCGTCGCGACCTTCGAGGACGGGCCACTTGCCACCGTGATCTTGCTTGTAGAGCTCCAGGCTGTTGCCGATCTCCTGGAGGTTCTTCTGGCACATCGTGACCTTCGCTCGATCTTGGAACGAGGTGTAGGTGGGAAGGGCGACCCCGATGAGGAGGCCGATGATCCCGATCACGATGAGCAGCTCGATGAGGGTGAAGCCGCTGTTCTTCATGCTGGTCTCCTAAACCATGATGCAGGCCGAGGTTCATAAGCCTCGGCCCGACCATCGTGGCAGGTATCGGTCAAAAACGGGAGCACTTTTTTGGGCGCTCCCGGCTCCTCGGCGCTCAGGCGGAGGTGGTGGCGAAACCGGCTTCGCTGCGAAGCATGTCGACGAGGTCGAGCTGCTCCCAACTGAAGCCCGAGCGGCCGAAGTGACCGTGAGCCGCGGTCGCCTGGTAGATCGGCTTCTTCAGGTCGAGGCGCTTGACGATGCCACCCGCCGACAGATCGACATTGTTCTGTACGATGTCGGCGATCTTCTTCTCGTCGATCTTGTTCGTGCCGTAGGTGTCGACCAGCACCGAGACGGGCTGCGGATAGCCGATGGCGTACGCGAGCTGGACCTCGCACTCATCGGCGAGGTCAGCGGCGACGATGTTTTTGGCGAGGTGGCGAGCGGCGTAGCAGGCGGAGCGGTCGACCTTGGACGGGTCCTTGCCCGAGAAGGCGCCGCCGCCGTGACGGCCTCGGCCACCGTAGGTGTCGACGATGATCTTGCGCCCGGTCAGCCCGCAGTCACCCATCGGGCCACCCACCACGAAGCGGCCCGTCGGGTTGACGAGGTAACGGGTCTTGTCGTCGATGAGCTCTTTGGGGAGCGTCGCCTTGATGATCTGCTCGACGACGTCCTTGCGGATCTGCTCGGTGGTCACCTCCTCGGCGTGCTGCGTCGAGAGCACGACGGTGTCGATGCGCACCGGCTGCTTGTCCTGGTATTCGATGGTGACCTGGCTCTTGGCGTCCGGCCGGAGGTAGGGGATCGCACCCGAGCGACGTAGCTCGGCCTGCTTCTCGACGAGCTGGTGGCTGAGCATGATCGGCATCGGCATCAGCTCGGGCGTCTCGCGGCAGGCGAAGCCGAACATGAGGCCCTGATCACCGGCGCCCTGCGCGCCGTACTCGTTGGTCTCGTCGACGCCTTGGGCGATGTCGGGCGACTGCTTGTCGATCGAGGTCACGACCGAGCAGGTCCGGTAGTCGAAGCCCATCGCGGCGTCGGTGTAGCCGATCTCCTTGATCGTCTTGCGCACGATCTCGGGGATGTGGACGTAGGTGCTCGTGGTGATCTCGCCAGCGACCAACACCAGTCCGGTCGTCACCAATGTCTCGCACGCGACCCGCCCGTTGGGGTCCTCGGCGAGGATGGCGTCCAGGACGGCGTCGCTGATTTGGTCGGCGACCTTGTCGGGGTGTCCGACCGAGACCGACTCCGAAGTGAACAGGTAACGACCCGTGCTCATGTGTAATGACTCCTAACGAAAGCGCCCCTCCTCCCGGAGGTGCGCATGAGATCCGAATGATGTGCGGTTGATCAGTGACGCGTGAGGGCGGTGGACGCCGGATGCGACTCGGCTTCGACGCCGGTCCCATTGCGTCCGGCGCCGAAGCGATGACCCAGATGAGACTCGAGCAGATCGGCGATGCGGGTCGTGGCGCCCTTGCGCTCGCGCAAGACGGCCTGAGCCCGCTCCCCCATCGACCGGGCGGAGTCCGGGTCGGTCAGCAGCCGGGCGACCTGGGCCGAGAGATCGGCGCGATCTTGGACCTGGATGGCCGCGTGCTGCTCGAGCAGTATGGCAACGTCCTCGCTGAAGTTGAAGGTGTGGGGTCCGAAGAGAACCGGTTTTCCCAGCGCCGCCGGCTCGAGCATGTTCTGTCCGCCGTGCGGGATGAGGCTTCCTCCGACGAAGACCAGCGTGCCGAGGGCATACACGACCGCCAGGTCTCCGACCGTGTCCACCAGCACCACTTCATCGCCCCTCGCCCTGACTTGACCGCTATCGAGCTGGGTCTTGGAGACGGCCCGAAGTCCCTGCTTCTCGATGATCTGGCGGACCTCGGGGGCCCTTTGTGGATGCCTGGGCACGAGGACCAATCGCAGGTCCTTCGCCTGACGGCGCAAGCGCTTGTAGGTCCCGACCAGCACCTCTTCCTCGCCGGGGTGCGTGCTGCCGCCGATCAAGACGCGGTCGGTCGGCTTCACGCCGAAGGCGCCCTGCAGGGAGTCGCGCGACGCCCACGCCGCCTCGGTCTGGAGGTTGTCGTACTTCATGTTGCCCGTGATGAAGATCTTGCTCCGGTCGACCTCGAGCGCCAGGAGCCGGTCAGCGTAGTCCTGTGTCTGGACGCAGTACAAGGCAACGCGGCCGAACGGCTCGGGCAGGATCCTTCGAATCCGACGGTAGCCCTCGAAGGAGCGCTGCGAGATGCGGCCATTGACCACGGCGACCGGGATGTCCCGGAGCGCACAGGCCAAGAGGAAGTTCGGCCAGATCTCGAGCTCCATCAGCAGGATCGCGTCCGGGCGGATGCGCCGCAGGACTCGATGCGCCACCAGCGAGAAGTCGAGCGGGTAGTAGAAGATCGTGCGCTCAGGGTACCGGCGCCGAGCGACCTTCTGACCGGTAGCCGTCGTCGTGGAGAGCACGATCTCGACGTCGGGATGACGCCTTTGGAGCTCTTCGATCAGCGCCTCGGCGGTCTTCGTCTCACCCACCGAGACTCCATGGATCCACAGACACGGCCGCTGAGGGGCTCGTCGCCTGGGAATGAACCCGAACCGCTGTCCCAGCCCCGCCCGGAACCGGCCACTGGTGACGATGCGGTAGAGGAGGTACGGCGAGGCGACGAGGAGGGCCAGGGTGAAGAACGCGTCGTAGATCCCGTGCAGAAGGACGACGCGCGCACGGCTCTTCCAGTCCAAGGTCTTCGGGGCTCTCCGGTTGGCAGTGAAAGGCGGATCTGCGCTAACGGCTCGCAGGCTAAGCGATTCGGTCGGTGGTGGCAAGGGCGGGGGCGAACACGGAGAGGCTTACACGGAGGGCACGGGGAACACGGGGTTCTTACACGGAGGGCTCGGGGAACACGGAGGGGCTTACACGGAGGGCACGGGGAGCACGGAGGGGATTACACGGAGGGCACTTTCCTCCGATGATTGAAGAGACATCTCGGTCATCTCTGCCAACCGCGCTCGAGCGACGAGAATCTTCCTCGGGAGTCCACTGCTGATGAATCGACCCGATGGAATGCACGAGGTGACGTGGATCGGCGTGATCGATGGACATCTGGTGATCGGTGGCCCTCGCACCACAGCCTCGACTCGTTAGCGGGCAGGACCGACGGTTGCCTCACCAGTCACCGCCGACCGATCACACCGAGCCGCGGCCGCAGCAGTTCTTGTACTTCTTGCCGCTACCGCAGGTGCAGGGTGAGTTGCGACCGACTTTGTCTTCCTTGCGCTTGAGAGTGACCGGTCCGCTCTTCTGCTGGCTCGTCTCCACCGCTTGCTGCATCAACCTTTGGGTCTCGCCGTAGCCGCTCATGTCGGCGTGCTGCGCTTGGGCGCCTTGCGGGGCCATCGCGTCGACGAGCTGGCGCTCTTCTTCCTTCCTCACCTGAACGCGGTAGACGAGCTCGGTGACCTCGTCGGCGATGTGATCGAGGAGCATCTGGAACTTCTCGAAGCCTTCGCGCTTGTACTCGAGCTTCGGATCGATCTGGCCGTAGCCGCGGAGACCGATTCCGGTCTTGAGCGCGTCCATCGCGTAGAGGTGGTCCTTCCACTTCGAGTCGATGGCGTTCAGGAGCAGGTAGCGCTCGATGCGGCGCATGTTCTCGGAGCCGATCTCGGTCTCGCGCTCCTCGTAGATCTCCTTCGCCTTGTCGATCAGGCGATCTTCGATCTGCTCTTTGGGAGCTTCGCTGATCTCCGGGGGCTTCTGACCGAACTTGCGCTCGAACCACTCGAAGAGGCCGTTCAGATCCCAGTCGGCCGCGTCGCCCTTCTTGCCTTCGCCGAGGTAGGTGTCGGCGGCGCTGTAGACGACCTCCTGGACCATGTCGAGGACCTTCTCCTTGAGGCCCACGCTGCGCAGGATCTCCTCGCGGTCGCCGTAGATCTTCTTGCGCTGCTTGTCCATGACCTCGTCGTACTCGAGGAGGTTCTTGCGGACGTCGAAGTTGCGCTGCTCGACCTTCTTCTGGGCGGTCTCGACGCGGCGAGAGACCAGGCGGCTCTCGATCGGCGTGCCTTCGGTCATGCCGAGGCGCTCGAGCATGCCGCTCACCCACTCGGGCGCGAAGATGCGCATCAGGGTGTCTTCGAGAGAGAGGAAGAAGCGCGAAGAGCCGGGATCACCCTGGCGACCGCAACGGCCGCGGAGCTGGTTGTCGATGCGGCGCGACTCATGGCGCTCGGTGCCGATGACGTGCAAGCCGCCGGCCTCGAGGACCTCCTGCTTCTCCTTCTGACACTGCTCCTTGTACTTGGCCAAGGCCTTCTTGTAGACCTCGGGCTCGGCCTCTGTGCCGACCTCACCGTGGGCGAGGAACTCGGGGTTGCCGCCGAGGACGATGTCGGTACCGCGACCGGCCATGTTGGTGGCGATGGTGACAGCACCCGGCACGCCTGCCTGGGCCACGATCAAGGCTT
>JAVJTD010000098.1:0-54091 GCA_040219065.1 Planctomycetota bacterium
CGGCCGCTCTTCGGCCTCGACCTCGAGGTCGGCGATCTCGCCGGCGTCCTTCTCGAGGATCTCCTCTTCGACGGCGCCGTCCTTTTGCAGGAAGACGATGGCCAAGATGAGGACGCCGATCACGGCCAAGACCAGGAACGACCACTTGAGGGCCGTCCCGATGATCTCGTCGTTCTCGGGTACCAGCTCGTCCTCGGGGATCTCGGGATCGATCGGGGGATTCGGATTCCGCTCGTCGGTCATCGGGTAGCTTTCTCTATCGCTCGTTTCGTGAGTTGGGCTTCGAATCAGCGCGGGCCCGAGGGGAGCTCGTAGGCGCCGTCACGGTGCAGGTCGTAGATCACGACGGCTTCGGCGGCGTGGTTGGCGGCCGGGTACTTCAGCCGCGCCGCCGCGACGGCGACATCACGCGCGTTGTCATCGGGCTTGTACTTTGCATGCAGAGCGGCATGCACATTGGCTTTCTCCTCTTCACCGAGCTCGGTGTAGATGAGCTTCAAGCCGTAGTGGGACGACACGTTCTCCGAGTCGATCTTCAGCGCCCTTTGGTAGTAGTCCTCGGCTTCCCGGAGCATGGCGAGTCGCTGTGCCTGACGCGCCTCGCCGCGCTCTTGCTTGGCGCGATCGAAGAGCGTGCTCGCGAGCTCGTTGAGCAGGCGGTAGTCCATGTTGAAGTCGAATCCGCGGCCCTTGGCCTGGGCGAATCCCCCCTCGAGGATCTGCTTGAAGTTGCTGATCGCGTCGTCGAGGTTGCCGTTCTGCTTGTTGACCAGGCCGGTGAACCAGAGCAGTGACCATTCCCGAGCCGGCGGATCGAAGTCGCGCGCTCGGCGCAACGCATCGGGCGCTTCCTGCGAGATCCGTCCTTCGCGGACGTAGACACGAGCCAGGTTGATCGGACCGTCGGGCATGCCGAGCTCCTCGACCTTCAAGAAGGCCGACTCTGCCTGACGCAGCTCGCCAGCGCCACCCTTGCGCAGGAGGCCGATGCCGTAGTCGTTCCAGCGCTGCCAGAGTGGGATCTGGGACTCTTGGGCCGCGATGTCGGCACCCCGACCCGCGATCGGGAAGGTGATCTCATCCTCGGCCAGCAACATGATCGGAAGGTCGTTGACGTAGGGATCGAGCTCGGGGGTGTTCGGGTCGTCCATCGAGATCTGCATGATCTCTTGGTCGAACTTCCGGTACTTGAGCTTCACGTTGACGGTGATCGTGTCGCCGACGTTCTCGGGGACCATGAGCCGGTAGTGGATCACGTCAGCAGCGCCCGGCGGGATCTGATTGCTGTACAGCGGCGTGAAAATGTCCTGCGCGTTGCGTTGGTTGATGCGATTGCCTTCGCGGTCCAACACGAACGCGTTGACGAAGTGGGACCAGGGATCGACGGCGCGATTCTCCTCGGAGAGACCGCCGCTGCGACCGATGACGTCGTCACCGTTCGTGACCGTAACGTCCATCCACACTTCGTTGGAGTCCGCCGTTCCCTGAGTGAAGATGTGCCCCATCTTGACCGTGCGCAGCACGGTCTCGAGGAGGTATTCGCCGCCCGGCTCGAGGGCCGGTACCTCGGGCTTCAGGGGAGCGGTCAGCTCGCCGTCGATGGCGCCATCTTCTTTCAGACCGAAGATGTCGAGGCGCATGACGCCTTCGTTGAACTTCACATGAAGGTCGTTGGCGGTCTTGGCCTGTTCGGCAGTGATGTGGCCGTCGGCCGCGCCCATGACAGTCACGGCGGTGTTCGCCGACGAGAAGCGGTGGCTCTTGATCTTGTTGAGACCGGAGTCGTCCTGCACCTTCGCTGAGAAGTCCTCTTGGGCGTCCTCGAGAGGCAGGTGACAGCCGTTGCAGTTCTCCTCGGCCTTGGGCGGGTAGTAGAAGCTCGTCACACCACCGCCCGCGACGCCGCTCAGGATGAAGTTGTCGTAGTGGTTCTGACCGCGGAGCCACTTGTAGCCATTGAGGTCTTCGGGAAGGTGGACCTTGTGGCAGGCGCTGCAGAACTCGGCCGTCTTGTGGAGCGGCTTGAGGAAGGTCTTCTTGTGGAACTCGGGCTTGGCCTTGACGAGCTGCTCGTTCACCCACTGCAGGATCGCGTTGTCCGAGAACGCGAACGGGTAATGGATCGGCGCCTCGATCGTGAAGTCGGAGTTGCCGCGGTTCGAGTTCACGTTGGTGATGCTGTGACAGACGGTGCAGGTGATGCCCGCGTGCGCCGTCGGATCATTCACGTCGTCGTAGTCCGGGTCATTGAAAGCGCCCGAGAAGAAGGGCACCGGATCGTGGCAGCCCGCGCACCAGCGCGAGCGCTTGACCGTGCCGTCCTTCTCCATCGCGAACTTCCGCGTGCCGCGGATCGACATGAGGTAGACGGGGTTGTTGAACGAGCTGAAGCGGTGAGCGCTCGTCTGCCATCCTTCGTGCGACTCGGGGTGGCACTTCAAGCAGTACTGGTCGTTCTGCAGGACCTTGGCCTTGATGAAGTCGCCCGTCACCGTGCGGGCCAAGGACGGGAAGAAGTACTTCTCGCCCTCGGGGTTACCCGCCTGGTTCCAAACGCGCGGATCCTGCGCCTGCAAGATCAGCATCAGGCCGCCCAAGACCGCGGCGACGCCCGCCCAGGTCGCGCCGACCCGCCACCGGATCTTCTTGCCGGCCAGACGGTGCAGCACGTACAGCCACACCACGAAGATCGGTACCAGGACGTGGATCCACCAGAAGATGCTCCGAATGGCCCCGTCCTTGACGACGATCAACCCCTCGATGCGAGTCAGCACCAAGCCGCTGATGAGGAGCAGCAAGCTGGCCACGAAGAGCGCGTAGCCGACCTTGACGGCTCTTCGGTTCTTTCGATCGTGGGTGTTGTAGATATGCACCACACCGAACGCGATCACCGGCAAGATGATGATCAGCCCCAGCGCGACGTGCAGCCCGAACATGACGAGGTAGAACCAGTTCTCGTACGAGGCCCCTTGCACCCAGCCGAGTGCCCGCACACCGAGAAGGTAGACGGTGTTGACGGTCAAGATCGCGAACATGAAGAAGACGAAGGCGAGGAGCCGGTTCAGCTTCGGTCCGACCGCTTTGACGTAACGGCGCTTGGCGGGCGGGGTGGACGGCGACACCGGGCCAGAAGAAGTCATGGACGAGTTCACCTCGGTAAAACGGCGGATGCGCCTCGGCTCGGAGCCGGAGAATGCTCGGACGGACGCGGGTTGTCGGATTGGGAGTCAACGGGTGGGCTCTTGGAGCCGGGCTCAGCCTGCGGACTGCGAAACGCGTGCCTCGACTTACGCGCCGTGAATCCCGGCGGTCCCCCTAACCATATCGCACGCGAGGAGATTGGCAACCGCGCCGCTGGAGGTCGAAGCGAGGTCAGCACGGATCAGCTCGAGAGGTCGTGAGATCTGCGAGGTTGAGTCGTAGGGAGTACGTGATCGGGTGTCTGGGTGTCTGGGTCATCACACGAGCACGTGATCACCCCAGCACCACAGCACACGAGCACCAAAGCACCACAGCACTTGGCTTCCGCCGCAGCGGCGGTTAACTTCCTGCCTCTTGGATCCGGGCTTCAGAGGACAACTGACGATGATCGTTCCCAGGCGATACGAGCACGACGACCAGTCGCTGACCATCGAGTGGAAGGATGGGCAGACTTGCCGATACCCGTTGCGAGGGCTGCGGGCGGCATGTCCCTGCGCCACCTGCAAGGATCTCCGTGAGAAGGAGCTCCCGGCGGCCGAGGCGAGCGGTCCTTTCAAGGTCGTTCAACCCGAGCTGCCGAATGTCCAGCTCCGCAGCATCGACGTCGTGGGACGCTATGCGCTGAGCTTCACCTGGAGCGACGGCCACGCGACGGGGATCTACCCCTACGAGTACCTTCGAGAGCTGTGCCCGCCTCCGCCGCCGGAGTAAGGGCTGACGATCTTCGCACTCGCTGACATCATCCCTCGGCGATCTTCGCGATCGCTTTCTCACGCGTCTGCTCGCCGTCGAGATACCTCACCCACTCTCGCCGCACGAGATCGGCATCCTTCCCGAAGCGCTCATAGGCACCGGACACCTCTCCATAATGACGGTGCTCGGGGTCGATGAATCGCTTCACCGACTCGCCGGCCTGGACGAAGAGCAGCAGGTGCGGCCGGTTGCGGACCTTCGGATCGCGCGGCGACGCGCCGCTCTCCATCATCTTGCTTCGAAGCGCGTTCGGCGCCGATTCCGCATCGCGGCCCGCCTGCGCCTCGAGAGCATGAAGCGCCTCGTGGAGCACCGTCTCGTCGAGCTGCGTGCCCTCGGCACCTTCGAGACCGACGATGCACATCCCACCCCCACCCGCGCGACGGTAATACGTCACGCCGCCCGGCGGTGGAGCCACCGAGACGAGATAGACGGGCGCGCTCCCGCCGGGATCCTCCATTCCAAAGGCATCGAGAACGAACTTCCAAACGGCCGGTGACTTCTCCTTCCAGCGGGCCTCGACCTCCGACTTCTTCGCTGCGATGGACGTCCGGCGAGCTGGCCACACTTCAACGGCATGGATCGGCTCCCACTCGAGCAACGCGTTACCGATCGCGACTCCGATCTCACGTAACCGGAGCTCGCCGCCGCCGAGCATCGGCCGGCTCTCGGGCAACGCTTCGAATCGCTCGAGCAGCTCGCGAGCGCTCGACACACCTTCGATCTCGGCATCCAGCGGTCCCCACAGCAAAGGATGGGAGATCTTCGCGCCTTGCTCTCGCACCACCGAGACCGCATGCGCCAATGCCGCCGGCTCGAGCTCCGTCGGCTCCTGTGCGGCGTGGGCTCGCACCTCGAAGTAGAGATCGGCCAGGCGGTCGACGCGAGGCTCCCAATGGAACGCCCCGCGTGTGCCCTCGGACTGAGGTTCTTGGCCTTGGGCCGGAGCGATGAGCAGCAGTGCAACGAGGAGCGGCATCGATCGAATCATCGGTGAGATCACCTCCTGGACCGAGGCCGGCGAGGGCCGGCCCCTATTCGAGCAAACGATGACGAAGAGCATACGGCTCCTGGCCTTGTCTCGTCGGCAGGGTTTCTGATACTGTCTGTCCGTCCTCTCTTGGACGAGACGCCTCGGGATCCCCTCTCGAGGCCCCTGGGCGGTATCTAATGCGGTTCGACAACTCGCCGGCCCCCTGGAGGTGGGCGCCATGGGACTGTTCCAGAAGAAGCAGGAAGAGTCTGCCAGCATCGTGTCTCCCCTGATGCACGAAGTTCGGCAGTTGAGGCATGAGCTCCAGGAATTGCAGGGCGAGTTCCAGCAGGGGCAGAGAGCGCTGGCACGAACCGACGCGATCGATGGGCTCGGACAGAGGCTCGATCGCCGCTTGGACCAAGTCCAATCGGCCGCCGAAGCGAGGCAGCGGCCGGAGCTCGAGGACTCCATCGAGCGCTTCCGGGGCGACGTTCAAAAGCGCCTCGACTCGTTGTCGCAAGCACTCCTCACCCTGCGCGAGTCTCGCTCGGCCCAGAGCGGCCCGAGCGTCGGCGAGCTGATGAAACAGCTCGAGTCGCGGGAGAGCGAGCGCGGATCGTTGTTGCGCGGTGAGCTCACGGCGCTGCGGAATTGGATCGACGAGCGCCTCGGCCAGAACGCGGACCCCTCCGCCAAGGCCAAGGTCGAGGGACACTTCCAGCGCCTCTTCGAGCAGCTCGAGCGCAGCTCGAAGGACCTCGGCGCGCAGCTCAGCGCCCAAAACAACAGCCTGGCCGAGAGCTTCGAGAAGTCGACGCGGGTGCTGGACGAGCGGATCGGCGAGACCCATCGGCAGACGTCGAGCCTCGAGGAGAGCGTCGCCGAGCTCGAGAAGAAGCTCCTCGCCACCACGACCGATCTGCCCGCCGGGCTGACGCGTCTGGAAGAGCGTCTGGAGTCCCAGCTCGAAGCCCTGTCCGGACTGAGAGGCGAGCTGGCCGAGGGCGCTTTGAGCCGAGACCCGGCCGAGGTCAGCTCCAAGCTCCAGGGCATCGAGAGCCAGCAGCGCGAGATCGCCACCACGTTGACCCGGCTCTGCACCGGCCTCTCCGAGAACGATGCGAGCGCCTCCCTCGGTCAGGGTCTCGAGGACCTCAAGAAGCAGTGGAGCGAGCTGCAGGCGGCCGTCGCCCGCGGCGAGACGCTCGAGGCGCTGGGCGAGCGGCTGGAGAGGCTGTTCGAGGCCGAGCGCACGGCGCGCTCCGAGGAGGTCCAGGCCGCGCAAGCCGACATCGAAGCACTCCGCCGCGGGCTCGAGGAGCAGCTCGGTGAGCTGCACACCTTCGGCAAGGACGAGGCCGAGTCGGCTTCCACGCGCACGGAGTCGCTGCAGTCTTCGATCAAGTCGCTCCAAGAGAAGCTCGATGGCCTCGAGGCTCCCGACCTCACCGAGATCCACCGCGGCCTGGAAGCAATCCGCAGCGAAGTCGAGCATGCGGGCAAGTCGCGCCTCAAGGAGGCGATGAGCCTTCAGAGCGAGCACGAGAAGACGCGCCGCGAGGTCAGCTCGATCAAGGCCGACCTCCTGGGACACTTCGATCAGGTCGCCAAGCGCAATGCCGATGCGGCGACGGCGGCGAAGGCCGCCCGGCAAGAGGAGTCCGAGCGGATCGCCGGCATCCTGCTCCCCTTTGGCGACGTGCTCGACGAGGTCGTTCGCAGTGCGCTGCGCCTCGCCGCGGACGCCCCGACCGAGGAGCGCCGCGGACTGTTCCGCCGCAAGGACCCGCAAGCCGCCGAGCATCGGCGTCGCCTCGGCTCCTGGGTCGAAGGCGTGCGGTTGGTGCGCGCGCGACTGGAGAAGATCCTCGCCGAGCTGTCCGTCGAGCCGATCGTCGCGACGGGAAGTGCATTCGACCCGAACCGTCACGTCGCCGTCGGCAGCGCGATGGTCGACGGCTCGCTCGATGGCGAGGTGATCGAAGAGAGACAACGGGGATACACGATCGGCGATCGCGTGCTGCGCTACGCCGAGGTCGTCGTCGGCCGCAGTGGCCAGGCGAGCGCGTCCAAGTCGGGCGTGGATTGAAGCGGGCGGAGGGCGAGATGAGCGACAAGATCCTGGGCATCGATCTCGGTACAACGAACTCGGCGGTGGCGGTGACGCAAGACGGCAAGCCCGTCTTGCTGCAGACGAAGGACGGTCCGCTGTTGCCGTCGGTCTTCGGTTACGGTCCCGACGACCAGCCGCTCGTCGGCCGCGAGGCCCTCAACCAGCTCGTCGTGTATCCCGAGCGAACGCAGCGCTCGGTGAAGCGCCTGATGGGACGCGACGAGGCCCTCGAGCTCGGCGCCGCGACGCACAGCCCCGAGGAGGTCTCGTCCTTCATCTTGGGGGCTCTCAAGAAGCAGGCCGAAGCAGAGCTCGGGGAAGAGCTCACGCGGGCGGTCATCACCGTTCCCGCTTACTTCTCCGACGAGCAGCGCCGGGCGACGATCCGAGCCGGCGAGCTCGCGGGACTCGAGGTCGAGCGCCTGTTGAACGAGCCGACTGCCGCGGCGCTGGCCTATGGCGTCGATCGCTGCGAGGACCAGTTCCTCCTCGTGTTCGACCTGGGCGGCGGCACGTTTGATGTTTCCATCATCGAGAAGGTCGGCGACGTGCTCGAGGTGCGCGCTTCGGCCGGTGACAACGAGCTCGGCGGTGACGACTTCGACGAGCGGCTGCTCGGCCATCTGATCGAGCGCTTCCAGGAGAAGCACCCAGACCTCGATCCCAAGGACCATCCCAAGGCGCTCTCCAGGCTGCGGCAAGCGGCCGAGCGCGCCAAGATCGGGCTCTCGAGCGAGGTGACCTTCCGGGTCACCGAGGAGTTCCTGATCGAGGGTGAAGACGGCGAGGCGTTCCACCTCGACGTCGAGATCGACCGCGCGACGTTCGTCGGCCTGATCGACGATCTCTTGCGCGGCACGTTGCGGGCGATCGACGATGCCTTGCAACAAGCGGACCTCGAGCCCTGTGAGCTGAGCGAGGTGTTGCTGGTCGGCGGCTCGACGCGCATCCCGCGCGTCTGGGAGCTCGTCGAGGAGCACATCGGCATCTAGCCCCACCTCGATCAGCGTCCCGAGGAGGTCGTCGCACTCGGCGCGGCCCTCCAGGCGGGCATCCTGGCCGGAGAGGAGGTCGGGGCGGTCCTCGTCGACGTCGCCCCTTACTCGCTCGGAATCGAGCACCTCAGCCTCGATGGCGGGGAGATCGTCGACGATTGCTACAAGATCCTCATCCCTCGCAACAGCCCCGTCCCTGTCTCCCAGACGGACCGCTTCTACACGATGCACCCGGACCAATCCGGTGTGGAAATCGTGGTCTACCAAGGGCATGAGCCCAAGGCGTCCCGCAACAAGCGGATCGCCAAGTTCCGCTTCGACGGGATCTCCTCTCCTGACGATCCTGAAGCGCAGCGCGACTTTCTCGTGACCTTCAAATATAATGTCAACGGCGTGGTGGAGGTGAGCGCGACGGACCCGCGGACCAAGCGGGAGGAATCGATCCAGATTACCGTCGAAGGAGCCACCGGGGAGACCATGCCCGTGAGCGGCGCGTCCGAACCGGATGGGGACGCCGAAAGCCGCCTGACCTTCGATCCGAATCTTCGTAAACGCGGACAGGAGCTGCTCGAGCGGCTCCGGACCAGCGACGACGAAGACGACGAGGAGGTCGCCGAAGAGCTCGAGGAGATCTTCGGGCAGATCGACGACGCCGAGTCGAGCGGCGATGTCGAGGAGCTCGAAGAGCTGTCCGAGCGCATGGTGAATGTCATTTACGAGCACTTCTGAGGTAATCGACTCACACATGAGCAACCAACGTCCCTCGAGGCCGCGCCGAAGGAGGCGTGGCAGGACGGGCTCGAACCCGGCACGATCGAAGACGACCGGTGCCGTCCCCGGATCCGAAGCCGACACGCCCGCCCGCGACCGCACCCAGGCGCCGGCAGGTCGCACTCGCCGCGGCGAGCGCCAGGCACCGAAGAAGGCCGGAGCGAAGCAGTCGGAGCCGACTCGCTCGCCCGAGCGCCGGGAAGAAGCCCGACCCACGAAGAAGAGCCGAGAGCGCGCTCCCGCCGACAAAAGCGGTCGCTCGCGAGGTCGCCGAAAGCGCCCCGCGGCGAAGAAGCTCTCGCCAATGGAGCTGAAGGAAGGCCTGACTGCCGACTTCAGGAGTGGCGATACCCGATCGGCCCAGAAGCACATCGAGGCTCTCGGCCGACATTGCGGCGAGAGCGATGCGTTGACCGCCCTGTCAGCGATCGCGAGCTGGCTGGACGACCCGTCAGCAGAGGTCGACGCGCCTGCCGGCACGCCGGGCTCCCTCGTCGCTCAGCTCGTCGCCCTGGAGCAAGGTACCGCGATGCCGCGCTCGCGTGTTCAGCACTCGGGCAAGCTCGCCGCGCTGGCCAGGGACCTGAGTGCCGACAAGTCGACGACCCGGTCCGGCCGCGAGGTCGAGAAGCTGATCGCCCAAGGCGAGTTGTCCCCGGCCTTCGAGGTGACAGCCCGCCAGCTCCTGATCGCTCGAGACGTCGCCAAGGGCGACCTCGACTCCGCCGAGTCCTGGCTCGATGGCCTGAAAGATGCCGATCGCGCGCGCTGTGAAGGGCTCATCGCCGCCGGCCGCGTAGACGACTCCGAAGGCCGACAGGATCTGCGCTCCATCGCCCGGATGCTTCGGCCCACCGAGAAGGCGACCGTCGAGCAGAGGCGCTCCTTCGCCAAGGTGCAGATCGCACGCGGCAATCGTCACGCTGCCCTGGACGAGCTCGACAAGGCGCACATCCTCTGGCGTGAGGCCTATCAAGCCGGCTCACGGCAGCCGGATCTCCTCCAGAACCTGGCCATCTCGGCCGAGGCTCTCGAAGGCGAAGTCGCCGCCGTGCCCTACTGGCATCAGCTCGTTCAAGAGCTCCGCCGCCGCGATCCGCGCGGCACCGAGAAGACCGCCCCGCGCCTGTTCGAGGCGGAGAAGCAGCTCGCCCGCCTCCTGATGCGGCAGCAATCCGAAGAGGCGCTCGGTCTCCTCGAGCGCCTCGCCAAGAGGGCCCGCAAGCCCGAGCTGATCCTCGAGAATCTCGCCGAGCAGCTCCTGGCCCATGGCCAGCCACGCCGCGCCGCTCCCGTGCTGCGGCATCTCATCGACCGCTACGGCGAGACCGCCACGCGCCACGCGCGCTTGGCGCAGGCCCTCGAGAGCCTGGCGCCGTTCCATCGCCGCAAGCCCGACGCCGAGGACAAGCAGGCCAACCGCGAAGCCAAGGTCCTCGCGCACCTGCGTCGCGCCGTCGAGCTCGCCCCTGAGGACGCATCCCTGCGCAGCCGCCTCGATGAGGCCCGCTACGCCGTGATTCGCCGGCTCGAGGACTTTGGCCGCTTCGAAGAGTCCCTCGCCGTCGTCAACGAGATCCTCCTCGAGGCCGACGATAAGGAGGTCGAGCCCCCCGGCACCGCCAAGCTGCTGGCCGCTCGCCTCGAGTACCGTCTCGGCAACGAGACCCTCGCCGAAGGCATGCTCGAATCATACGGCGAGAACGGTAATGCGGAGTCTTGGCTCGAAGTGGCCGAGCAGTACCTCGAGCTCGGACTGATCAAGGAAGCCAGCCGCTGCTTCGAGAACGCCCGCAAGGGCTCGAGCTCGCCGATCGTCCTCGGACAGATCCTGATCTCGTACCTCCAGCACGGGTACGATCAGATCGCTCGCCGCTGGTCTCTCCAGGCATCGCGCATCCGGCCCTCCGAGCTGACGGCGTTGATCGGCCGCATCCGCCCCCATTCGCCCGAGATCGCCCGCGACCTCGGCCAAAAGGCGCTGCGGCGTGGCGGCCAGGACCCGGTGCTCCATCTGCACCTCGGCCGCGCGGCCTTGGACTGTAAGGACAAGGAAGCGGCACTCGAGAGCCTGACTGCCGGTCGATCGCTCCTCGAAGACGAGGTCCGCCCCGACAAGAAGGAGCTACTCGCCGCATTCTCGCAGCTCGAGGCGAGGCTGAATCAGAAGCCGAGGCAGAATGGCCGCGGCGGATTCCGGCCGCGCGGTAGTGGAGGGCGACGCCGATGAGCCAGCACCAGAAGCTCGCCAATCCCTACCGCACGCTCGGCGTGAAGCGAGATGCCAAAGACGAAGACATTCGGGCCGCGTACTTCGACGCGGTCCGGACCCATCCCCCCGACGGCGACCCCGACGGCTTCGAGCGCATCCGAACGGCCTACGAGTGGCTCAAGTCCCCCGAACAACGCCAAGCCGCCGAAGCGTTGACCCTCCGCGACGAGACCGAAGACCTCGGCAAGCTCCCATTGCCCGATCCACCCGAGCCACTGGACCCCGCCCAACTCGTAGCCCGCGCCTTCGCCGAGCACCTCCTCAGCGAGCTCGACGTCTGAGTGTATCCCCCGGCTTCAGCCGGGTCGGGTTCCCGGCTTTAGCGGGGTCAGGGTCTTCGTATCCCCTGACTTCAGTCAGGTTGGCTCCCCGGCTTCAGCCGGGCTCACCCATCACCCCACTTCGCCCTCACCTCCTCCACCCAGCAGTACAGCGTCGGTACGACGAAGATCGTGATCAGGGCGACGACCATGCCGCCGATGGAGGGGATGGCCATCGGGACCATCACGTCGGAGCCTCGACCGGTGGAAGTCAGAACGGGGATCAGAGCCAGCGTTGTCGTGGCGGTGGTCATCAGGCAGGGGCGGATGCGGCGCTTGCCGGCTGCCACGACGGCGTCTCGGATCTCTTGGCGATCGGTCGGGCGCCTCTTGTCGAAGCTCTGGCCCAAGTACGTGGCCATCAAGACGCCGTCGTCGGTCGCGATGCCGAAGAGGGCCAAGAAGCCGACCCAAACGGCGACGCTCAGGTTGGTCGGGCCGACTTGGAAGAGCTCGCGCATCGAGACGCTGGCGACCTCGAAGTCGAGGAACCAGCTCTGCCCATAGAGCCAGAGCATCAGGAAGCCGCCTGACCAGGCGACGAAGACGGCGCTGAACACGATGCCTGTCGTGATGGTCGAGCGGAATTGCAGATACAGGATCACGAATATGATGAACAATGCCAATGGCAATACGACGCGCAGCTTCTTCGCGGCGCGCTGCTCGTTCTCGTAATTGCCGGCGAAGCGATAGGAGACGCCCGCGGGCAAAGTGTAATCGCCTTCTTGGATACGGCTCTCGAGGTAAGCCTTCGCGTCCTCGACGACATCGACCTCGGCCGTACCGGGCTTCTTGTCGAACAGCACGTAGGCTGTCAGGAAGGTGTCCTCGCTCTTGATGCTCTGCGGGCCCGGGGTGTAGCGGATCTCGGCGACCTGGCCGAGCGGGACCTGCATGCCCGATGGTGAGGCGACGAGGATACGGGAGAGCTCTTCGATCTGGTCTCGGAGCTCGCGCTGGTAGCGCGCACGGACGGGATAGCGCTCACGCCCCTCGACCGTCGTCGTGATCTGACGGCCGCCGATCGCGACCTCGATGACGTCCTGCACCGAGCGCACCGAGATACCGTAGCGGGCGATGGCCCGCCGATCGATGTCGATCTCGAGGTAGGGCTTTCCGATCACGCGATCCGCGAATACCGTCTGCGGGCTGATCGTCGGCACGTTCTCGAGCATCTGCTCGAAGTCGAGGGCGACCTGCTCGATCGTCTCGAGGTCGGGGCCGTAGACCTTCACGCCCATCGTCGCGCGCATGCCGGTCTGGAGCATGATTCGCCTCGCCTCTATCGGCATCAGCATCGACGCCGTCGTCATCCCGGGCACGGCCGCCGCCTTCTCGATCTCCGCCCAGATGTCCTCGGGGGAGTCGATGTGCTCCCGCCAGTTCCGGAACACCCGCCCGTTCTCGTCGGGGATCAGCTCGCCGTTCTCGTCCAGCGGGTAGCTCCCGGTCTCTTCGTCAAAGGCGAAGCGGATGCGATGACCGGAGTCGCCTGTGACGTACTCGGGCTCGTAGGTGATGACGGTCTCGACCATGCCGATCGGTGCCGGGTCGAGAGCGCTCTCGACGCGACCGATCTTGCCGACGACTTCCTCGACCTCGGGGATCGCGCGAATCCGCATGTCCTGCTGCTGGAGCATCTCGAAGGACTCACCGATCGAGGCGTGCGCCATCGTCACCGGCATCAGGAGGAACGATCCCTCATCCAGCCGCGGCATGAACTCCTTTCCCAGGCCGGGGAATGCGTGTGCCAGGTCGGACCAGGGGCCCCAAGTGCGAACGTCGGCTTCGGTAACATCCCCCACCACGTTCGCGATCGAGGCAATCGGCCCGGCCAAAGGTCCGACCACCGTGCCGAAGCCCAGCCACACGATGAGCCCGAACACGACGAGAAAGAGGGGCACGCTCAGGAACAGGGCCTTGTACGCCAAGCAGAATCGAAGGATCGGCTCGTACACCCAGATCAGCGCGCGGAACAGCAGCAACACGCCGCCCAGCACCCCGATGACAAACGCCAAGTTGACCATCCCGCGGCCGGGCCCGAGCGGCTCCCAGAGCCGGGCGAGGATCACCGCGACGACCAGCGCCGCAATGAAGCTGAGTGACTTGTGGAGGGCAGTCTTCCAGAGCTGCGGCAAGTGACTCTCGGTCAGTCTCCAGATCGCGATGGCAAGCAGCGGCGCTCCCACCCACCACCGGAAGGCGATCATGAGCAGCACACCAGCGCCAATCATCCCAAAGGACAGCCAGCTCCTCGGTCGCCTTCGCTTCTCGCCGCTCCCGAGCAGTACGTGCGCCGCGGGCGGGATGATGATCAACGCGACGACGATCGAGGCGATCAAGGCGAAGGTCTTGGTGTAGGCGAGGGGCTTGAAGAGCTTGCCTTCGGCGCCTTCCATCGTGAAGACGGGCAGGAAGCTCACCACCGTCGTGAGGACCGCCGTCAGCACGGCACCCCCGACCTCGGTGGCTCCGCGATAGATGCTCTCGAGGCGCTGCTTCGCACCTTCGCCTTCCTCGACGTGCTTGAGGATGTTCTCGGTCAGCACGATGCCGACGTCGACCATCGTGCCGATGGCGATGGCGATGCCCGAGAGCGCCACGATGTTCGCGTCGACGCCGAGATGCTTCATGCCGATGAAGCAGATGAGCACGGCCAAAGGCAAGAGCCCCGAGACGAGACCGGCGCTGCGCAGGTGCCCCACCATCAAGAGGACGACGATGATCGTCACCAGGATCTCGAGCTCGAGTGCCTCGTTCAGCGTATCGAGCGTCTCATGGATCAAGCCCGATCGATCGTAGAACGGCACGATCGTGACCCGCGAGGTGCGGCCGCCCGCCAGCTCCTTCGACGGCAGCCCGGCGGAGATCTCTCGGATCTTCTCTTTGACGGCGTCGATCACGGCGAGCGGATTGGCGCCGTAGCGCGCGACGACGACGCCCCCCACCGCTTCGGCGCCGCCCTTGTCGAGTGCGCCGCGTCGCAAGGCCGGCCCGAGCGAGACGGTCGCGATCTGCTTGATGGTGATCGGCACGTTCTCCGTCACCTTCAGCACGACCTCTTCGATGTCCTCGAGCGACTCGAGCAGGCCCAGGCCGCGCACGACGTACTCGGCGCGATTCACCTCGATCGTGCGCGCACCGACATCGACGTTCGAGGTCGAGACCGCGCGAAACACGTCCTCGAGCGTGACCTCGTGGGCGCGCATCGCGTCGGGGTCGACGTCGATCTGATACTCCTGGACATAGCCGCCGATCGAGGCCACTTCGGCGACGCCCGACACGCTCGACAGCGAATAGCGGACGTACCAGTCCTGGATGGTCCGAAGCTCATGGAGATCCCAGCCGCCGGTCGGTCGCCCCTCGTCGTCCCGGCCTTCGAGGGTGTACCAGAACACCTGCCCGAGTGGCGTGGCGTCCGGACCGAGCGCCGGCTGCACGCCCGACGGCAGCGTCCCTTCCGGCAAGCTGTTCAGCTTCTCGAGCAGGCGGCTGCGCGACCAGTAGAAGTCGATGTCGTCCTCGAAGATCACGAAGATCGACGAGAACCCGAACATCGAGTTGCTGCGAATGGTCTCGACGCCCGGCACGCCGAGGAGGGCGACCGTCAGCGGATACGTGATCTGATCCTCGACGTCCTGAGGCGAGCGACCCGCCCAGGGAGTGAACACGATCTGCTGGTTCTCACCCGTGTCGGGAATGGCGTCGACGGGGACCGGGTCTCGCGGAACACCTTGGAGCTCCCAATCGAAGGGCGCGACGAGGACGCCCCACGCGATCGCGAAGAGCGTGAGCAATGCGGCGAGCAGCTTGTTCTCGAGGAAGAAGCGAATGACCCGATCGATCATCGACCGTCCTCCCCTTCATGGGCGGCATGATCGTGCTCTCGGGCTTCCGAGACGGGCTCGTGCCCCGAGCGAATCTCGCCGCAACGTAGCATCTTGCTACCGAAGTAAGGGTTCGCGATCGTTTCGCCGGTCTGCAGCCACGCAGCTCCCTTTCCGCCGAAGGCCATTGGACAGTACGCCTCGACCAAGGGCTGCTCGCCTTCATGCCCGTACCGCTCGACGAGGTGGGTGATCGCTGCCGAGAGCCCCTCGAATCGCGCCCGCACGTCGTCGAGTGGCGCGCCGTTCTCCAAGTCGTCCAGAGCCTCCCGGGCCCGCGACACCTCGCTCTTGGCCGGCAATGGCCAGCTCTCGGCGGGAAGCTCGGCGAAGGTTTGCTTCAGCGCCTCGACTGCGGCTCGTGACGCTTCGAGATCGTCATTCGCCAGCGCTTCGGCGAGCTCCAGATACACGGTGTACACCGGCGAGAGCGCCTCGCGGATCAGGACCGCCTCGGGACCGCTTTCGATGATGCGCTCTTTGCCAGCGCTCATCATGCTCGGCTTGGCGCGGATCTGCATCGAGCTGTCGATGCGGAACGCGCCGTGGACGACGATGAGCTCGCCTTCCTCGAGGCCACTCTCGACGATGATGTCGTCGCCGGCTCTCGGTCCTAGCACCACCTCGCGCCCTTCGTACGTGGGACGATCCATGCCCGGCACCTCGACGTAGGCGACCGCCCGCTTGCCGGTGATCAAGACCGAGCTGGCCGGGACGACGAGGGGCAATGGGCCCGAGCCCTCCTGCGAGACGAGTCCCAGCGACTCGGCCGGCACGAGGTCCATGCCGCAGATGTCACAATCGCCGGGGCTGTCCTTGACGATCTCGGGGTGCATCGGGCTGACCCACTTGCCTTGCAGCGCGCGGCCCTGCACGAGACCGCCGGCGCCCAGCCTCGCCGCGACCACTGCACGCACGAACATGCCCGGCTTCAGTCGGCCGCGCGAGTTGTCGACGTTCACACGCACTTTGGCCGTGCGCGTGTGCTCATGGATGAAGGGATCGATGTAGGAGATCACCCCCTCGAACGTCTGGCCGGGCAGGGCTTCGACCTCGAGGACGACCTTCTGCCCGTAGCGCAGCCAGGGCAGGTCCTGCTCGTAGGCATCGAGGCGGACCCAGAGATGCTCGAGGTCGGCGATGCGGTAGATCGGGGTGCCCGTCTCGACGTAGGCGCCCTCGTCGACCCTCTTGTCGATCACGACACCGGAGGCCGGTGAAGTGATCATCACATGATCATTGGCCGATCCGCGCGCCTCGATCTCAGCCACCTGCTCCTCGGTCATGCCCCACAAGAGGAGCTTCTCGCGCGCCGATGCGTAGGCGGTCCGATTGCTCTTCTGTAGGAATTCCGACGCCTCTTTCTCGTTCGACTGCAGGCGCTCCTTGGCTGCGAGCAGCTCCTCTTGAGCCGTGAACAATTCGGGGCTGTAGAGCCGGACCAGGTGATCGCCGCGATTGACGGTCACGCCGGTGTAGTCGACGTAGAGGCGATCGAGACGTCCACCCACCCAGGCCGAGATCGTCCTCACGAGCGTCTCGTCGAAGTCGATCTTGCCAACCATCCGAACCGGGCGCGTGACTCGCCGGCGCTCGACCGGCGCGACCTCGACCTGGGCCAGAGCCTTCGCGGCAGGAGACATCACCAGTCGCCTCGGATCGTCGTCGCTGGTATGCGCCAAGGGCACGAGGTCCATCCCGCAGATCGGACACGGACCCGGCGCGGGCAACCGGATCTGGGCGTGCATCGGGCAGGTCCAGATCTCCGGCGCCGCCTCGGCGGACTCGGTTCGCGCCGAGTCGGTGGTGGGCAAATCGGGTGACGTCCAGCGACCGATCAGGAAGACCAGGACAACGGCGAGGAGCAGAAAGATCCAGGCGATCGAGCGCTTCATGGCATGTCTCCGCCCATGAGGGCTTTCAGGCGAGCGCGGCTGATCCAGAGCTCTCGGCAGGCGCGCCAGAAGGACAGATCGAATTCGAGGAGTGCACGCTCCGAGTCGATGAGATCCAGCACCGAGGCTTCGCCCGTACGGTAAGCGGACATCGTGAGCTGCAGTGATTCTCGAGCTCGGGGAATCAGGGTGTCCCGGTAGAGCGCGATGCGACGCGCAGAGTCATCGACGCGAAACGCCTGCTCCTCGATCTGGGTGTGCAGGCGGGTCTCGGCGTCGCGCAGCTCTTCTTCGGCCGACCTTGCCCGATGACGCGCCTCGCGCTCGGCCGCCGCGTAGCTGTCTCGCCAGATCGGCAGGCTGACGGACAGGCTCAGGAGATACGGATCATCGCCGCTGCCCGACGTCATCGGATTCACGGCCCGGCCCGTTTGAAAGTACTCGAACCCGAGAGCGAAGCTCGGAAGGCCGCGGTAGCCCGCAACCTCCACGGCCTCCTCGCCGGCCGCAATCTGCTCGCCCAGCTCACGCAGGAGTGGGCTCTGCGTGCGTGCGAGCTCATACGCTGCCTCCGCATCGATCGAAGGCCCGCTCGGCTCGACGAGCTCGGGCAAAGGGAGGACGCGACTGCCGGGGAGGTTGAGGCTGTCGGCGAGACGCGCCGAGGCGGCCGGCTTTCGCCGGACGATGCTCGCCAGGTCGTCGTCGAGGCGACCGATCTCGACCTGAAGTCGCAGGAGATCTCGCTGACCCGCTCCGGCTCGGACCCGGCTCTGAACGATGGGATCGAGGCTGTGCAGGAGCTCCAGGAGTTGCGTCGTGATCGCCAGCTCTCGCCCGAGGAAGGCGTACTCGTGGAATGCGATCTCGATCTGTGAAGCGATCCGGAGCCGCTCGGACTCGACGCGATACCAGGCGGCCTCGGCCTCGCGATCCGCCATGCGGCCCTTGGCACCGAGCTCTCCCGGCCACGGGAACGCCTGCGATATCCCGAAGCGCCGGTACTGCGGCCCCGTCCGTGTCTGCACCTGCTCGAGGAACTCACCGTAGGTCAACCTCGGATCGGGCAGAGCCGTGACTTGCGGAAGCCGCTCGGTCGAAGCGCGCCAGTCCTCGTAGGCCGCTCGCAAGCTGGCGCTTCGCTCCAAGCCGATCTCGATATAGCGGCTCAATGGCTGCGGCGTCTCGAAGAGGGCCGGGTCGGGCTCTCGAAGAGAGGGGCCAGTGTCTACGGCCGTCTCGGGGCCGTAGAGCGCGCGAGTCCGACGAGAGATCCGGTCTCGATCGGACGCGGTGCTGCATCCGGCGAGCAGAATGATCATGGCAGGAAGAAGCCATGATGGAATGATGTCCATGAATGGAGGGTCCGAGGTGCCTGCAGGGTGCACGAGATCCGGACAACCGGATCACCAGCCGCCGAGATGCGCTGAATGGCGATCCTCAGCGGAGCGCTGCCGAGACGACTCAGGGTCGTCTAGGCGATGCGGGAGCAGGCCTTGTCTACAGCCGTAGACTTCGCAGGAGCAAATGCCGCGGACCGGCCGGTGCCGGATGCGCGTCCTTCGTGAGGAAGGTGATCGGCGAGACGCGGATGAGAGCAATCTCGACCTCGACGGTCTGGACGGCCTCGGCGGGCTCGACCGTCACTCGGTGCGAGCTGGAAGCGGGCAGCGCCGGCTCGATACCGCATTGGCAGCGAGACTCGAGCGCCCCAGTTTTCCCATCCGTCTTCGTGCAGCAGCTCGGCGTCTCGGGCTGCGGCTGCGATTCCTGGCAACAGGAGGTGCGCTCAGGTTCTTCGGGAGGAGCACAGCAGCCGAGGGCGAGCGCGAAGGCCGGTGTCGACAGATGGAGCACGACCAGCAAAACCGTGAGCAGCATTCTGCGAGCTGATCGGTTCATGGTCGTCTCGAAGAGGATGGAACGTTCGCGCAAAGGATCAAGGGCTTCAGCCTAGCAGGCGAAAGTCCGCGAGCAAGCAGATTCAGCCCCGTCGCCTCTTTCGGCGGAATCGCCGGATGGATTGAGCCATCGACTCGCGCCAGCCGAGGCCACACCCCTCATGCGGCACCGATCACCAGCGGGACGATCTCGAGACAGGGAGCACGATGCACGAGCGGATCGACCACGAGGCGCGAAGCACGAATCACAGGCGAACCGATCACGAGGCACGAGCGGATCGATTTCTGAACTCTGCGAGCGTGTCCTGAAGAAGGCGATCCTCCGTCGCGCCGTCGGCCGCATCCCGGGCACGCCCCTCAGGCCGCGGGCGCTCGACGCCACAGAGCGGAAGGAAGCTTCGGTGGACTGCCAAAGCTCCGTGGGCCGGAAGCTCGATCGCGCGAGTGCGACGTGCTACCACCGCGCACCCACCGCGCCCGGGGCAGGCCAGAGAATGCGAGATGTCCTTTCAGGGCTGGGTCGCAGCTGCGATGAAACGAATCAGTTGATGATCATGAATGTCCCGGGCCGATGGATCGCCGACCCATCCAATCCGCCGCCTTCAGTTCAACTTGCCTCGGCTCCGATTTCTCGAGAGAGACTCTTGGCAGTTCGATCCGCCGATGCCGCCTTTAGATTTCGGGGAGAGTGAGGATGAGTGAGGTCTTACAGCCGGGTGTCGAGGTTCGACTCAAGGCCGACGCGAAGCGGCTTGGGGTGATCATGCGTGAGCTGGGGGAGGTGGCGGGGCAGACTCGCTATCAGGTCTTTCATAGCGATGGTCAGCGGGGCTCGTACCAGGCGGATCAGCTCGTAGCGGTGGCTGACGAGGAACGGCCCACTTCGGCGGCTCTCCTCGCCGGGGGGCAGGGCTTGGCCGCTCGGCCCTTTCAGGCCGCTCTGATCAGTGAGGCCCTCGCCCATCCGCTCACGGATCGCCTCTACGCCTTTCAGGCGGCTCGGATCAAGCATGTGCCGTTTCAGTACAAGCCGGTGCTGCGGCTGCTTCAAGCTGAACGTCCCCGGCTCCTCATCGCGGACGAGGTGGGTGTCGGTAAGACGATCGAGGCGGGTCTCATCCTCAAGGAGCTGTCGGCGAGGACTGATCTGCGGAACGTGTTGATCCTCTGCCCGAAAGCCCTGACGACCAAGTGGCGGCTGGAGATGCGGCGCTTCGATGAGGACTTCGTCCTCCTGGATTCGGCTCACTTGAGGGCTGCCCGTGAAGAGTGCGATCGGGACGGCGAGTGGCCCTTTGCTTATCGGCGCTCGGTGGTCGGACTGGAGTTGCTCCGGACTGCTGGACACCTTCGCCGAGGCCGACGGCGGGGCGCGCCCGGGCTGATGGAGCTTGACCCACCTCCCCAGTTCGACCTCATCATCGTCGACGAGGCCCACCATCTCCGGAACGAAGGGACGAACTCTCGCGAGCTGGCCGATTTCCTGTGCGAGCACGGTGAAGCGGTCGTCTTTCTATCGGCGACCCCCGTTCACACGGGATCTCGAGACCTCTACTCGCTCCTGAACCTCCTGCGCCCTGAGGAGTTTCCGGACTTCGAGATATTCAAGGAGCGCGTGGAGCCAAATGCCCACCTGGTCAAAGCCGAGAAGGTGATTCGCTCCGGCATCGAAGGTTGGAGCCTGGAGGCGCTCGGACACTTAGAACAAGCCGCTGCGACTCAGTGGGGTGAGCGCGTTCTCGCCAAGGACGAGCGCTTCGGCGAGTGGCGGCAGCGAATGACGGAGGGCTCCCTCTCTCAGGACGATCGTGTTTGCTGCCTTCGGGACCTCGAGGAGCTGAACTCTCTCTCAAGGATCCTGAACAGAACGCGTCGCCGCGACACGATTGTGAACAGCTTCTTCACGGTCCGGGATCCCCACACCGTTCAGATCGCCTTCACACCCGAGCAGGAAGCCGTCTACCGAGCCGCCGTCGCTCTCCGCCGACGACTCCTCGAGCTGCAGCACGGTCAGGCCATCGCTCGGCTCGTCTCGGTCATCATCGAGCAGCAAGCGACGAGCTGCCTTCTCGCCTTCGCTTTCCAGATGAAGATCGCGATCGAGAAGGGGAAGTTCGCGCCGTCCGATCAGGTCGACGATTCTGGGGAGCTGGAGGTTGATGGCGAGTGCGCTCTCGACGGGGAGCTTGCTGGCGAAACGCAGCGCTTGCTCGCGTTGATCGAGACCTTGCCGTCTGAGGACCCGAAGCTCGACGAGCTCCTCAACATCGTCGACCAGACCCTGGATCAAGAGCCTGGCAAGCTGCTCGTCTTCACCTACTTCCGTCCGACCTTGGCCTATCTCCAAGAGCAAATGCGTCGCCGAGATCTGAGAGTCGGAATCGTCCACGGCGATGTCCCCGAGGAAGAACGGGAGAGGGTCCGACAGCGATTCCGCCTACCGGCCCAACACACCGAGGCATATGACGTCCTGCTTTCGTCCGATGTCGGATGCGAAGGTCTCGACTACGAGTTCTGCGACCGGATGGTCAACTACGACATCCCTTGGAACCCGATGAAGATCGAGCAACGGATCGGCCGGATCGACCGATTCGGCCAGAAGAGCGAGAAGGTCCAGATCTTCAACTTCGTGACACCCGATACAGTCGAAGAGCAGATCTACGAGCGCTGCTATCAGCGGCTCGACGTCTTTCGCTCGACCGTCGGGGACTGCGGAGAGGTTCTTGGACGTCTCGTCGCCGAGATTCGAGACGTCTCGCTCTCACCGGAGCTGAGCGACGAGCAGCGGCGAGAGAGCCTGCGGCAACTCGCCGACAACGCACGCCGCTTCGAGGAGGAGCAGCGGCGGCTGGAGCGGCACGGCGGGGACCTTCTTCTGGATCGAGGTGACGAGGACTTGAAGCGCCTCATCGAGGAGGGACAGTGGCTTTCGAAGGATGGGCTTCACAGGCTCATCGACGTTTTCCTCGATGAGTCAGGGATTGGGGGCAGCCTCCGCGCAGAGCCCGGAGGTACGGGCGCCCATCGGCTCCGGCTGAACAAGGACGGGCGAGAGGCCCTTGTGCGACGCCTTCGCGGCCTCGATCGCACCGACCGTTCCGTGCGGGACCTCGAGCGGATGATCCTCGAGAACGACGATGGCATTCGGTTGACCTTCGATCAGGAAGTGGCGACCCAGGATCGGAGTATCCCGTTCGTTACGCCCGCTCACCCGCTGACTCGGCTCGCCGTGGCCCATTTCCGATCCGGAACGGTAGATCTTCTCGGGGCGATCCGGATCGAGAGCACGGACCTTCCGGCCGGAAGATACGCGTTCCTGGTGGAGCGCTGGCAGCTGCAGGGCTTGCAAGAGAAGCAGAAGCTCGTCGGTGGGGCCTGGGACTTGGATCAAGGCGAGCACCACAGCGTCGTCGCAGACAAGCTCGTGGCACTTCTGACTTCTGGCGACATCACCTCGGGTACGATCACTCTCGAACTGGTGACCATCGAGACGGCCTTCGATCGACTCAGCGAGCACCTCGAGCTGGAACGGCTGAAGGAGCTCGACGGGCATCGTGCTCGCAACGATCGCTTGGTGGATCAGAAGCTACATTCGCTCGGCTTCTCTTGTGAGAAGCGCCTCGAGCGCTTGGACCACGACATCGCCTCGCAGACCGATGAACGCCTCCTCCGCATGAAGCACGGCGAGCGTGCGCGGGTGGAGGCGAGGTGGAAAGAGCGCCAGGAAGAGCTCGAGGGCCGACGAACTGTCGACGTCTATCGCGATGGCATCGCCCAAGGGATCCTCGAAATCGTCGGACGGGAGCGCTGAGATGCCCATGGACTATGCGCGCATTCGCCAGGAGAGCCGTCGGCGGTTCGGAGAGGAGTTCGACCGGTTCGGTAAGCAGCTCCTCCAGGATCTCTACAGCGACCGAACCCACTTCCTCTTCGAGCTGCTGCAGAACGCCGAGGACGCGATCAAGCGGCGGGAATCAGCCGGCACAAAGCATCGACGAGTCCGCTTCGAGCTGTTCGAGGATCGCCTGGAGGTCCGGCACTATGGTGTGCCCTTCACAGAAGGCGACGTCCGGGCGATCTGCTCCATCGGAGAGAGCTCCAAGAAGGACGAGCTGACGCAGATCGGTCGATTCGGCATGGGTTTCAAGTCGGTCAGCGCCTACAGCCTGCAGCCCGAGATTCACTCGGGTGACGAGCACTTCCGCATCGAGTGCTACGTGCGCCCTCATGCCGTGCAACCTCGGGTCACTGATGAAGGTGAGACCCTGATCGTGCTTCCCTTCGACTCTCCGGAGGTGAGCGCGGAACGAGCCTACGACGAGATCGCCAATCGACTTCGGCGTCTCGACTCGACGACCCTCCTCTTCCTGCGATCGATCGAGAGCCTCGAGTGGACGATCGTCGGCCGACAGTCGGCACGAGAGACGATCACTCGCCGGGAGAAGCGCAGCGGCGCGATTCGTGGCGTCACCGTTCGCAGGGAAGCGATCGGCGAGGACGAAGGCTGGGTGGTCTTCGAGCGGGCGACCACCGACATCGCACCGGGCCTTCCACCGGTAGAGATTGCCTTTCGCATCGAGAAGACAGAGTCGGGGCGGCAGGTCCGTCCGCTTCAGCGCTCACCCCTGGTCGTGTTCTTCCCCACCGAGAAGGAGCTCGGTCTCGGGTTTCTCGTGCAGGGTCCCTTTCGAACGACGACGACCCGCGAAAACATCCCGGTCCAGGATGAGATCAATCGAGCGCTGGCTTGGGAGGTGGTCGAGCTGATCGGCGAGACGCTTCCGCTCCTGAGGGAAGCAAACTTGGCCGACATCCACCTGCTCGAGGCGTTGCCTCTGGATCGCAGGACCTTCCCCGAAGACCATCTCCTTTCAGGGATATTCGAGCGGGTCAAAACCGCTCTGCTCGAGGAGCCTCTGATTCCAGCCGAGGGTGGCGGTCATCTGACAGCGCAGCAGGCACTCCTCCCTGAACGGCAGAATGTAGAGCGCAGCCTTTTCTCCGCTCCAGACCTGGTGATCCTGTTCGGCGAGTCCCGCGATTGGATCACTCCATCGATCACCTCGGATCGATCGCCCGAGGTATGGCGTTACCTTCGCGACGAGCTGGGCCTCGAGACCACCACTCTGTCAGAGCTGGTGCCGAAGATCCGCGAGGACTTCATGGCCGGGCGAACCGCCGAGTGGACCGAAGAACTCTTCGATGCCATCCACACGACCTGGTGCTCCCGCCAACGCTGGACGAGGGAGTGGCTAGCTGATCGACCAATCGTGCGACTGGACGACGGGCGACACGTGCCGCTGGTGAGCGAGGGCGGACCTTCTGCCTTTATCCCGGTCCCGGGATTCGAGATCTCACTGCCGATAGTCGCGCCCGAAGTCGCCAGCCGGCCTGGAGTCCGGCGTCTCCTGCAGGCGGCCGGTTTCGAGGAGGCCGATCCTGTCTCCGATGTCATTGAGAACCTCCTCCCGAGATACGAAGCGGCGCGGGCGGACAATCTCGACGAAGGTGACTACTTCAAGGACCTCGAGCGCCTGCGCCGCGCGCTGGCGACCGACTCCCGCGGGCGCCGGGAGGCTCTCCTCGAAGCGATTCGCGAGACCCCGATCAGTCTGGCCGCGAACGCCGCCATCGGGCAAGTCGACCTGAAGCGGCCGACCGAGGTCTACCTTCGGAGCGCAGGGCTCGATCTGTACTTTGAGAGAAACCCTGCCGCGTGGTTCATCCTCCCCGAAGTGGCAGATGCCTTGGGTCCGGACTGCTTGGTCCTTCTGGGTGTAGCGACGCGAGTGCGCATCCAGCGGCGAGATGCTGGACCGGAGGGACATGTCGTCCTCGAGCGGTCCAAGGGGCGACACCGACGAGGTCGTGATGGCTTCGATCCCGATGCCGAAGCCGATGGACTCGAACACGCCCTCAAGAACATGTCGCCCGAGAAGGCGCGCTTCATCTGGAACGAGATCGCACGTCCGAACCATCGGCTCCTGGAAGGTGCGGTCGAAAGGTCCAGCCGGCAAACCTACCAAGGCGCGACGTCCGAGTCGGTCGAGTCGCCGCTGGGAAAGCTGCTGCGCTCGAGAGCCTGGCTTCCAAAGGACGGTCGATTTGTGATGCCCAGAGAGGTGAGCCTCGACGACCTCCCTTATGACTTCGAGCGATCAGAGGACACGGCCTCCGCCTTGGGCATGGCGACTGGAGTCGATCGCAAGCTCTGTGAGCAGGCTGGGATGCCAGCTGACTTGCCGCGTCTCTACCGGAAGCACCAGAAGCTCTTCCAGGTGCTGATTGAACGAATCAGAAGGCAGTCGGCAGCAGCGCCCGAAGCCCAGCCGGTACCGACCCTGAGGGATGTCCTTACCCTTCATACTGGAGAGGCATCATCCGCGCCGATCGAAGAAACGCTGCATCTCGAACCCGGTCCCGTGCCGGACTCCGAGCGCCGGCGATCTCGAGTCACCGAACGAGTCCGAGCCGATGCGGCGGAGGAGCCGGCTCTGCACGAGCGCTATCGGCTCGAAATGAAGCATAGCCTCGAGAAGGAGCCGTCGGAGATCCGCGACCTCCTGCGCACCTACTACGTTGGTCACTGCCAGATCTGCGACGCCACCTTCCCGACTCGCTCCGGCGAAGCCTACTTCGAGACCGTCCACCTCGTCGATCGCAAGCGCGCTCGCCTCTTCGATCGTCCCGAATGCACGATCGCCCTCTGCCCCACCTGCCGCGCCAAGTGGGTCTACGGCGACTCCGGCCTCTCGCCGGACGCACTCGAGAGCTTGGAGAAATACAAGCCGGGCCAGATACCCGCCGAGCTCCCCGCCCGACTCTGCGGAGCCTTGGTCGTCGTTCGCTTCTCCGAGCGCCACCTGCTGGATCTGCAGACCGTGATGTTGGCGACTGAGGGAAGCCGCTGATCAGTCATCCAAGCCCACCAGGCTGCCGTGGCCCTTTCGGTCGAGGTAGTCGAGCATCGTCTCGATCGTTTGAACTGGATTGATCGAACCCCACGTCGCCTTCCCACGATCCTCGATCACGATCTCCCTGGCGAGTTCGAAGCAGTTTCGGATCCGCTCGGTCACCGACTCCCCGGCGGAGAGGAAATCCTCGGCTTCCGAGCGGTAGCGGAGGAGGTAGACGAGGCTGAGGGAGGAGTATCGGAAGTTGTAGTGGAGGCGTTGTGCGCGAACCTCCTGCCACAGTACGCGGCTGACCCACTCCGCCAGCTTCTCGGCGGTTGCGCGGCTCAGGGAGCTGGCAGCCGAGTCCCTGTACATCAAGAGGAACGAGGCGGCTCTGAGCAAGTCCCTCGATCGTTTCGCCTCACGCTCTTCGAGCTCGTCCGCTACAGCTTCGAGGACTCGCCGCATGGCGTGCGGCTTCCGCGCGCAGAAGGCGCAGAATTGAAGAGGTGCGTTGTGGTGGAGGGTGAGCCGGTAAGCGGGCTGCTGGAGGATTTCGTCGATCCAACCGTTGAGCCGTGGATCCGGACTCATCGAGTAACTCAGCGCTCGCTCGATCTGCGAACGAAGTGAGGCATCCGTCGCCTGGCTCTGCTCCAACGCCATCTCGACGAGCCGGTCCAGGATCTCCTGCTCGTACGGATGGGTGCCTTCTGTACTCACCGGAGGCTGCCTGTTCTTGACCTTGAGGGCCTCCGTGATTCGCCCCCAAGCGCTATCGCCTCGTTGATCAAGCAGCGTCAGGTCGAGCTCACGAATGGCCCACTTCGCTCGCGACCAGGCTTCCGGCGAGGCCGGTCGCTGCTCGATCGGCGGGAAGGCTCTCGGGAGGCTCTGCTCGACCTGTTCCTTCGTTTGCCTGGTGTCCTCCGCGTGGCTCCAGTCGATGCGCAGACGTCGCCCTCGCAGGAAGCTCGAATCGTCCGGGCGGACTTCGATCTGCGCGCGCCCTCGGTCGGGGTCAATCGAGACCTCGAGCGACACCGGCTCCTTCTTCTCTGCCTGCCGAGGAACCGCGCGAATCACTCGGCGAACAGTCCGATGTTCCTCGTGCCAGACATGAAGCTCGAGGTCTTCGCGACCGGCTGGAATGGCGAGCCCTCGCAGCGGCTCCTGCCGATGGAAGGTCCGCCCGCCGTCGACGTAGGCGTCGCCTTCTTGAAGCAAGGCTTGCCAGGCCGGCTCCCCCTTCCGGGTGATCAACGTCTCGAGCCGGGGAAGAGAATCGAGGTAGGTCGGCTCTCCAGCACGTCGCCGGTTTCCATAAAGCCGCGCACCTTCTGCAAGCCAACCTCCTCCATCGTCCGTCGTGGGCTCAATGCGAATCCGATCTTTGGCCCCGAGGTGCTGTGCGATTCGAAGCCCCAACGGTGTTCCCTCGACAGGCACATCCGCCAGGTCTCCCGTGACCACAGCGCCCAGCAGAGGGAGGTCCCCGAGGTGTTTCCAGGCTTTCAGGTTGGACGAGCATCGAGACCGGCCGAGGAGTCGTTCGGTCGAGAACGGAGCCTCTGGATCGGCGGACGTGAGGCATCCGCGTCCGATCGACTCGCGAGCTTCCTCGAGCAGCTCAGAAGGCAGGTACGAGCGAAGCTCCTCGGGCCAACGCCGGCTTCCGCTTCCGTTGCGGATCGCGAGACTCGACCAGGGAGTGCACCACAGCAGGTGCCAAAGCCAGCCTGGGTTCTTAGTCGCCTCTCCGCGGTTGATCTCCACCAAGGCCTTTTCGAGAACACGTAGACCTGCCAATGGCAGGAGGGGTATCCGTGGAACCTTCGGCCTTTCGGCTCCCGGACTTTGGCGAGCCGGGAGGATGCGACCGTCCTGGCGGACCAGCTCGAGGATTGTGGCTTCCCAGGCCTCGAGGCCCAGGTGAATCGAGAGGAGGTAACCCAAATGTCCCTGATCAGTGCAGACGGAGAGCTCGAGCGGTTCCCGTTCGAGCTCGAGCCACTCTAGGGCGGCGGCCACGGGTCGCCAAAGGAAGCGGACGTCTCTTCGAGTCAGCGCCGGAGAATCGAGGATGGTCTGCCGAGTGCTCTCGGAGAGCTCGTTCGGGACCACGACGACGAGGGTCTGATCACGACTCGACCGAGGGAGCGTTCCACTGGATAAGCCGGCCAGATGATCGATGGCGGCGCCGACTGCCTGGGCGGCTTCACGGGGACTGGTCAGCGGAAATGGGCTGTGTCCGTTCCACGATGACGTCTCGACTTCCTCTCGCAAGCGGTCCCAACAAAAGGCAAGGGGCACTCGCGAGATCGAGCTCGAAGTGTCCACGCGAGCTTCTGGAGGCCAACCGAGTCCGGTTCCGCGTGGCTCCGTGGGGATGTGAAGCTCGCAATCGAGACCCCGCCGGGAGGAGTCCGCCATACTGGACAGTACGCCGGGTGGAATGACTCGATCGAAGTGGAGCGGCTCGCTCTCCTCGCCGCCGACCACGCGGGCGTGTACTCCGAGGAGATCAATCGCGATGACTGCGCTGGTGACCGCCTCTGAATCGATCATCGGTACAACCTCTCCGCGAACAAGCGAGAGATCGGCTCGAAACTTTCGTCAGAATCGAGACGCACCCCGATGAGCTCTGCAGTGACGGATCTTTCCGTGTGACGGTGTCCGACATGGGAAGTGTCCCCCACCGCCGGCACGAGCAAATGGACGTGGACCGGCACATCCAGCCCCAGGAGGCTGACGGCCCGACACAAGGAGCTCAGCTGCTCATGTTCGTCGTCGCCCCCTCCATTGACGAAGTCGAGCTGGCACCAGACCCCGACCAAGGAGCTCGGGCCTCCTGCCTCGAAAGCCGGCTGCCACGCCAGAATCCAGTCGGGGGCGAGCGCTCTCAGCCGGTGAATCGATTCCGGCTCGCCTTGGTCGGCCGTTCCCCCGTACCAGGCAATCATGTGAGGGAGAGTCACACCCGGAAGAAGCGAAGGTCCGGGCCTGCTGCCGGGATCGATGAATCGACCGCGATCCTGTTCCTGGGCGAGGTCGGCGAAGCCGCGGAGCTGGGTGTTGGAGTCCAAGGCGGAATGAAGGAGAGCTCGTTGCAGCACCAACCCACACGCCTCGGCCCACATTCGGTGCCGCCACACCCAGGCACGCTCTTCCTGCCGATCTTGTCTGAGGAGAGCCAGGTACCACGTCCAAACCGGCTGGTAGCGCTCATCGAAGAGCAACGTGTAGTTCGGTTCGGGTGCCCTCTCGAGAGCCGCGACATCGCGGACCACCGTGCCCGTGAGCAAGCGTTGAACGAGTCGTCCGAAGTTTTCCACTCTCCTGAGTCGGGTCGATCCACGTCGAGATCGATAAGTGGATTCATATCGCTGCGCGGCATCCCGAGACCGCCGGAGCAAGTCTCGGAGTACGCGATTCTCGAGAGTGTCGTAAGTTTCGACCCGAACGACCGAGAGTAACCGCTCCTGGGCATCTGTTCGGTCCACCATTCGGCGACCAGGACGGCTCGCCAGCCACCTTATGCAGGTGGCGTCGAGCTGCATGGAACGATCGAGCCGCTCGAGCTGACGCGTCCGGCGAAGGAAGCGGCGAGGACTTTCGCACAATGGGCCCAGAGTCCGGTCGAGGTGCTCCGCGATACGAACGATCAAGGAGAGCGGCGCCTCGGCCGAGTCATCCCCGGCTCCGAGGACCCTGTTAGCCAAATCACTCCAAAGGACACGACGCCCACCCAGACTCCGGGCTCCTCGATTCGCCCCCTCGAACACCTCCGACACTTTCTCGATGTATCTTCCGAGGAGATGGAGCGAGAAAGCCTCGGGCGTCTGCGCCTTCTCTTCGTCATTCTCCGCCTCAGGACGCCAGCGAGCTCCTAAGCACTCGACAACGACGTCTTCTCGGACTCCCTGGTCGTCTCGAAGCGTCAGATGCAGCCGGGATCCTTCTTCGACCTCGGGCAATGGGAGCTCCCACAGGGACCAGCGCTCGGTCTTCCACTCGACCTGCCCTCGAGAGGCGAGGGCACTGCGAGGCCGCTCGAGCCTGGCATCGACCACATCGGAAGAGGCCCAAAGTATCGGGCGATCGTCTCGATCGAACACGAGCTCGGGCGTCGACTCTAGCCAAGGCAGCCGGGCCAACCGAACCTTCAGGTCAGTCGTCATCCTCACTCCGGTCGACTCCCTGCCAGACAAAGGCGTGGCCGTGACGACATCCCTCCTCGACCTGATTGGCAAGCCGATCGTCCCCGAGCTCGCGAACCAGCTGGCGGATCTTTCCGATGCTCTCGCTACCGGACTCCTCCTCTGGGTCCACGCCGCGGAGCTTCGGTAACACCTTCTGCTCGACCTGATCGGCCATGGCATGTCGAAGGGCAGATTCCGAGTCGTCGAAGACTGGATAGCGCTCGGCATAAGCGCGAATCGCACGCGCGGTCCGGTGTCCAAAAGGACGTCCAATGGTGCTGAGAGCATCGTTGGCCATTCGCGTCCACTTACTCACCTTCTCGTTTTCGTCAGAATTGAGCGTCCGTCCCTTCGACCACTTCTTCCAGTCCGAGTAGCAAACGAGGCGATCGGATCGCTCGACTTTATCTTCGCTCCTTCTTGACGTGGCCAGCGTCGCCGGTCTCCCGAAGCGCATCACATTCGCTCGATCGATGACCTTGTCCGAGAGCGTCTGTGTCGACTCATCCTCGTTCATGGTGCCCACGAACAGGACGTTTCTTCCGGGGTAAACGAGCAGCTCCGAGTGGCCGTTCTCATCGCTTTCAGAACGTCCGACCTGAAGCCGCAAACTGGCACGATCGCGTTGGTCCGGTTCGTTGGGATTGATGTCGCGTCGAATCTCGAGCCGGCTGAGGAAGTCGCTGAAGTAGTACTCGACTCGGGCGAGGTTCATCTCGTCGAGCAGGACGAGGAGGAGCGAGTCATCGATCGGTTGGAACGCCTCGCCGGGATTCCAGTCGCTCGGATCGAAGTGCTCATCCATCTGAAGAAGAGCCCGTGTGAGCTGGGTCGGCTTGAAGCGACTCTCGACATGACTGAAGAAACCGGTGAGGTCGAAGGGGCTATCCCAGCCGGGCTGCACCGCGACGTTCAGGAAGTAAAGTCCAAGGGCATCCGCATACGCGCGGGGCAGGAGGCTCTTTCCGGTACCGCTGATCCCTGCAAGTACCAAGAGCGGAGACTCGTCAGCCACCTTCAGGCTGGTGTGAAAGGCTCTCAGCACGCGTTCCGAGAATCGCAAGCCTCGGTTCCGCAAGTGATCCTGAACGATCCCCAGGAGCTCGATCTCGTCTCGCTTCTTTGGGACTGACTCGGCCCGTGCCGGATCCAGGACTCGCTCCCAAAGCGCGGCGTTTCGGTCCGCGCCGCTGCTGCCCGGGGGTGCCGCTTCCCATTCACGACGGCGATCATCTGCGAGACGCTCGATCGTCTTCTCGAGCCCCTCTTTCTCCGCTCTCAGGCTCTCCACCTCTGCCGCGAGCCCACTCCGGCGGCTGGTAATCTGGTCGAGCTCGCTCTTCTCCTTCTCGAGGTGGCCGCGAAGCTCCGATAGCTCCCGCTGCGCCTGGTCCCGCTGCGTGTGCAAGTGCTGCCACTCCTTTCTGAGTGTTGGCAGCTTGTCGCTGAGCTCACGTGCCTCTTCTGCTGCTTTTCCAAACTGCTCGAGCTCGGCGCGGAGATGCGCCTGACGAGATTCTTCCTTTCGAACGTTCTCCAGGACTTCTGTCAGCTCTTCCCTCTTTCGTGCGAGCTCCTCGCTGGTCCGCTGAAAGTCTTGGTGAACAGCTTCAAGGTGCTCCTTCTCTTCGCGCACTTGATCCATCCAGTGCCTTTGGTCCTCGGCGGCCTCGATGGTCAGGTTTGCCTCGGTCAGCCGCTGGCGCATCTCTTCGAGCTCGAGGGTAAGCCTTTCGTGCTCCTCCCGGAGCCCCTCGACACTCTTGAGGATCTCCAGCTTTGGCAGCTCGTCGCGCATCCGGTTGACGTAATGCCAGCATGCGAAAGCGAGCACGATCGAGGACGCGAAGCCGGCGCCGTACATCCAGACGAGATCGGTCCAATTCATGGGCGCTCGTCCTTTTCGTCAACCTTCTTGCCAGCCTCATCGATCGCTGTGCGAAGCGCTTTTGTCAGCTCGGCGAATTGAACCCCTAGCGCACGAAAGCTCTCCTGCACGTCCGACTGCAGCGATTCGACTTCGCCAGCAAGCTGGGCCTTCTGGGAGCGAAGCGTCTCGACCTCCTGGGCCAACCGCGCCCGCTCCGTGCGCAGGCGCTCCGTCTCCTCGCGCGTCGGTTCCAACCGTTCCACCGCGGCGCGGATTGTCGCCAGCTCCTGCCGCTTGTCTTCGAGAGCTTCTGCCTCTCCCTCGAGGGTCGCCACCTGCGAGCGTAGCGTCCGAAGCTCCGCCTCCGTGCTTCCCTTGTCGCGAGTGAGGGATGTCAGCGACTCGTCCAGATCCTTCGCGGTTTGACGCGCGCTCTCGATACGGGCTTCGAGGTCCGATCGACTCTTGGACATCGTCAGAATCTCGGCGTCGAGCTGCTCCTTCTGGCGTCGCGCGGCGTTCTCTTCCACATCGAGACGGTCGCGACTCTCCCGGAGAGCCTCTACCTGTGCCTCCAACGTCTCTACCGCGCCCGAAAGATCCTTCTCGCGAATCTCCAACGCAGCCAATCGAGCCGTGAGCCCCGTCTCGCGGTCAAGCTCTCGTCTCATGGCCTCCAAACGTTTTTGGGTCGAGTCGAGGCTGTTCTGGGCATTCTGGAGCGCGGCCAGCTTCGCTGAAAGATCCGCGTCAGCGGCCCGAAACTCCGTTTGCTTGTTGAGGATGTCGGCGTTGAGCTGCCGAAGCTGCGCTCGTGCCCGCTCCACTTGCCTCCGGGTCTCCTCGAGAGGCTCGACTTCTCCGCGCAGCGTCTCGATCCGACTGACCAGCTCTTCTCGATCCTTCTCGGCATCCGAAAGCTCTTGGAGCGCTCTTTTTCGTCGACCATCCACCTCCGCAACGACGGCGTTGGCGTTGGCGAGCTCCTCCCGGTGCTCGGAGACCTTCCCCTTGATCAGCTCCAGCTCCTTTTCCAGAGCCGACTGCTGCTGGCCGAGACGGCGGTTCTCGATCTCCGCCTGGGCACGCTCCTGCTGAAGCTTGGCCAGGTTCGCTTCCAGCTCATCGACCTCGGAGCCCAGAGTCGCACGCTGCTCGGCTCGGGCATCCCAAAGGGAGCGCTCGTTCGCAAACCCGAGTAATGCCTGAAAAGGGAAAACCTGTAGACCCAGCATCAAGAAGGGCGTGAACGTGGCCATCCAGAGAATCCCGGCCCTCGCCCTCTTCTTCGGCTTCTCCACGCCAGCCCCCAACTCATTCTTCATGCATCATCTCCAAGACTCTGGCGACGCATCTCTGCATGTCCTCTCTGAGCTCGTAGACCCAAAATCGCTGGATGCTCCAACCTGCGGCTCTGAGCAGAGAGTCTCGATGGACATCCTCTTCCCTCAGGGCACCATCCGGGTCTCGGTGATATGTCTCTCCATCGACCTCGATGTTGATCTTTCGCTTTCGGGTGAAGATCGCGAAGTCCAGGCGATAGCCGCAAGCCGGGTACTGGGAGCTCCACTCGATTCCTTCCGCAAGCAGGGCCTTCCCCAAGGCCGGCTCCCAGACTGGACCGATCAGTTCGGGGCGCGGGTCATAGTCCCCCCGCCCTTCCTGCTCTCTCGCCGCCTCGTAGAGCTTTCGAACCGTCTCATCACGAGAGTTTTGAGCCCACTCCCCATCGCCGAAGACGTGCAGCACAGCACGGGCTCGAGTGACAGCGACGTTGAAACGGTTGGGGTCACTCGAGTAGAACCTCGACGTCCAACCCGGCTCTCCGACCAGCGCCAGGAGGATCAGATCTCTCTCCCCACCCTGGAACCCGTCCGCCGTCGCGGCCGCAAAGTGCCACCGATTGAGAGTCGACTTCTGAAGACGCTGGTGGGCTTGATCCGAGATCTCGTTGACCTGAGCGCGAAATGGGCTCAAGACTCCTACTTCTCCTTCGAAGCCCTCCTTCTCCAATCGGCCCAGCTCCTGGACGATCGCCTCAGTCAGCGATGGCGCGAAGGAACTGGTCCCTCTCCTTTGAACTGATCCTCGCACATCGCTCCAGACGATGCCGAGATGACCCCTCTTGGGTCGCCGTAGAGCGTCGGCATTCGTTCGAACACGCAACGAGCCCCGATAGAAGAGCCGATTCGAGTAAGCGATGATCGCGTCATGACAACGATAGTGGCTTCGAAGATCCACGAGCTGCCTGGAGCGGTCCAAGCTCTCCGTCGAGCGAGCCACATCGAAGCAGGAGCTCTGGGTAAACAGAAAGCGACCCCAGCGGGCGAGATCGCCCAGGCTTTTCTGCTCCCGGAACTGCCTCTCGGCTGTCTTGGACAGCGAGAGTATCGGTTTGAGCTGAAGCGGGTCTCCCGAGATGAGCGCTCGACGCGCTCTGAAGAGAAGCGGGATCGTCGAAGGCACATCGCACTGGCTCGCCTCGTCGATCACGACCGCATCGAAGATCCCTGGCGCCAATGGCAGACTACTCCGCGCCGAGAGGTTGGACACTGCCCAAAGGGGATAATGCGACAAGATGTCCTCGAAGACTCTCTTCAGCTGTTTGGTCACTTGGCGTCCGAGCTTCTCTGGCTCGATCTTTCCGCCCGCGTCCGCGATCGCCGCCTTGATATTCTGAAAGGCGGTCACCGCGGGCTGAGGCAGGTTCGAGCCCGCGGCGCGAGCCGCCGTCTCCAGCCACGAACGCAATCTCTGTTGATGCGCTTGCTCGCTCCGCTCGAGAGCAACGGTTCTTTCGCCGATCGCCGGCACGTCTCGTAGCTGCCTCTCCAAGCGCGCCAGCTCCTCATCAATCTCCAAGACGCGCAGATGTGCGATGACACGACCAAGAGACTCTGCGCTTACGCGGTGAAGCGGTTCTCCGACTCCGACCTCCAGAAGAAAGCGCCCGAGCTTTCGAGATCGTGGCTTGTGGGCCTCGAACCAGTCGATCAGCCTGTCGAGCCAACGGCGCCACCCTGCAGAGCTCCTTTCTCGGTCGCCCCTCTGCGAGTGATCGAGCCACTCCTGCAGCTCGGTCGCTTTGAGCGGACTCCGGTTCTTGCGACACCTCTCCAGCAGTTCGAGATCGATCGGCTCAAAGCGGGAGCGTTCCTCGTTGAGCGCCCCGTATCGCTCTCGAAGCTCGAGAAGTTCCAGGACTCGCCTTCCGGTGAGCGCACGCTCCTCGAGGGTCCCCTGCAATTCTTCGCGAGATTCTCTTAGCTGGTATTGGATCCTCGAGTCGCCCGGGCGAGACAGGAGGTCAGAGACGAAGGTCTTCCAGTTGAACGTCTTTGCGCCCTTCGCCCCCGGTCGGATCACCAGGGGGTCCGGATCCGTCAACCGATTGAGCCTCGGGACGACTGCGTCGATGGCCGCGTGGTTCTTGCTGGCGAACAGAGCGGTTTGCCCGCGGAACAGATGGTTGAGCAGCGTGTGCTGGACAACCTGAGACTTCCCGGTGCCTGGAGGCCCCGTCAGCACCGTGACACCATTCCGCAGCGAGCTCCGAGTGGCCCGCCGTTGCTCTGGGTTGAGCGGAGCCAGCTCGACGAGCTCCATGCTGGGCTCCTCTTCGCTCGAGCCATCGGCCGGATCGCGCTGGGCATCGAGGGACCGCTCGTGGGGATAGACAGCCGCCAAGGCCGTCTGATCCAACTCCTCGTCGCTACGCCGGGCGATCTCTCGAAGCTCGATCACCAGGCTCTTGTGGAATCGGAGCTCGGGTGACAAGCCGACGATCGTTTCGTCCGTCAGAGGCGAGCACCAGGTTCCTCGGGGGTCCTTCCAACGAGTCCAGAGCTCCGGTCGGTGCTCTCTCAAACGCTGCGCAACCTCCGCGAGATTCGTCTCCTCACGCTGAGACTCGTCGATCCCTACGATCTCGAGCAAGAGCGCCTGGGCCTCGGACTTCTTCCCGGTGATCTCCTTTCGGTCCAGCCAACCGACGTTGGCCCTTACCGTAGAGAGAGGAGTCAGGAGGAGCCGCCCTCGCTCCAATCGAGGGAGGGTCTCGATGATGAACACCGGCACGACCTCTTCGTCAGTTCGAAGAAGCGGAGAGCCGATCATCAATCGCGCATCGACCTTTCTCTTCCGTAGCGCCTCGAGCAGTTTGCTGGAATCCGAGCGCACGGGAATCGAAATCGTCTCTCCACGCGCCAGCCGGTGAAAGTCAGGATTCGCCGGGAGCGTGAGATACTTCTTGCCCTCCTGATCGGGCGAGAACTTCACCGACGGCCTCTCGGAGGCACGCACGCAATCCGCGTAGTAGTGGCAGAGCCGTCGAAACTCCTGCCAGCGTCCCGTCGGGGAAGAGGAGTCATCCCCCAGCTTCGTTTCCTCCCTCCGCTGCTCGCCCATGGCGGTGTCGTTCTGCGCTCGAAACTCCGGCGCGGACAGGGTCCAGCAACCGTTCCTCTCACGCTTCGCTCGTCCCTCCCGGCGGAGATTATCGAGAGTCGCAGCCACGACATGTGCTGGAGCTCTCAGCAACATCTGGATCCGCCGGCGATCGAGGGGGCGCGGACTCCTTCGAAGCTGCTCGAGAACCTGCTCTCGAATCGGGTCTGTTTCGGGCATGTCCGAGTCGATCGTGAAGTGGCGGGCAAGATCGGGCAGATGCTTTTCCGCTCGAGGCCGGGCTCGCGAAGATACGCTCTACCAGTCCTTGGATCAACCGACATCGACCGCCCCGGCAACCGGACCCTGGCAGAGCCTCCCGACTCTCCGCCAGCCAGCAGGCCGGACTTCGCATCAGCCCTCACATCTCGCTGCGACCTCGAGACCCGCCTACTGGATCGTCTCCGAACGCGCTTCTGCCTGCCCACGATACCCGATTGGCGGGACGCCTGTGGTGAGCACGCTGTTGAGGGGGAGGGGTAGGAGGAGGCTTCCCTTGTGGCAGCGCCTGCTTGTTGGCGGTGCTTTCATACCGCGGGAGATTGGCGGCAAAAACCGCGGGTCTTCGGCGATGTGAGTGTACGTACATCCGAGGGGAGCGAACCATCACGAACGCATCGAATGAGCGCGAGCTCGCAGTGTGCTCGGCCGGAACTGTCGGTGGACCGAGTACTCTCCGGCATCTCCGCCACGGACGTCACATCGGCGAGCTGATCTGGGCGGATAATGCTGGGGCGCCGGGGAAGGGTCGCTGCTCGGCTCTTGTTCCTCTGCTCGGAGACGAGCGGCCGCTCGTCTCCGTCTAGTCTCATTGCCCTACTGCGCGTCGTACGCCGTCAGGGGACGGATCCAGATGTTGCGGAACCGCATCGGGTTGCCGTGGTCTTGGAGCTTGATCGGGCCGGTCGGTCCGTGAGCGGCGTAGCTGGCGAGGTTCCGGTGGGCCGTACCACCGAGGAGGGGCTGACGGTGATGGAGGAGGACGCCGTTGTGGATCACGGTGACCTCGGCCGGCTTGGTCACTTCACCGTTCGCGAAGGTCGGCGCCTCGAAGATGATGTCGTAGGTCTGCCACTGCCCCGGAGGACGGCTGGCGTTCACCATCGGCGGAAGCTGGCCATAGATGGCGCCGGCCTGGCCGTCGGGATAGGTCTGATTCTCGTAGGAGTCGAGGATCTGAATCTCGTAGCGGCCGAAGAAGAAGACGCCGCTGTTTCCGCGCCCTTGGCCGTCACCTTTGGGTGGTGGCGTCATCCACTCGAGGTGGAGCTGGCAGCTCCCGAACTGGTCCTTGGTCTGGATGTCCCCGGTCCCGTTGACCTCCATGTAGCCATTCTCGACCTTCCACTTCGCCTCGCCGCCGCGACCGGTCCATTGGGAGGTGTCCTTGCCGTTGAACAGAATGATCGCGTCGGACGGTACTCGACCAACGGCATCCTGCGTGCTCGCTGACCCGGGCGTCACGATCCGCGGCTGCGGCCGCTCACCGTCGTGGACGTGCCACTCCGAGCCAGGGATGATCGGCGTATCCTGGTAGCCGAGCTTTCGCTCAGGCTCTTGCTCTTGGGCCCAGGCCGTGAAGGAGACGAGCGCCACCGCGCCCAGAAGTGCCACGAACGAGATGCTCTTCAGACGTCGAGTCATCGAGTCGGTCCTCCCAAGGATGTTCAGGCGAATGGCCCATCATCATGCCATCGACGCTCGCTCCGTCAAAGAGGACGGGTGCACGCGACGAAGAAGCGGCCAGGTTGGCCGTGCTCCATCGGTTCTCTCGGTCACCGTCCCATCACGCACCCGCCGGCCATAGTCCGACCGCCGTCAGGATCTCGAGCGTCACGTGCCTGGCTGTGGTGCCGAAGGTCTCCTTGCCTTCGAGGTTGCAGGCGAAGATCCAATCCCCGTCGGGCCTGGAGAGCACGCCGACGAACCAGCCCAGATCGTGGCCCTCGTAGCCGTGGGAGCCGGTCTTGCCCCGCAGCACGACGTCACCGCGCGTCTCTTGGATCAGGATGTCACGGACGATGGCCTGGTTCTCGGCCGAGAACGGCAGCTCGTCTCGCATCAATCGCTGCAGGAGCCCGACCTGCTCGTCGGCCGAGATCCTGAGCGAGCTCCCCAGCCAGAATTGCGTGAGGCCCCCCGACAGATCCCGATTGCCATACGGAATCGCATCCACGAATCGCTGCATCCGCTCCTGCCCGACGCGCCGGGCAATCTCTTGGTAGACCCACACGACGGAGTACTGGAACGCGGTCCGCAGCGTGTGATCGCGGTTGGTGATCGCTCGGGACCTCTCCTCGCCGTCCCAGGCGAAGATCTCCTCCGGCCCTTCGACGACCCCGGACTCGAGGCCGATGAGCGAGTTGACGACCTTGAACGTCGAGCACGGCGCCACCCGCTCGGCACACCGCTCCGGTCCAAAGCGGATGACCTCTTCCCCGGATGGAGACACCAGGAGAAAGCAGGCTGCCCGGTGCGGAGGGAAAAACGCCCCGGCCGAAAACCCCTCGGGCAAGCGAAGGCCGGGCTCGCCTTGTCCCTTGTGCACCGGCTCCGCCGGCTCCGTCCTGTCGAGGGTGCCCGTCGCCTCACACCCCACCACCAAAGCCCAGACCACGGCGACTGCCACGAATCGCATCATCGAACCCCTCCCTGGAGTGTCACTTCGAGGACCGCCGTCCTCGCCAGACCAGGATACCCGCACCCGCTCACCGAGCGGCAGTGACCTCTCCCCGAAACGAAGACGAGCCGCCACGGTCCACGCCGTGACGGCTCGTCTCTCGAGAATCCGGTGCCGGGAGCCGCCCATGAGGCGGCCCCCGTTCATTGCATCATCGCTTCAACGTGTAGGTGTAGCCATCGGCCGCCGTGTCGTTGCCGTGCGGCGTGGTCACGACGACGTCGACGTCCTTGGCCATTCGACGCGGGTTGCCGCTGTCCGGCGCCGCGAAGAGGTTCTCGGGCACCACGACCTGAAGCGTCGTCTGGTTGATGAAGGTCACCGACGCCGCAGTTCCGTCGATGGTCACCGACGCATCGGACGTGAATCCCGTGCCGCTGATCGTCACGGTGTTGCCACCGGTGCTCGGTCCGCGACTCGGCGAGATCGAGTCGATGCTGGGCACCGGCGTGTACTCGATCGTATCCGAGCTGGAGCCGCTCAGATTGCCGGCCGCATCGCGGTAGCGAACGAAGACCGCCTTGGTGCCGATCGAGCCGTTACCCCCGAAGGACGAGAGGTCCCAGCCGGCTCTCGAAGCCGCGTACGGCTCCTCCGCCGACCAGGTGCTGCCATCGTTCGAGAACTGCATCGTTTGCAAGCCACTGAGCGGCTCGTCGGCGCCGAGGCCGCTCAAGCTCACGACCAGGTCCGGCGTGGAGCCGGCTCCGCCCGCGACCTGGATCGTCCCCGACGTCGGCGCCACGGTGTCGATCTGGAATGGCCCGATGGACTCGGAGTCATCGTCCCAGTTGCCGGCCACGTCCAATGAGCGAATGTTGAAGTAGATCGACGCGCCGTCGCCGGGCGACACCGTCGTGGACGTGACAGTGCCCAGGTCCTTCACCTCGGCCGGAAGCTGCGGCGCACTCGAGGTCGAGATGCCGTAGCCGTCGAGCCCGCTCGGCGAGTCCGTCGCGGCGGTCCAGTCGAGGTCGATGTTCGGATCGTTCGACCAAGAGCTCGCCGTGTGCGACGAGCTCTGGAGGCCGGAGACCGGTCCGGGCAGCTCGGTGTCGACGAGGTACGGTCCGGCGTGGACGGTGTTGCCCCAGTTGCCCGAGTTGTCGACCGGGCGAATGTGGAAGTAGTACCCGCTCGCCGAGGTGCTCAGCGCCTGCGAGAACGTCGTGGCGGTCTCCTCGATGTTCTTCGTCTGAGGCGCGACGGTCGAAGGATTCTGGTCGAACACGACCGAGTATCCGTCGAGGCCACTGCCGCCGTCCGTGGACGCGGTCCAGCTCATCGCCACGCTCGCCGCATCGTTCCAGATGCTCGGCGAGTGGCTGGTGCTGCTGAGGTTGGTGACGTCGGTGGGCGGGGTTTGGTCCGTGCCCGGCGCGAGCGCGACCAGCTCGACGTCATCGAGCGTCCAACCGCCGAAGATCACCGCGCCGTCCGACTGCATGCGGAAGCGGATGCGGACTGCCGATTGGTTGTCGGCGACACCGGCCAGATCGACGGTCTGGGCGACCCAGCTCGTGTCCTGGAACTGGTCGTCACCGTCACCGGGCGGGTTCACCCACACGCGCGTGAAGTTGACACCATCATTGGAGACCTCGATCGAGGCCTGGTCCCAGACACCGTCTTCGACGTTCAGCCAACGGCGATAGACGAGCTGCACGCCGAGCTTGCCCGAGCAGTCGAGCGGCGGCGAGAGCAGGTAGTTGTCGACATCGTTCGCGTAGTCGCCGTTCCAGTTCGACCCGCGGAGGGAGAGGTCGTTACCCCAGACCCGGGTGCCCGAGAAGGCGCTATTCGGATCGTCCGCCGAGTTCGAGCCGGCCGGATTGCCGTGATCCCAGTCGTTCTGAGACGCGAGCTGCACCGACGTCCAGCCGTTGTCCCCCGCGGTCTCGAAGTCCTCGAGGAAGAAGAAATCGGTCCTTTGTCCGATCGCGAAGCGGTAGTCTCCGCTCGAGGGATCGTTGACGACGTTCGACGCATCGTCGGTCGCCTGTATGTGGTACTCGACGACGGCCGGCGACGCCTGGCCCGGGATGCTCGCCGCGTACTCATTCGGGTTGCCGGTCGGCGTCATCGCGATCATGTTCGAGCCCGACCCGGCGTCCCAGAGAAGATCGACGTTGGTGATGTTGCTGCCGACATTCGAGGTCACGGTCGCGGTCACGACATAGGGACCGACCTCGTCGAGGGTGTCGGTGAGGGCCGTGTGGCTGATCGAGAGGGGGCTCAGATCGACGCCCGGGAAGCCCTGGTCGCGGAAGCCGCCGTCGATGTGCGGATAATGCGGCGTGCCGTTGTCGACATTGCCGTCGTCGTCATCGAGGATCAGCCAATGGTCCTCGATGATCGTCTTGATCTGGCCGTCATTGTACTGCTTGAACCAGGCGATCATCAGCGCATCGGCCACCGCGTCGCCGGCCGTATTGCCGAGAGCGGTATTGAGCCGGTCGCGGACTTTCCACATTGCGCCCATCAGCACCTCACCGTCGGCGTGGACCTGTCCATAGCAGCCGGTGTTGTTGTCGCCGCAGAACTGACGCGTGTTGTTTCCATCCCGGACGTGGTTTCCGGGACCGGCGAAGTCCTTGCCCACGATCGGATCGTCGAGCAAGTACGTGGACCAGACGTCCGCCGCCCCTTCGCCGAAGCCGTCCGGGCCGTTGCCCGAGCCCGCGAGCACGTTCGCCCAGTGCCCCTCCTCGTGGGCGACGACCGTCGAGTACGACGTGTTCACGCAGCCGCCGCCAGCTTGATACATGTTGATGGAGCTGCCGTTGAAGAAGGCGTTGCAGGTCGAGCCCAAGTTCACGTTGGCGAGCACTTGGAAGCCCATCAGATCGAAGCTGGGATCGACCGAGAGCATCCAGTCGCGGAAGTTGACGACCCAGTAGTAGGCATTGGTCTCGGCCGTGGTCAGCCCGCCCTTAGAGCTGTTGAAGATCAGAGAGCCTGGCACGTCCGGCTGGAAGGTCGCCGACACGCTGCCGTTGCCGCCCGCTTGATTCTCGACGCGGGCCCACGGGCCTCGCAGGAGTGCCGACACCGTCCGCGACTGGTTCTGATTCGCGAACAGGAAGCTGCCGCTCGCATCGGTCGTCGTCGTCGCGCCGCCCTGCAGCGTCACCGTCAGGTGCTCGAGCGGCACCAGGATCTCGGGGTTGCCCGAGACATCGGGATCGATGCCGGGAGTCACCCACGCCTGGACCGTTCCCGAGATGTCGGCCTGATGGACCATCGTGCGCTTGTCGAGCACCTCGGCCGTGTGCGCGTCGACGAAGTACTCGAAGCGAACCGGCAAGCCGGCCTGATCCAGAAGGAACGAGGCGACCTCGAACTTCCAGGCGAGCCTGGCGGCCAAGACCCCATCCTTCTTCTGAGGCAGGATGACGAGCTGCCAGTTCTGGAACTGGTCCGCCGGGACGCCGACCGAGTCCAACAGATCGACCGCCGCGACGCTCTCGGCCTCTGGCTCCCATCGGGAGGGCGTGAGACCCAGGCCCGCCGGCACGCGGACGCCGCGCACCTCGAGAGCCGTCACCCGTCCGTCGGGAAGGAACAGCACCGTCGCGCTCGAGCCGTCGACCTCGATCCCCGAGACGACCTGCTTCAGCTCGACGCCGATCTTGTCGGTCGTGCCGATGTGGGTGAGCGGCGAGCGGTTGACCGAGACCACCTGGAGCTGGGAGACCGGCACACCGAACAGCTCGTGGTGCTGATCGAGGAGCTCCATCGCGCGCAGCGTGAAGTCTTCGTCGGTGGCGAGGGCACGGCCGGGGATGTTGTCACCGAAGATCAGTCGCGCGGACCGATTCGGGACGTCCCAGCGAATCCGCCAGGAGCCGGGATGCGCGACTCGAAAGTCGCTCCAGGCGCGAACGGCGCTCGTCTTCGCCGCGTCCTGAAGGACCGGCGCTGCCTCCACGTCCCCATTCTCGGCCTCGGGCCCCTGGGCCCGGGCCGCGGTCGACAGCACCAGAGCGGCGCCCACCATGACGATTGCGCGCATGCATCGGAGCATGGATGAATCTCCTCCGGACGAACGGCGAGCGAGCGCGTCGCTCCACCTGGGATTGGAATTGGATGTCGAATCACGAGGCTTCTTGGCGACGCCGAGTATACCGAAGCACGCCCGCGACCACTACGTCCTACCCTTCCCCAAAACCGCCCGGACATCGCGGCTCGGCCCGATTCCTCTTCAGCTCCGCGTGACCCTCCGCCGATCTCCCGACGAACGAAGACAGCCTGAAACCCACAACCCGAGAAGCTCACAACACGGAGCCCCGTCGATGCGGACGTCCGGTCCAATCCGACGCCGGGGGAAGCGAGCCGAGCTTGGCACCAGCCTGATCGAGCTCTTGATGGCGCTGGCCTTGCTCAGCGTCGGCGTCCTCTCCCACGCGTCGCTCTCACTCACCAACCAGCGCCAGTGTCGCGCGAACCTCGAGCATCGGCTCGCCTGGGAAGGCCTCAAGAGCCAGGTCGCTCGCCTGCGGAGCTGGCCCCTCACCGACTGCTTCGCTGCGTTCGACGGATCGCTCGACAACGACCCGGCCGGCGCTCCCGGCTCCGAGTTCGCCATCGCCGGACTCCAGCCCTCCGAGACGGCCTTCGGCTCGGAGGTCGGGGTCGTCGAGTGGCCCACACTCCAAGACGCCGAGGGTCGCTTCGTGATTCGCGAAGATCTCGACGACGCGGACTTCGGCCTGCCGGCCGACCTGGACGGGGACGGCGTGATCGACTCCGAGCCCAAGGACGCGACCTACCGCCGTATCCCGGTGCGCGTCGTCGCGCGCTGGCACGGCGTATACGGTGAGCAGAGCCTCAGCATGACGACCTGGTTGGGGGACTTGCAATGAAGCGCACCACCTCCGGCTTCACCTTGATCGAGGTCGTCACCACCCTCGCCCTGTTGGGAGTGACGCTCGCCGCGGCGTCCGAGACCCTGGTCGGCACGGTGCGTAGCCAGTCGTCGGTCTCCTTGCGAGGCGTGCTCGACGATCAGATGCGGCGCTTGCAGAACAACGTCGAGTCCCTGCTCGAGCCCGCCGGACTGCAAACGCTCTTGGAGATCCCCCTCGCGCCAGCGACCTCGAGGTCGATTCGCTTTCGCACGATGCTCGGCTACGACGCGACGAGCGGACCGCAATGGGGCAACGCCCTGCGCCTGACTTTTCGGGCCGCTCCGGGGGAGGAGCTGAACGGGGACGACGACAACGGGGATGGCCGCGTCGACGAAGGCTCGCTCGTCCTGAGCGACGGCGTCGACACCCGTGTCCTCGGCCGCAACCTGACGCAGAGCGATTGGAGCCTCGATGGACGGTGCGTCCGCGTCACCTTTACGATGGAGACTCGCGACTCTCGAGGCGACCGAATTCGAATCACGAGGAGCAGCGATGTCCTTCTTCGTAACTGAGCCCCTCTCGAGGCGGCGGAACGACGAGAGCGGAGTGGCGCTGATCGCCATCCTGAGCCTCGTGGTCCTGATCGGCTCCTTGAGCGCGAGCTTGCTCCTGATCGGTCGCTCCCACTCCCAGGACATTCGCCTCGACGGGCGCTTGCACCGGGCGGCCGAGGCTGCGGAGACCGGCGTCGTGCATGCGACGTTCGAGCTGAGCCGCAACCAGGACCTCGATGGCGACGGCGGCATCGGGACGGTGAGCGGCGCGCAAGGAGGATGCACCTTCGAAGTCACGGCGGAAGCTCTCGACCGGCGGCACGTTCGTCTCGTCGCGACCGGACGGGCCGACGGCGCTTCGCGCGAGCTCGAGGCGATCGTCGCGCCCGAGCCGACGACGGCGTTTCGCCAAGGTCTCGCGGGAGCCCTCTCCCTCCACTTGACCGGCGGCGCGACCACCGACAGCTACGACGCGACACTCGGCACGTATCTCAGCCAAGCCCAGAACTGGGACGACTCGGGCCGCTACGCGATCCAGAATGGCACCGTCAGTAGCAACGGCCCTCTGAGCCTGTCGGGCTCGCCGACGCACATTCGCGGCTCGGCCCATCCCGGTCCCGGGGAGACCCTGACCGGGGACGGGTTCCCGACCGTGACCGGCTCCACGGCGGCTCTGACCCAGCCAATGGCGTTGGAGGCTCCCCAGCTCGAACAATTCCTCGCCGTCCTCGCCACCAATGACAACTCCGATATACCGACCGGTACGGGGATCGACCTCGATCTCGACGCTGCGACGCTCGACGTGCATTCCGGGGCCGTCTTGATGCTGCCCGCAGGGCGCTACCTTCTCCGTCGACTCACGATCAAAGAGGACGCCGAAATCGTCATCACGGGGCCGACGACGATCTTCCTGACCGGCGACCTGGTCATCGAGGATGCCGAGCTCTCCAATGCGACCCAAGAACCGTCGCAATTCACGTTGATCGCACATCCCTACTTGCTGGACGGCAACGGTGGTGAGAGTACGGACAGTGCAGAGATCGTGGTGGAGACCGACGGGATGGAGGTTCACTGGAAGATCTATGCTCCGGCGGTCGACGTCGACATCAGCGGTCATTCCGAGATCTTCGGAGCGATCGTCGGACGCAATGTTCAGTTGTCCCAGGCGACCGTCCATTACGACGAATCCCTCGCCTTCGACAGTGACCTGGAGTTCCGACCCTATCGACGTGTCCTCTGGCGAGACCGGCGACCGCGCCCGGGCATCCCGCCCAAGATGAACGATCTCACCCGCCAATGAGGGACTTCGGGCTCCGCAATCTACGAGGAACAGGGCACGTTCCGAAATGTGAATAGGCACTCGCCTCGACGAGCGCGACGAGACTCCCGATCTCGCCGCTCGAGACGAATCCAGTTCATTCGGCGCAACGCGGAGCACGGCTTCAGCTCGTGCTGGCTCGTGGACGAGAGGGGTGGTTGAAGCAAGAGCCTACTCCATTTGGAAACGAGCCCCCCGTGCCCAATCTCGTGAGGTTTTTGCCAACGGGCCGCCGCCGATCCGAAGGAGGCTCGACGATCGTCGAGCTATTGATAGCCCTTTCGATCCTCAGCGTCGGCCTCCTGGCGCATGGATCCCTGACCCTGAGCAGCATGACCCAGTCGGAGCTCAATCGCGAGCGACGGCTGGCGCTCGAAGGACTCCGCTCACAACTCGAGCAGATGCGCGCTTGGGATTTTCGTCAATGTTACTCGGCCTTCGACCTCTCGTCGGCCAATGACCCTCCCGGCGCTCCCGGGTCCCAATTCGACATTCTCGGACTCGAGCCGGTGTCGCCGGGTGGCCGGGTCGGTCGTGTCCTCTTGCCGACTGCGCCCAATCCGTCGGGAACACCGCCCACGGCTCTTCGCGAAGATCTCTCGCAGCCCGACATCGGCCTACCGGCCGACCTCGATGGCGACGGCGCCATCGACAACCTGCCCAAGGACGACTCCTACGTGCGCCTGCCCGTCCGGGTCGAGGCCCGCTGGCGCGGCGTCTCGGGAGAGCAGCAGATGATCATCGCGACCTGGTTGGGAGGGCAGCCGTGACGCGTTCGAAGCGCAGCGCGGGCTTCGGCCTTCTCGAGCTCGTGGTGACGTTGACGATCCTCTCGCTGACGCTCTTGACCGCCGCCGAAGCACTCGTCAGTACCATTCGGACGCAATCGACGGCGTCGGTGCGGGAGGTCCTCGACGAGCAGGTTCGCCGCACGCTCGCAAGGCTCGGCGACGTCCTTCGCCAAGCGGGAGAGAGCACCTTGCTCGACGTGCCCGACGGGCCCTCGACGAATGGCACGATGCGCTTTCGTCTCCTGCGAAGCTACGACCCCGACTCCGGTCCTCAATGGAGTCCCATCGGGCGCCTCTTCCTCAAGCTCGCACCGGGAGAGGTCGCCAATGGGACCGACGATGACGGGGACGGGCGCATCGACGAAGGCGCACTGATGTTCCAAGTCGGCGGACAGACGAGCCAATGGTGCGCCAATGTCGTGGAGTTCACGGTCTCCCGATACGGACGACGGCTTCAGCTCGTCCTCACTTGCAGTGCGCGCGGCGCCGGTGGAAGCATGATCGAGGTTCGGAGGACTGGCCATGTCACATTGCGCAATTGAAAGACGTCGGAAGAGCGAAGACGGCGTAGCCCTCGTGACCGTGCTCGTCTTCCTCATCCTCATCGCCGGTCTCGGTGTGGTCCTGTTCTCTCTGACTCGCACCAACTCCGGTACCATCCGCCGTGAAGAAAGTGTCCTCCAAGCCCTCGAGGCAGCTCAGACGGGCATCGTCCAAGCCTCCTTCGAGATCGCCCGATCCGCGGATCTCGACGCCTCGACGGGTGTCGGAAACGTCGCTGGCCTCCTCCTCGATGCTCGCTACCAGGTCGTCGCGACGCCCTTGGCGCGCCGGCACTGGCGTCTCGAGGCCGTCGGTGTCGCCGGCGATATCGAGCGGCGGCTCCAGGTGGTGATCGCCCCGCAACCGACGGGGCCGTTCCGCCACGCCATCGCCGCTACGCAGACCGTGACTCTCGACACCAGCGCCACGACCGACAGCTACGACTCCATTCTCGGATCCTACCTGAGTCAGGCGACGCGATGGGACCTCTCAGGACGCTTCGCGCGGCGCAGCGGGTCCATCATGTCCAACTCGGATCTCTCCCTGTCCGGTAGCTCCACGCGTGTTCGCGGCGATGCGCGGCCCGGACCCGGCATCTCGATCACCGGTGACGGTTTCGCCACGGTGACCGGCAGTACCGTGAGCCTCGATCAGACGATCGACCTCCCCCACCCCGAGCGCAGCGCCTTCGAGTCCGCCTATCTCGTCAACGACAACCTGTTCCTCGTCACGGCTCCCGGCTCGGATTACAACCCGACCACCGGAAAGCTGCGTATTCCCGAGGACCAAACCCTCGAGCTCGATCCCGGTCGCTACTTCCTCTCCGGCATCGAGCTCGAGAGCGGCGCCCGGCTGCGAGTCACCGGCGAGACCGAGGTCTTCCTGACGGGCAACCTGGATGCCTCCCTGGGGACGATCGAGACCGTCAGCGGCTCGCCGCAGGATCTCGCGATCGTCGCTCACCCCTACAATGTCCCCCTGATCTATGCGCCACCGGCGAATCTGAGGATCGACTTCCAGGGCGGGTCCAGCACGGCACTGACGGTCTACGCGCCCAAGGCGACGATCCACGTCACCGGCAACCTCGATGTCTACGGGGCCTTGATCGGCAAGCACGTCATCGGCAGTGAGGTCGCCTTCCACTACGACGAAGCCCTCGGCTTCGACGGCTCGGCGCCGTTCCAGCCCTTCACTCCCGTCGCCTGGTTCGACAAGCAGCCGGTCGCCGGCGTTCCGGTGCTGGGGTTCCTCCCAGGGCATTGATCGCGGGCTCCCTCGCGAGAGATGTCTTCGAGCCTACTCCGCCGGCGGCCAGGGAGGCAGGTCATCGGTGGAGGAGCGCCGGCCGATCTGACGCATGCGCCACCCCCAGCCGATCAGGGCGAAGCCGAAGAAGATCGTAAAGCCGGCGAAGAGGAGCGCGAGGAGGTCGGGAAAGACCACGACGAGGATGCCGAAGAGGACCAAGGTCACGCCGGCACCGATCATCGAGCTTCCGATGGGTCGTCCTGGTCCTGGCTGCAAGAGCTGAATGCGCACGGTATCGAGGCTCCTCGCTTCGTTCCGATGGAGCGCGCCTTCTCGGCATCACGCTCCGGTTCGACTTCGCCTCGTTGCGACGATGCACCGAGGATCCACTCCCGTCCTCCAGGACGAGGCTGCTCCATCCGATAACCCAAGACGGGTGCACGACGCCACCATCGAGAGCGAGAGGACGGACCGGGACCGTGATCAGCGAGTTGACCGACCACATTCCACTCGAATCGATCGGAACAGCGCGTCACGAGTCCGTCCGATTCTGCTTCCTGTGCCTGGTCGGCCTCGTGATCGGGTTCGTCCTCTTCAAACTACTGACCGACGCCAGCGCCCGGCGCCCCCAGTTCCAAGCACTGGGAACCTACCGGCCCCGCACCGCGCTCATCGTCGCGCTGGTGCCGCTCGCGATCCTGCTGCCCCTCGCCTACCACGAATGCTGGAGTGCTTTTCGGGAGCTGCGAGCCGACGACGCTTCCCTCACGCTCGTGCGGCACTTCCCAGAGCGGGAGGTCAGTCTGAGTCGCGGCGAGCTGGAGAGAGTGCGCAGCTTCAGGGACCGAGGCGGCTACCGGTTGGTGATTCGTGGCCACGATGCCGTCCATGAGAGTGCACTCACCGACCGCGAGCAGGTCGAGCGCCTCGAGCAGCAGCTTCGAGCCTGGAGCCGGAGCCGCTGATCCGGCTCGCCCGACGGTCCTCTTCTTGGCTTGACTTCCCGGCCGAGCGCGCCGATCCTTCCTCGCTCGGAACCGCCTTCACAGCCTCGGGAGGACTCGATGATCCAGGCGAGCCGCTTCATCTTCATGAACGGAAAGATCGTGCCTTGGGAGCAGGCCCAGGTGCACGTCATGTCGCACGCGCTCCATTACGGCTCCTCGGTCTTCGAGGGCATCCGCGTCTACGACACCCCCGCGGGCTCCCGCTTCTTCCGGCTGCACTGCCACACCAAGCGTCTGTTTCGCTCGGCCAAGATCCACGACATGCCGATCCCTTACTCGGCGGAGGAGATCGACGCGGCCTGCGCCGCCGTCATCCGGGAGAACGGCCTCCGAGCCGCCTACGTGCGTCCCCTCGCCTTTCGCGGCTTCGGCGCGCTGGGTCTCGACCCGACCGACTCACCGGTCGAGCTGATGGTGGCCGCGATGGCTTGGGGCCGTTATCTCGGTCAAGAGGCGCTCGAAAAGGGCGTCGACGTCTGCGTGTCCTCCTGGCAACGGCTGGCACCGAACACACTACCGCTCTTGGCGAAAGCCGGCGGGCAGTACCTGTCCAACGCGCTGGCCCGGCTCGAGGCCAAGCGAAACGGCTACGCCGAGGCGATCACGCTCACGAGCGAAGGCACGCTCAGCGAAGGCTCGGGTGAGAACCTCTTCCTCGTGCATGAGGGGACGGTTTACACGCCGGGCTGGGGCGACGGCATCCTCCAGGGCATCACGCGCGAATCGGTGCTCACGATCTGCCACGACCTGGACATTCCCGTGATCGAGCGCTCGTTGCCCCGCGAGATGCTGCTCGTCGCCGACGAGATCTTCTTGACGGGCACCGCCGCCGAGATCACGCCGGTGCGATCCGTCGACCGCGCGCTGGTCGGCGAGGGCCAGCGCGGCCCGATCACCCAGCGGATCCAAGAGCACTTCTTCGGATTGTTCGAAGGCAAGACCGAGGACCGACACGGCTGGCTGCAGGACCCGTCGAGCTTCGCGTGACGCTCGAGCGTCACGCGCGCGTAACCGCTCGTACCGGATCGTATCGGGCGAGCACGATCCAGATACGTAAGCTCTTTCATAAATGCCGTAGCGGCAACGGATGGCTCGTCGGCGAGGCTCGGGCATACTCGTTGCGTTGGCTCCGCAAGCCACCAGTACGCCTCCTTTCCATGGAGATACCCATGTCTCATCGCCCGACCCTGCCGGATCTCGCGCGAGACACCCTCCTCGCCTTCTCGCTCCTCGGCTCGACCGCTTCGGCGCAGATCCAAGAGCCCTTCCACTTCGAGGGCAGCGCCAGGTGGTACCGAAACGAGGCCAGCTCGCACCCGGACGACGAGCGCCCCGAGATCATGGGGAGCGTACCCATCGACTTCGATCGCGACGGTGACCTCGATCTCGTCACGGCGAACGGGTACTACCAGATCGATCTCCTCGAGAATCGTCTCGGCACCTTCATTCCCATCAGCACGACCGTCCCGCCGCGACCCTACGTTCCGAAGCATTTGGAAACGGGCGATTTCGACGGCGACGGCCTCTCCGATCTGTTGGTCACCGGCTTCACCTCGACCAACCCGGCCGTCGGGTTTCTCCAGGTGCAACTCGGCAACGGCTCCGGCGGATTCATCCCCCTGCCGCCCATGACTGCCAAACCCTACTCGTTTCAAGTCGCGGTAGCCGATCTCGATCGGGACGGCCGCGACGAGATCGCCGTCGCCGATGGCTGGAGCGGAACCGTGGAGATCTTCTCGGCGACGCAGAAGACCGACGAGATCGACCTGGGTCTGACCGCCGCTCGGATCGAAGCGGCAGACCTCGACGGCGACGGCGCGCCCGATCTGGTCGCCCTCGCCGCGGGCGGCCAGCAGCCGATCGCAATCCGCCTGAACGATGGACAAGGCGGGTTCCCTCTCAGCGGTGCACGAACGGCCGGCGGCGGTTGGAATCAAGCCATCGATCTCGGAACCTTCGACGTCGATGCCGATGGCGATCAGGATCTCGTGACGACCGAAGCGTACGGGGGGCCGTTCGTGCCCACCGACCTGATCGTGCTGCTCAACGATGGCACCGCCGGCTTTGCCCCTGAGGTTCGCTCCGTCATCCTCAACCTGCCGTGGGCTTCCTGGGACATGGAGCAAGCCGACGTCGACGAGGACGGTCGCCTCGATCTGGTCCTCGCCTTCGACATCTCTCGGGCGGGAGGACCGAGCTCGATCGTGACGACGCTTCGCAACTTGGGCGGCGGCTCCTTCGCGACGATCGACAGCGTCTCGACGAGGACTCGCAACATCGCACTCTTGGATATCGACGGCGATCAGCGGCTCGAGGTGGTCGGCGAGAACATCATCATGCCGATTCGCCGCGACGGCACCTTGGGCGGCAGTCCGCTCGATGTCGCCACGGTCGGCGTTCACTCGCAGTCGGTCGTCGTCGATCTCGATCGCAATGGCACCGATGATCTGATCCTCAGCGAACAACTGTTCGGTCAGGTGGAGATTCACATGACCGACGGGGAAGGCAATGCGACGCGCACGGCGATCCACTCGCTCAGCGACCCGATCAACTCGATGCGAGGCGGCGATTTCGACGGCGACGGCTGGCCCGACCTCGCTCTGATCCTGGTGCTGCCTGACGGATCCGCCCAACTCGCCGTGATGTTCAACAATGGTAGCGGCGGGCTCCTGCCGCCAGTGCGCAGCCCGTTCTCCTTCCCGCAATGCCCGAGCTGTTACATCGCGGATTGGACTCCGGGCGACGTCAACGGCGACGGCTGGACCGACTTGATCTTCTCTGCCTACCGCTCTTCGGAAGGTGCCTTCGCGATCTCCCAGGGCAATGGTCAGTTCGTGATCTCCGCCTTCACGTTCCCCGCCTCGACGGGGGAGATCCTGTACGAGGACCTGACCGGCGACGGGATCTCCGACATGCTGATCGCCTCGGTCGCGACGCTCTATGTCATCCCGGGTCAGGGAGGCGGCCAGTTCGGCGCGCCGCGGCCGCGCGCGTTTCCCGATCGCTTCGCCGAGCACAAAGCCGCGGCCGATACCGACGGGGACGGGGATCTCGACCTCGTCGCCTCGACTTCGAACGGGCTCTTCCACCTCGAGAACGACGGCACCGGCCGCTTCTCCTTGAAGCAGCATTTCAATGAGATCGCCCTCGGCACCCGTGAGATCTCCCTGACCGATCTCGACGGAGACGGGGACATCGACCTCGCCGCTCGCAACGAGGATCGCCAGGTCGCGGTCTACTTCTATCGCAATGAAAGCGGGAGCTTCATCTTCACCAACCCCGCTCTCGAGGTCGGCACCAACGCGTCTCCCGAATCCTTCCTCGTCGACTATGGCGACTTCGACGCCGACGGCTTCCAGGATGTCCTGGTCGTCGCCGAAGTGCCCGTCGATGACAGCGTTCCCGTCGCCGAGATCTTCTTCAATCGCTCGAACCTGCGAGGCAACGGCCGAGCCGCGCCGGGAGATCGGTATTTCTTCGAGCTGCACGCCGGGGACGCTGCCCTGCAGCCCTTCCAGATGTTGGCATCGCGGCGCGGCACCTTCCCGGGCGTGACGTTGCCCTCGGTGTCTCTGCCACTGAACTCGGATTCATTGCTGTGGCCGCTGATCCAAGGCGGTGGTCTCGGGGTCTTCGTCGGATTCCAGGGGACCTTCGATGCGCGCGGTCGCGCTCGCGCCGAGATGCGAGTGCCAGCAGTGTTGCCGGTCGCCCTGCCCTTCGATCTCGACTTCGCATACTTCTCCGGCAGCAACCGCCCCGGAGCTTCGGTACGCACGTCGAACGCCCTCTCGGTCACCGTGCGCTGAGTGAGACCCGGCCGCTCCGTGGAACGATCGCACCCGGCAACATCGGACCACCCAGGCTCGGATCGCCCGTCGGTCCGGGCCCTCTCCATTGACCGATCGGCCCGCGTCTCGTCGAATGGGCGTCTGGCCTGCCACTCCTTCCTCATCCGGACCAGCCGATGCGATCGAAGGTCTTCGCCGCAGTCCTGCTCGCCATCATCCTGGGCGGCCTCTATTGGATCCTGCCTCATTCGGAAAGCTCTCAGCGAGCTGGCGGAGACGCGGTCGATGTCGACGGGCACGTGACCGATCCGTGGACCCTGGAGCCATTGATCTTGGAGGACGGGTCCGCGGCCCCGAAAGATCAGCCCGCTCGAATGCCAGTGACGATGTTGCACGACGAGGAGCCGGCGCCGGCGCCCTCGAAGGATGTCTACACGCTGACCGTTCTCTTCGAGGGACAACCTGCCGCCGGAGCAGTCGTGAGCTTGTGTCCGGCAAATCACTCCGAAGAAGGCCCCAGGCCGTTCGAGCGAGCGATCGCGGATACCGATGGGCGCTGCACGTTTCCGAGGCAGTGGAACCGCGTCCTCGCCCACGCCACCTTGGGGGCCGCCGAGTCCCAGATTCGAGAGATGTCGCCATTCCGTCCGGACGCCGTGATCGACCTGATCGGCCCGGGATCGGTCCACGGCCGCGTCCTCGATGGATCGGGGCGTCCGGTGCCGGGAGCCGAGGTCGTCTTCCGAGCCGCCTACTCGGCTGACATCGAGAGCCAGCTCGGTCGCGCCGAGCCGCGAATGCAGACGGATCTGAG
>JAVJTD010000099.1:0-23525 GCA_040219065.1 Planctomycetota bacterium
GACGAAGAGAGCCGAGGCGCCTGATGGACGCCCCGGCTCGGGAGGATCAACGGATCGGTTTCCCGCGATGAAAAGAGGTCGGCCCGCTTTCGCGGGTCGACGGACGATTCACTGCAGGATGAGCGTGCGACGACCCGCGAAAGCGGGCCGACCTCTTTTCATCGCGGGAAACCGATCCGTTGATCCTCCCGAGCCGGGGCGTCCATCAGGCGCCTCGGCTCTCTTCGTCTTCAGCGCTCCACACCACCGCCACGTCTCTCATCAACCCCGCGAACGTCACGCCCTCCGGCTCGTCCCCGAGCACGATCCTCTCGACGAGCCCTGGCGCCATCGACGTCAGCCGCAGCATCCGCGACACGTAGGCCCGATCGACTCCGAGCGCTTCGGCCAGCTCGGTGGTCGATCGGTACTCGCCGGACTCGAGCTGCTCCTGCCATCGGTAGGCGCGCGCGACGGCCAGGGCGAGGGTGGAGGGCTTCTCCTCAACCTTGCCTGCTCGAGGCAGCTGAGCAGCACATGGACCTCCCTGCCGCCCGTGTGCTTCCCCAGCCGCTTCGCCTCGGCCACCTTGTGCCGGATGCGCTCGCCCGCGATCTCGCGCTCGAACTGCGCGAAGGACAAGATCATGTTGAGCGTCAGCCGCCCCATCGACGTCTCGGTCGTGAAGTGCTCGGTGACGGAGACGAAGGTGGCCTGGAAAGGTCGACGATCCTCGAGAAGTCGATCAGGGAGCGGGACAACCGGTCGACCTTGTAGACGACGATGACGTCGATCAGGCCCGACTCGACGTCCGCCAGGAGCCGCCGGAGCGCCGGCCGATCCATCGTGCCGCCCGAGTAGCCGGGGCCGACGTAGCGCTCGGTAGAGCTCGACGAACTACGGCGCGAGCGATGTCAACCGAAGCATCCGGGACACAAACACCGATCGACCCCGTTCTCGAACGACTCCGTGACCGGAGTTCGACTCCACTTCCCTCCAATCACCCAAGAGCCCGCCTCCCCACACCGACTCACTCGACCACTTGCTCGCCTGCCGCCTTCAACGGGAACTTCGCGTAGGTCCTCTGCCACTCTGCCCAGGGGCAGCCCTGGCAGCCTCGGCGACAGCATCGTCGCGACTGGGCGGTCGAAGGGAGTGGCTCGTGACCCAGGCCGGTGACCGGGGCCATCGGGGAGCTCGGGGCTCGGCCTTGTGGCAGGCCCCGCAGTGATCCGACCGTGAGCTTGGGACGCTTCGACATGGGGGCCGCCTTTCCTGGCCTCAGTCCGATTCCGACCGCCGGAAGCGCAAGGCCCGCAGGTCCATCAACGCGCTCCGCGGAGGACCGTCCGGACGAACGAGGATGCGCTGCCGACCGGCTTCCAGCTCCAAGGTCCCCAAGAGGACGCGTTGATACTGCGCCCACGAGCCCGTGCTCTCGACCGTGGCCCGGATCCCGCCGCGCGCGGACTCGAGCAGGAACCGGTCACCGGCCGTCTGAGGATGGCTGGCATACTCCAGCTCGACTTCATAGCGACCCTTCTCCATCACGTCCAACTGCCACGTGACACGGTCGTGCTCACCATGCCAGTAGCCGACGTTCTGAGTCGGGATCTCATAGGTGACCGAGCCACCCCGGATCTCGGCGTCCTTGGCCCAGAGCGTGAACCCGTCCCGATCGCCGCGCACTCGCCTTGGCTCGTTTCCCGGCAGCTCCTTCGGAGGCCCTTCGCGCGTCTCGAGCCAGGCGAGGAGATCGGCGAAGTCTGTCTCGGTAAGCTCGGACTCGAGGCCCTCGGGCATCGTCGACAGCCCGGTTCGAGAGAGCGCCGCGATCGAGCTCCGCGCGATGCGGTGTCGCTCGAGGTCGGTGGAGACGAGCGTGAGGGCATTGGTCGACTCGTCCTCGACGCGGCCGGTCAAAATTCGCCCGTCCTCCAGCTCCACCCAGTAACCCACGTACTCGTCGAGCACGGCCGCGTTGGGATCGAAGACCGCCTCGAGGAGCGCTTCTCGTCCCAGCCCGGTCCAAGCGGCGAGGTCGGGCCCGACGCGGCGACCTTCCTCGTCTTCGGCGTGGCAACGGGCACACACGCGATCGAAGACGTGAGCCCCACGCCCGGAGGCTCCTTCGAGAGCCGCCTCACGGTAGCGCCCGATCACCTCCGCCCGCGACGCGTCCGGTCGCTGCTCGAGCCAATCTCGCGCAGTCTCACCGACCCCTTCCAGCGCCAAGAGCCTCTGCCTTTGCTCCGGTGTCGTCGCACCGATCAGGCTCGAGCCGTTTCCGTGCTGCATCCAGGCGCTCGTCCAGCTCGGCCGCTCCAGGAGAGCGGAGACGATCGCACGGCGCACGGCCGGAGCCGCCGAGCCCGCTCGCCCCACGAGCTCTGCCGGGACCCGCTCGTCGCCAGCGCGCGAGAGCGCCCGCACCGCTTCGAGCTGCAAGCTCGAGGGCACCTTGGGATCGACCAATGAGAGCAGGCAGCTCGTGCTCTCGGACCGGGAATCGAACGCCAGCCAGCGCACCGCTTCGGCGCGATCCTCGAGCGGAGCTTCCGAGCGCGTGGCGAGAGTCCGAAGGTCGTTCGCGAGCGTGCTCCAGGCATTCGCGATCTCCTGTGAAGCGGCGAGCACCGCTGAAGGATCAGCGACGCCCTCCAACGCGACGCGGTACGGGTGTAGCGCCTCGAGCCGTATACTCATCGGCTCACCTCCACTTTTGAAGTCCCGGGCCCAGGGAAGCGCCGTGACCTGCCCTTCGAAGATCGCCAGGCGGATCAGATCGACCCTCGCGCTCTCGGGAAGGCCGGAGGCTCTGGCCAAGACCTCACCGAGCACGGGTGTGGCAGACCCGAGCGCGGCCGCTCGAATCCAGGGATCCTCCGCGTCCCGCTCGAGAAGCCTCAGGATCCAATCGGCGGCATCCGAGTCCGGCCAAGACCGAAGCGCCGCCGCCGCCTCCAATCGGACCCGGGCGTCCTCGTCTTCGAACCTCGGCCTCAGGACCCGCGTGAGCTCGGGCATCGCCTCGAGGTGCTTCGCGGCCAGGGAGACCGCAAAGCGACGCACGCCCGGGCTCGGATCCGAGAGCGCTTCGACCAGTGGTGGCAGCCGCAAGCGATCGAGCTGATCGAGCACGGCCAACGCCGAGGCGCGGATTCGTGGCTCCTGCCCTTCGAGCACCAGGATCTCCAAAAGGAGGCGAGTCCTGGGATCTCGCCGCTCGGAGAGGAGCTCGCGAATCCGATCTCGCCGCGCCCCCTGCGACTCGATCAGTCGATTGACCAGCTCGATCGGCTCCGCTTTGCCGATCGGCCCGACGGGGGTCACTCCCCCGCGCGGGACGATCCGATACAGGCGACCGCGGTCCGCTCCGGCCCGTAGATCGAGCTCGGCTTGCTTCTCGGCAGTGATCCAGCGCGGATGCTCGATCACGAAGCGGTACATGTCGACGACCCAAAGAGAGCCGTCGGGTGCGGTGCGTACCTGCACGGGGCGGAACCAGGGGTCGCGGCTCGCCAGGAGCTCGCGCGGCTCGCCGGTTGGAAGCTTGACCGCCTCATACGTCGCGCCGCGAGGGACCAGCTCGAAGTGGCGCACGAGATTGTGCACCGGCTCGCAGACGAAGGCGTCTCCGTCATGATCGGATCCGAGCACCGAGGAGCGGTAGATCTCCAATCCGCAGGCGGAGGTGACCTGCCCGGCGCCTGCGGGCTCGTTGAAGCGCTCGAGTGGTGCATTCGCGGGCCATAAGCGACGCTCGGCCGCGGCCGAAACGCGCATCGTCGGCGCCGGCACCGAGCCGAGGCGCTCGGCCCAGGCCTCACGAAACGGATAGTGCCAGACCCAGGTCGAGTTGTCGCAGCCTAGCCAGTCCCCGAACCCGTCGGTCGCGCGACCTTGTTGCGTGACGCCCGCCACGGCCTCGAGGGTGCCATCGAGGCGGAATCGGAAGTCGCGGCCATGCAGATCGACGCGCTCCTCGGAGCCCGGCTTGCCGACCCTCCCCCCGAGCAGCCCGCTCGCGCCGTACCACCACCCATCGAGGCCGTACACGAGGCTGTTGACGCGCGCCTGGTAGTTGCTCGTCGCGAACCCGGTGAGGATCACCTCGCGCAAATCGGCTCGGCCGTCGCCATCCTGGTCTTCGGCGTAGAGTATGTCCGGCGCCGCACAGACCAGGATGCCGCGCCGACAGACGGTCACGCCCGTCGGGAACGGCAGCCCGTCCAGGAACACCGTCGCGGAATCGAGGCGGCCATCGCCATTGCTGTCCACCAGACGCCGCACTCGCCCTCCCGGCGTATCGCTCCCGTCGAGTCCCAAAGGATAGTCGTGCATCTCACAGACGAAGAGCGCGCCGTCGTCGGCGAAGTCGATCGCGACCGGATCGATCACCAAAGGCTCGGCCGCCATCAATTCGAGGCGGAGCCCGGGCTCCAGCTCGATGTCGGCCAGGGACTGCACCGGCTCCCGCGGCAGGAAGCCACCGGTCCGCTCGGCAGGCGGCGAAGCGAAGTCTGCTCCGATCTGACGGTGCACGGCACCGATGATCAAAGCTTCACAGCCGGGCTTCAGGCGCGTCGGCTGATCGTAGTAGATCATCGCGCCGCCGCCCTCGTAGCCGCCCTCTTCGAGGATCCGCTCCGACGGGATGTAGCCTGGCACGTCATTGCTGTACGCAGTGACGACCAGACGCCGCGCGTCGAGCTCGCGCTTCAGTCGTCTCGAGAAGTCGACGACGACCTCGCCGCCGAGGAAGACCCACGCCAAGGCGTCCCCGAAGCGCCAGCTCTGGACCGGATACCGCATCACCGTGCGGAGCGATTCTCCTCGGTCCAGCCGGGCGAGCTGGACGCGTGCGTGGTAGCCGATCGCGTCGTCGCGCTCGGCGCGAGCCTCGAGCTCGGCGCGAGTCGGCGGCGTCTCGAATGGCAGCTCGATGCGATCGAAGCGGGATTCCAGCGGTCCCGCGACCGATAAGCCTCGGTGAACGAGCAAGCGATCGACCTCGCCAGCGAGGGCCGAGGCGTGCTGCTGGACGTGCTCGAGGGTGCCGCGCGGCCGAGGGTTCGCATCCGCGCCGCAGCCGATCGTGATCAGCGCCGTCGCACCGGGATGCCGCTCCTCGATCATGCGCTCTGCCGTCCCGGCCCAGTCGCCATGGAGCTCATTGAAGCCGCCGCCGAGGGTCGTGCAGTGGCAGGCGTAGCTGGTGAGCACCGCGCGCACGTCGCCTTCCGCATCCAGCGCACGGAGCACGGGCAGGTCGTGATCGACGGGACCACCGTCCGTGCGACGGTTCGCCGCGAACCCTACGCGACCGAGGCTCCACTCCAGGCGAGCGGGCGAGCGGCTCTCGAGCGCGGCTAGGGCGACGCCGACGAGATGTTCCTTCAGCCGCTCGGTGTAGCGATCGATCGCGGCCTGGTGCTCGGCCGGGATCTCGGTGCCGAACAAGGTCGGGAGCGCGCCCGTCAGCATGGGCGCCGAGTGCGTGTGGCTCACCGCCAAGACGAAACGCTCACGCGTCAGGCCGTGCGCGTCTCTCAATCTCGCGAAGATCGACTCGGTGAAGTCCTCGGTGACCGCGCATGTCGGCACGTTGAGCAGCAGATGAGGCCCACTCCCGTCATCGATCGCCAGCGCCTTGGCAAAGAGGGGCTGAGAGACTCCCGAGGACTCCTCACGCCGCCCGCCGTAACCACTCAGCCGAACGGGCGAGCTCGGAGTCACGTCCACGGACGCCACGCCAACCTCGTAGGGCAGGTCCGGATCGGACATCGAAACGAAAGCGAGCGCGAGAGCGACGAGCATCATGTGAGGACTCCCTGGAACGCGAATCGATGACGATCATCGCCCACCCGGCCTCAAACAACCAGCGCCCGAAGCGACAGAGCGTTCGACCCACCCAGCGATCGGTCCCTGCCGACCGACCCACACGCGACTTGCTCGGTGAGACCGTCAGTGCGAGGGGGCCTCGCAGCTCCGACCCCTTGCGATCGTGCGCCCGACATTCGATCTGCACCGGTCGACTTGGTAGCCTCTCCCCCACTTCATGTCCTTCGGAGAGAGCGAGCCGATGTGCCTCATCTTGATGCTGATGCTGTGCCAAGAGCCCGAGACCTTTCTGCCGATCCTCGACATTGGCGGCGGAACCGCCGCATGGGGGGACGTCGATGGCGATGGCTGGGTCGATCTCTACGCGTCGGGGACGCTGTGGTGGAATCGCGGCGGCGAGCGCTTCGAGAAAGGGCCGTCTCACGGGACGGGCCTCCTCGGTGACATCGACGGTGATGGCGATCTCGACCTGTTCGTCTACTCGGGATCGCGGATCCTGCGCAACGACGAGGGCACGTTTCATCCCGTGAAAGTTCCCGAGGGTGCGCCGGCATCCGTCCTTGGCGGGTGCTTCGCGGATCTCGACGGGGACGGGAAGCTCGACGTCTACGTCGCTGGCTACGAGGACTGGGAGAAGCAGATCACCTACCCGGACCGGGTGCTCTTGAACCGCGGCGAGGAGTTCGTGCTCGGCTTCGAGGACGGCGCGTATCGAGCGCGCGGGGCGACGGCGGCCGACTTCGATCGCGACGGCGACCTCGACGTCTACGTCTCCAACTACCGGCTCCATCCCAATCGGCTTTGGCTCAACGACGGCCGAGGTAAGCTGACCGATGGCACCGCCGACGCCGGTGCCCTCGCCACGTCCGAGGGCTTCTCGGGCGGCCACTCCATCGGTGCGTGTTGGGGCGACTTCGACGGCGACGGCTGGCTGGACCTCTTCGCCGGCAACTTCGCGCATCAGGACAGCCGCGGGGATCAGCCCAAGTCGCGCTTCTTGAGGAACACGGGCGAGGGCCACTTCGACGACAAAGGCGAGTGCGGCGTGTGGTACCAGGAGTCGTACGCCTCGCCGGCGGCAGCCGACTTCGACGGTGACGGTGATCTCGACCTGTACTTCACGACCGTCTACGCGACGGCGTCCTTCGGCCGCCCGAACCACCCCGTGCTCTACCGCAATGACGGCGACTGGACCTTCAGCGATGTCACGAAGGGCTCGGGCCTCGAGGAGCTGCCCCCGACCTACCAAGCCGCTTGGGCCGACTTCGACCACGACGGCGACCTCGACCTCGTCACCGCCGGCCATCTCTGGGAGAACCGCAGCGCATCGGGAGGGCACTGGCTCGAGATCACCCTCTCACCCCCCGCCCGCGCCGTCGGCGCTCAGGTGCGAGTCCATATCGGCGGGCGCACGCTCACTCGCCAGGTGGAGGCCGGCACCGGTCAAGGCAACCAGAACGAGGAGACGCTCCACTTCGGCCTCGGCCCGAATGAAGGTTCCCTCAAAGTGGCAATCCTCTGGCCCGGCGGCCAAGAGCAGACACTCGACAACGTCACTCCGGATCAGAGGCTGACGGTCGAGCCCGCCGCCAAGCGCGGCGACTGAATCGCCAGGGCCCTCCTCTCATTCTCGCCTTGCCGCCGGCAGTCCTGGTCCGTAGTCTGGCCAAAGCCGCGGAAAACAGGGAGCACCCCACCCGAGACAACTCAGACCAAGAGCGCAGGCCCGCTCCAGGAGATACGCATGCCATCGCTCCTGCCGTTCGTCTGGCTAATCATGACACCGGTCTTCGCAGCCGACGACCCGACGCACTGGTTCGTCGGTCCCAACGAGATCTTCGACGAGATCCAACCCGCCATCGACGCCGCCGCCCCGGGCGACATCATCTGGGTCGAGCCGACGAAGGACTACGCGTCGTTTACGATCTACCGGAAAGGGGTGTCGATACGGACGCTGGGAGAGCCCTTCCGAGTCGACGACCTTTGGCCGATCCAGGCCGTCAACATTCCCTTCGGCGAACGCGCTTCAATCTCGGGGGTCGAGATCTTCAGTGACTCTCCTGGAGTTCACGCGTCGCTTCTTGTCTATGAATCGGCGGGCGACGTCGACCTCGACCGCGTCTCGATCGATGAAGGTGGGCGGGCTGCCGTGATCGGAAGCGCTGACGTCACGGTCACTCGGCTCGTCATGGAGCATACGACGCCTGTGAAAGGGTGTGGACACTACTGTGCTGTTGCTCTCCTCCAAGTCGAGCGGTCTCGAATTGCGCTCGGAGACTGCTCCCTGCAGGTGGCACCTGCGCCTGATGGCGACTTTCCTGAACTGGACGGTGGCCCTGCACTCGAGCTCATCGACTCGAGAGCCTTGATCGCCGGAGGCAACTATCGAGGAGGTGACGGAGGCGACGGCGAGTTTCAGTTCTCTTGTATCAACAAGGCTTGCACTGCCAGATCCGGCTTCGGCGGTCCCGCCATGATCTTGAGACGTTCCTTCGTTCAGATTCTCGGAACACCCTCTCACAGGGTACAGGCGGGCGACGCGGGTGAAGCCGGGCTGTGTTGTTGGGCAACGGACAGTTATTGCCTGGACTATAGCTGCGAGGACGGAGAGGTGACCCCGGGGATGGCAGCGATCCTGTCCGACGCCTCACTGGCCGAGATCTCGGGCACAGAAGTGCTGGGGGGCAACGGCAATCCTCCGGGACCTCCCACCGATGGCGAAGTCCTTTGGATACAGCCAGCCTATCCGTATCTCGAGGGCTTCGACCCGATGCTTCCTGGGGACTCCGTCGAGGTGACGATTCATGGCGAGGCTGGATCGACGGCATTCATTCTGATCTCTCCGGGCCACGATTGGAATGACTGGCCGTCCGCTCCAGGACCGCCGCTCCGAATCGACCCGAGTCGGCCCTTCTTGACGCGCCTGCTGGGTGTCATCCCCCAGAATGGGCTCATCACAGGGCAGTTCGTGATTCCACCCCGCCCCAACCTCTCTGGAAAGTCTCCTACCCTACAAGGACTCCTGTTCGAACCAGACGGAACAGTGACCTTCAGCAATTCAGCAACTCAGTTGCTCGGTCCGTATCAGGAGTCCAGACGATGAAGAGAGCCCTACTCGGGATTTGTGCGACCATCGGCTTTCTTGGTACGGCGTCCGCTCAGCGCGTGCTCCACGTCTTTTCCAATGATCTGTCTGATGATTATGGAGAGATCGTTCAAGTCATCGGAGACATCGATGACGACGGGCACGCCGACGTCATTATTCGCCAATTGAGCCTCAATCGCGCCGAGGTTCGATCCGGCAAGACCGGCGAGATCATCCGATCACACAGCATCGTCGCGGACAATCCGCGTTTCGGGCATCCCCATCCTCCCATCGGCGACCTCGATGGCGATGGGATCAGCGATTATGCGATCACCGCCTTCGGCCGCTCCGGCTTTCCTGGCACGATCCGGCTGTTCAGTGGTGCCTCGGGTGCCCAGCTCACGATCATCAGCGAGGGGGAGCATGACGAGCGCTTCGCCACGGCGATGGCGAGCGACGACATCGACGGCGATGGGATCGACGACCTGTGGATCAGTCACGTTGGCGCCCGGATCTGGTCTCCCTACCGCCCCGGAAAGGTCCATGTGTATTCGGGAGCCACTTTCGACAAACTCTTCGAGCTCATTGGCCAAGGCTCCGAGTTCGGTGTCGCTATCGAGGCACTCGGAGACATCGATGGGGACGCCGTACCGGACTTCGCCGTGGCATCGAATGCCAGCGACCAGCAGGTCGAGGTCATCTCTGGCGCCGATGGCTCCAGGCTCCGTGTACTCGAGAGTGGCTCTCCGACCAATTCCGGGTTCGGTAGGGCACTCGCCGCCTTACCCGACCTGGATGGTGATGGCAAGCAGGAGCTCCTCATCGGATCCGACGGTTGGGATGTCTCCGCTCATGACAATCGCGGCAGTGTCATGATCTACTCGCCGGCAACGAACATCGTCCTCGACCAATGGTACGGTGTTGAGCCGGAAGAGCATCTAGGCAGCTTCGTTGGCTGGACGGAAGCCAACCGAGACCCGCTGCCAGAGATCGTCGTCACCCGTTGGAAGCCTTCCAGCGTCAGCGTTTACTCGATCGACGGACGGGAGCTCTACAGAATTGCGGAAGGGGACCACCGTCGCGGAGTTGTCTCCCATGGAGGCGACATCGACTTGGACGGTTTTCCGGACTTGGTAACCGGTGGATCCGGGTTCGCCAAGGCCTACTCCGCGCTCTGTATCGACGTCGAGTCCTACTCCGACGGCGGCTCTGGAACGGGCGGTCTCGTCCCATCCCTCGATGTGTTCGGTTGTAGTTTTCCTGGCGAGACCGTCACGGTGGTCATGAGGGAGGCTCGCGGCGCCGCGTCTGGCGCACTTCTGATCGGTTCTGAAGCCTCACCATTCGAGGTGCTCGGCTGTGAGCTCGGCGTGACACCGCTCTTCGCCGTGCCGTTCCTGGCCGGAGGACTCGAGGGGAAACCAGGAGCGGGCTATGCCGACATTCCGCTTCGAATCCCACCTGGCGAGCAGCACGTCGGTCGGCGAGTCTCGGCTCAGGCCGTGATCTTCGACGTGGGGGTGCCCCAGGGACTCGCCGCGACGAACGCCGTGACGCTGACGACCCTCTGAGAGCTCGCATGCAGACGCTTCGGCCCCGCCACTCCTACCCTTCCACCTCGGCGTAGCGGCTGGCGGCTTTCTTCCAGGCGGCGGTGTCTTGGGGCTCGAACTTCTCGGGGGGGAAGGAGAGGGCGACGCACTCCCGCGCCTCGACGATGTTCTTGAAGTGGCCGTCGGCGATCGACTGGACGAGGAGATTGCCGATGGCGGTCGCTTCGACCGGGCCGGCCAGGACGACTTTGCCGCTCGCGTTCGCCGTCGCTTGGTTGAGGTAGGCGTTCTGGCAACCGCCGCCGATGATGCGGACGGTCTCGATCTTCTCGCCGGTCAGCTTCTCGATCTTCGCCAGCACCGACGCGTAGCGCATGGCCAGCGAGTCGAGGATCACCTGCGTCAAGGTGAGAGCGTCGTCCTTCACCTTCTGCTTGCTGTCCTCGAGGAAGCCCATCACCTCCTTCGGCATGCTCTCGGGATGGAAGAACCGTGGATCGTCGGGAAAGACGAAGCCCGGGAAGGCGTCTTGCCCGGCCAGCTTCTCGGCGAGGCCGTCGAGCTCGAGGTTCTGTCCCTGGTCCTTCCACTCCTTGCGGCAGCCTTCGAGGATCCAGAGACCCATCACGTTCTTGAGGAAGCGCGTCGTGCCGTAGGCGCCGGTCTCGTTGGTGAAGTTCTCCTTCTCGGCGTCGTCGGTGACGATCGGTCCGTCGCGCTCGACGCCGACCAGGGACCACGTCCCCGAGCTGATGTAGGCTTCCTTCTCCTGGAGCGGTGTGCCCGCGACGGCGCTCGCGGTGTCATGGGTGGCAGGGACGATCACCTCGAGGCGCCTCGAGCCGACGTACTCGGCCACGCCGGGTCGCAGTCCACCTAGCCGGTGACCGGGCGCGACGAGCGGCGGAAAGACGAAGCGCGGAAAGTCGAGACGGTCGATCAGCCCGTCATGCCACTCGGGCTTGCCGGCTTGCACGAGCTGGGTCGTCGAGCCGTTCGTCTGCTCACCCGCCGGCTCTCCGCACAGCATGTGATGGAAGATGTCGGGCATCATGAGGAGACGCGAGGCTTCTTCCTCGGGCCACTGATTCATGCGCCGCTGGGCGTGGATCTGGAAGATCGTGTTGAAGGGCAGCATCTGGATGCCGGTCGACTTGAAGAGCTCGTCGCGGGAGATCTTCTCGAAGACGCGCTCCATCTCGCCGTCGGTGCGCGGGTCGCGGTAACCGACGGGCTCGGCGAGGAGCTCACCGCGCTCGTCGATCAGGGCGTAGTCGCAGCCCCAGGTGTCGACGCCGACGCTGATCGCGCCGGGGCAAGCTTGGACGGCCTTGCGAATGCCGTCCTGGATCGCGTCGAAGATCTTGCCGGACTTCCAACGCTCGTGACCAGCCAGCTTGTACACCCGGTTCGAGAAGCGATGCACCTCCTCGACCTCGAGCCGCCCGGGAGTCGCACGGCCCACCAGGACCCGGCCACTCCCCGCGCCGACATCGACGGCGATGTATCCACGTTCTCCGATCATCTCTGTCTCCTCAGACGATTCCCGCACCACCCGAGCCCGATGCCGGTCGGCTCTGGGCCACCCGCTCACGATACCCGCTCGCCCGATACGCCGCGATGGGGTCGGCCGCTCCGCCGGCCCGAAGCCTCGCCTGAGCGAGGAGCGGCGTCACATCGACGTGGAAGGCCGCCTTCAGGGTCTCGAGCGCCATCAAAGCATCATTCCTATCTTGGTAACCGGCGAGCGCCGCACGATCGACGAGCAGCGCCTTGGCGTACGCGCGCTGCACCTCGATGGCGCTCGCCATCAACGACTCGATCGGATCCGTGACGTTGTGCGACTGGTCGAGCATGTACGCCGGATCGAAGCCCCCGATCCCCTCGGCATCGACCAGCTCGAGGAAGATCAAGAAGAGCTGGAATGGCTGGATCGAGCCGCTGTCGAGGTCGTCGTCGCCGTACTTGCTGTCGTTGAAGTGGAAGCCGCCGAGCCGACGGAGCTGCACGAGGCGCGCGACGATCATCTCGACGTTGACGCTCGGCGCGTGATGCCCGAGGTCGACCAGGCACTGCGCGCGCTCGCCGACTTGGCTCGCGGCCCAATGACTCGTGCCCCAGTCATTGTTGACCGTCGAGTAGAACGCCGGTTCATAGAGCTTGTGCTCGAGGAACAGTCGCCAGTCGTCGGGTAGCGCCGCGTAGATCTTGCGCAAGCTGTCGACGTAGCGCTCGAGCGCGCCGCGGAAGTGCACTTGGCCGGGGAAGTTTCCGCCGTCGGCGATCCAGACCGTCAGCGCTTCTGAGCCGAGCGCCTGACCGATCTCGATGCACTCGAGGTTGTGCTCGATCGCCTGCCGGCGCGTGGCTTCGCTCGTGTGTGTCAGGCTGCCGAACTTGTAGGAGTGCTGCTGTCCGGGCTGGTCCTGGAAGGTGTTCGAGTTCATCGCGTCGAAGCCCAGGCCGAGTGACCTCGCGAACTCGCGCAGCTCGCCCGGATCGTCGGGCTTGTCCCAAGGGATGTGGAGCGAGACCCGCGGTGTGACGCGTGTGAGCTGCTGAACGACCGCACAGTCCTCGAGCTTTTCGAAGACGTTGCGCGGCTCACCGGGACCGGGAAAGCGCGCAAAGCGCGTCCCGCCCGTGCCCACACCCCAAGACGGGATCGCGATCTCCAGATCCGCGATCTTTCCGAGGATTGCTTCGGTATCGACGCCTCGCCTCGAGAGCTGCTCGCCCAGAGTCCCGCAGTCGGCGGCGACCCAAGGTCCCAGATGCTCATTGTGCGCTTCGAGGATGCCCGGTTCGATCGGTTGCCGAGTGGCCACGTGACGGCGCTCCCTTCTGTGAATCCACGATCGCCGGTGCCCAGGACGAGAATCCTCTCAGAGTCCGCCCTCGCGAGCAAACGCCGATGTGGGCAATTCGCTCCCGGCACAGATGGCCCACTTTGCGATGAAAAGTGGGACATCTGTGCCGGGAACAGAATGCTCACTTCTCAGCGAGGGAAGGCGACCGCGCTGCCGGCGTCGACGTTGAGGATGTTGCCGGTGGACTTCGCCGAGAGGTCCGAAGCGAACCAGTACACCGCCTCGGCGATGTCCTCGGGGTAGACGCTCCTCTTGAGCATGCTCCGCTTCCGGTAATGCTCCTCGAGCTCGTCCTCGCCGATGCCGTACGTCTTCGCGCGCTCCGCGCGCCAGGTCCCGGTCCAGATCTTCGATCCGCGGAGGACGGCGTCGGGGTTGACCACGTTCACGCGGATGCCTTCCTCGGCGACCTCGAGAGCGAGGCAGCGCGCGAGGTGCACCTCGGAGGCTTTGGCGGCGCAGTAGGCGGCGGCCTTCGGGGAGGCGGCCATCGCGTTCTTGCTGCCGATGAAGACGATCGAGCCGCCTAGCCCCTGCTGCTTCATCAGGCGAACCCCTTCGCGCGAGACGAGGAAGTAGCCGCGGGCGAGGACGTCGAAGTTCTTGTTCCAGAGCTCGAGCGTCGTGTCCTCGTACGGTGCTGACGAGGCGAGCCTGGCGCAGCAGACGAAGATGTCGACACCGCCCAGCTCGAGCTTCGCACTTTCGAATGCCGAGGCGACCGAGGCCTCATCGGTGACGTCCAACGGCGCGCTGCGGACGAAGTCCTTGCCGAACTGCTCCTTCAGTTCCTCCTCGGCGCGCTTCAGAGCTTCCTGGTCGATGTCGGTCAGAACGACGCAAGCACGCTCGGCGAGGAGCCTTTGAGCGATGGCGCGACCGATACCGCCGGCGGCTCCGGTCACGAGCGCGACCCGGCGCGAGAGGCTCTTCTCGGGTGGCATGCGCTTGAGCTTGGCTTCTTCGAGCAGCCAGTACTCGATGTTGAAGGCCTCCTGGTCGGGCAGCCCGACGTAGCGGCTGGCGCTCTCGGCGCCTCGCATGACGTTGAAGGCGTTGATGAAGAACTCCGACGCCTGCCGCGCCATCGGCTTGTCCTTGGCGAAGGTGATCATGCCGACGCCGGGGATCAAGGTGACGACCGGATACGGGTCGCGCATGTCGGGCGAATCGTCGTGCTTGCAGGCTTCGTAGTAGGCGCGGTAGCGCTCGACGAAGGCAGCGATCTTGTCATCGAGCTGCGCGGCGGCCCTTTCGGCGCCGTCACTTCCCGAGATGTCGAGGAGCACGGGCCAGATCTTCGTTCGCAGGAAGTGGTCCGGGCACGAGGTCCCGATGTCGGAGAGGCGAGCGGCGTCCTTCGAGCCGACGAACTCGAGAGTGGCGTCCGAGTCGTCGAAGTGACCGACCTTGAGCTGCTCCTGACAGAGCTTGCCGCGCAGGATCGGCATCAGCTCGCTGACGAACTGGCGACGCGCCTCGGCGCTGCGGGCCGGAATGCTCTCGCCGCCGAAGACCTGCGTCGACTTCTTCTGGTCGAGGTAGTCGGCGGCGCGCTGGATCATCTCGAGGCTGAGCTCGTAACAAGCCTTCGACGTCTCGGCCCAGGTCATCAAGCCGTGCGCGCCCAAGACGACTCCGGCGAGGCCTGGGTTCTTTTGATAGGCCTCGCGGATGCGGAGCCCGAGATCGAAGCCGGGGCGCTGCCAGGGCACCCAGGCGAGCCGGCCCTCGAAGATCTCCAGTGTGAGCCTCTCGCCGTCGGCGCAAGCGGCGAGCGCGATGACCGAATCGGGGTGGAGGTGATCGATGTGGACCTCGGGGACGAAGGCGTGGAGCGGCGTGTCGATGCTCGCAGCGCGCGGGTTGAGGTCGAAGGTGCAGTGCTTGAGGAGCGGCACCATCCGGTCCTCTTGCTCCTTGCCCTCGTAGAGCTTCTCGAGGGCCAGGAGCTTGTCCTGGTAGAGCGTCGCGAAGCCGTCCATCCCCATGCTGCCGAGGTCGCCGCCCGAGCCCTTGACCCAGAGGACGGTGACGTCGTCTCCCGTGAGTGGATCGGGTTGAGTGACCTTGGCCGAGGTGTTCCCGCCGCCGAAGTTCGTGATGCGCAGATCGGCTCCGAGCAGATTGGAGCGATACCGCAGCAGCTCCGCCTCGGACATTCCCCTCGCGTCGTCGTCCTTCCACAGATTCGGAATCATCTCGCGGTCTCTCAAGTCGATCCGAGCCAGCCCCGACCACCCACTCGAGCGACCCAGGCACCGGCAGAACGCCGCCGAGTGTATCGGGTTCCGAGGGAGAGTGCACCACGGAGAGCCGAACCGGTGGCGCCGGAGGTGCGGCGTCGAGGATCGGTGGCTCGAGATGGCTGGCAAACGTCGGACGTCGACGCTGTGACTTCCAAGCGCTGGTGCCGCAGATCGGGACGGTTCCCGCGCCTCTCTGGCGGCGGCCTTGACGTCAGGAGTGGACCTTGCCGCGAGCACCAGCCGTCGCTGCTACTTGCGGCTGACCGTCTTGCGCCACGATGACAGTGATCCTCTTCCCTTCTTCTCCGGGCTGGGGAGTGAAGCAAACTTCGAGGCTGGAAGGAGCGGGACCACTGTAGACGACCCTCGATCCGATGTTGACGAGGAGATGCAAGCCGGAGTGGGTCAGACCCGTTTCTATGACGGCGCAGGTCTCCTCCCCAACTCCAAGGTTCGAAACCGTCAAATCGACATCGAGAACGTCCTTACCCTGAGGAGTAGGTTGCATGGTGCATCCTCCTACCGATCAGCGTCCTCGATGAAATCTACGATGAACTGTCGCGCGAGAGGATCAGTCTCCTTTGGGAGGACGACCCGGGCGAAGCCTGCGAGCTCGTACATCTCCAGGGATCCGGCCGCATTCCAGAATCCGGCCCGCTCAAAACCCGAGAGATCGGCGTAGTGCGGCAGAATGCGATACACGGCAGCTCGATCTTCGGTCTGAAGGATTCGGCCTACGATCTCATTCGTGACATAAGGCGAACGCCCGGCGTCCGACCCCGGTCCGATGGGCGCGGGAGACTTGAGCATGAACGAACTGGTCACGATGGCGATGATCGCCAAGACAGCAGGGACAGTTAGGCGCAAAGTGCCACTCCTCGATCTCGGTCTCGTCCGTCGCAGCTGAAGCTTCGGGCCGCTATGACGTCCCGATCAAGAAGATCTTGGAAGGTGATCGTACCGGAGGATTCGAAGCCGGCAGGAGAGTCACGTTCAACCCGACCACTCCACCGCCGTAGCCAGCGGGGATCTGAAAGCAGTACTCTCCAGGCTCCCCTGAGTCACCGAGAGGGACTGGTGATTGCCCAGGAGCAGAAATCACACCAGAGACCGCGACTTGTGAACCCGGTGGCCCGGTTACGATCACACAGAAGATCTCACCGGAAGTTGGACTCCCGTCTCCGGAGAGTCCGACAACATCTTGGCCTGCGCCACCGCTCTTCTGAAGCATGAGTGGGCTCCCCCGCGGTCAGCGCCGCTCGGCACCATCAAGTGCATCCAGGCTGCTGATGGACTGCGCAATAGCATCTCGAACTGCCTGGTCCGACTCCACTCTCGCTTGATACTCAGCGAATGGGATAAGGTCTGTCATCTGGAGTGCTGCCACCGCCATCCAGAAGTCAGTTCGGCCGATCCTCTCGAGACGTTCGTACTGTGTCAGTACCTGATAAACCGTCGCCCGATCTTGCCGCGCGATGATGTCGATGGCAACAAGTGCCGGCGGCGGGCCGAGAGACTCCCCAGGCTTCTCCGTCAGCTTCGGGTAAATGAACGCGCCGCCCGTGAGGGTTGCGGCGACAGCCAAGACTGCGGCGCCGATGCGTAGGAATGACCGCCTCTCGATGATCTCGTAGGTACCGTCGGAGTAGCTACGGTAGGCGACGGGCTTCTTGAACCAGGACATGGGCGCTTCCCTCTCTCAGGAACTCACTCTCTGTGGTCGCTCGGATTTCTCCGGGATGAATTGCTTGGGCTGGGCACGTTTCTTGGCACCCCGTAGGTTGCCCAAGATCCACCTCGAGGTCAAGCCGCTGTCCTGCCGAGGGTGCACTGCATTCGGGAATGGAGAGGGAGGCCGCGTGATCTTCGGTGTCACTCCGCCCGGGTGGGGCCGGGGCACCCTCGAGATCGCTCGCCTCGTGAAGGAAGCCGAACTGGATTCCCCCGACGTGATCGTCCGATCCGGGGCCGTCGACATGAAGCTTTCCTTACCGAAGCCAGGGAAAACGCCAGCGTCAGTCGTGCTGAGACTGTTGAAGAGCAGACCGAGTCCGACGGTGCCGGAGCTCGCACAGAGCCTCGGGAAGTCTGAGCGAACTGCCCATCGCGCCATCAAGCTCCTGCGCGAGGCTGGCCGCTTGGAGCGAGTCGGACCGGCCAAGGGGGGCCATTGGCGAGTCATCGAGTGAGCGGCGCCTCAGGCCAGGCCCCGAGTCCACGAATGTCGAGCTCGTGGCATCATCGAGAATCCCTCGGCGCTTGCTCATGCTTCGATTGTTCCCGCCGAGCTTCGCTGACTACTTCTTCAGCTTGGCCAAGTAGCTCGCCTTGTCGTCTTCGAAGCTCTTCACGCAGGACTCGCAGCAGAACTTGACCTCTTGGCCGTCGTAGACCTTGACCACCGGCTCACCCATGCTGCCGAGCTCTTCGTCCGAGACGATGCAGACCTCGAGCGGATACGGCGTCGCGCTACCCGCGGCCGCTGATTCGTCACTCTTCTGCTCGGCGGCGTCGCCCTTTTCGGTTCCACCGTCTTCGGTCTTCTCGCCACAGCCAGCGGCGAAGGAGATCGTGATGACGAGAGCGAGAACACTCCCGAGGATGCGAAGCAGCTTGGTGCTCATATCGTGTACTTTCTTTCCTGAAGGTTCGTCGAATCGAGCTCGCACGGCGAGCTCTGGCTGATCGAGTGACCACGATGATGGAGCACAACACGCTTCAGCTCAAGGGCGGACGGCTCGAGCGCCTGGCGGCTCCGGCGCAGATCGGGGCCACTCGAGAGGTTCGAGGTCAGGCGCTCCCCCGCTGGCCCACGGCAACGCCCTGAAGAATCGGGCTCGAAGAGCACGGGGCCACGGAGCTCCGGAGGCGAAGTCCGAGTCCTCTCGCGGGTGCTGGGATGGAGAACTCAAGGACCCGTTGAGGCCGTCGGTCCGAGTGCACCCGGTTTCAACCGGGGCCGCCGCCCCATGAGCGCACCTCGTTCTTCTCGTTGAGGTAGATGTACGCTCGCCCGAGCAACCCGTACGACCGGTACACGAGCACCTGCCCTCGGATCGGTGAATCGAGACCGGGGAAGTCGCCGGGCGGCGGCTGCCGCTCGGGAACCAGGACCGTGTCGGGTTGGCCTAGCCGATGAATGACGTCGTCCAACGTCATGCCTCGCTCGACACCCATCCGGGTCGCCCAGTCGTCGCGATAGTCGGAGAAGGAGCTGCCTATCCTCGGGAAGACTTGCCAGCTTCCCCAGGCGATCGCGGCACCCAGCAAGGCGAGTAGCCACGCACGTCGATGACCCATCGGGACACTCCGTTCGCATTGGAGAACTGTCTGAGGGGAGAAAGGCGGATCTGAGCCTCCTCCCTTTCGGAGCTGGGTGGGCTGAGCTTGAACGGATATGAGGTGCGAGAGGAAAGACAGGATGCATCGGTCCGGACGGCCTGGAGGTGAGGCTTTTCGGAGACACGGAAATCGGGCAACATCACGCTCCGGATTCCGCGACAGCGGCAGAGCTTCCAAGGAGATGATCGATGTCCAAGGGTCCCTGGCGAGTGGTGCAGTTCGGTTTGGGTCCGATCGGCTTGGCATGTGCCCGGGCGATTCTCGAGCATCCTCGTCTCGAGCTCGTCGGGGCGATCGACCACGATCCCGGACTCGAGGGGCGCGCGCTCGGCGCCTTCTTGCCGATGGACGCACCGCACTGCGACGTCGTCGTGGTCGGCGATCTCGACGAGGCGCTCGAAGAGGGCGTGTCGGCCGATGTGGCCATCCACACCACGCAGTCCCGAATCTCGCAAGTGCGCTCGCAGCTCGAAGTGATCTGCCAAGCCGGACTGAACGTCGTCTCGAGCTGTGAGGAGCTGCTCTGGCCGAAGACCGCCGCGGCGGAAGAGGCCGAAGCCCTCGATGCCTTCGCGAAAGAGCACGGCGTCTCGATCATTGGCAGCGGCGTCAACCCGGGCTTCGTGCTCGACACGCTGGCCTTGGTCGCCAGCGCTCCCAGCGCCCAGGTCCAGAAGATCATCGCTCGTCGCGTCGTCGATGCGGGCAGTCGCCGGGGACCTCTGCAGAGGAAGGTCGGTGCCGGCAAGACGGAAGAGGAGTTCCGGGCGCTTGCGGCAGAGAAGAAGCTGGGACACGTCGGTCTCGTCGAGTCGCTCGATCTCGTGGCCGCGGGCCTCGGCTGGGAGCTGAAGCGCCGGGAGGAGAAGCTCGAGCCGGTGATGGCCGAGGCGGCCATCGAGACCGAGCACGTCACCGTCGCGGCCGGGCGCGTCGCCGGCATTCATCACACGGCCGTCGGGGAGACCGCGGACGGTCGCCTAATCGATATCGACCTCAAGATGTACGTCGGCGCCCAAGATCCGCACGACGAGGTTCACATCGAGGGCACACCGAAGGTACACCTCGAGGCTCTCGGCGGCATCGCCGGGGACAGCGCGACGACGAGCATGCTGATCAACCTGATCCCCCGCATCGTCGAGGCCGCGCCGGGCCTACGCACGATGCTCGACATCGGTCTGCCGCGCTCCTTCTGAGGTTGGCACTCCGTTCCCGGCACAGATGGCCAACTTTGTAGTGCAAAGTGGGCCTTTTGTGCCGGGAACAGAATGCTCACTTTCAAAAGTGGGCCTTTTGTGCCGGGAACAGAATGCTCACTTTCAAAAGTGGGCCTTTTGTGCCGGGAACAGAATGCTCACTTCCCACGGAAGTCGCGGAGCTTGGGGACGGGGTCGCCTTCGGTGATCACGACGTACTTGTTCGCCGGGACGTTCTCGAAGACTTGGCGCTGCTTCGTGACGGGCCAGTAGACCTCGAGACGATCGACGCGCGTCGCGCCGTCACCGAGGCCGCAGTGGACGGATCTTTGGGACAGCGAGCCGAAGCCGGCGCCGCCGCTCACCTCCCTCAGGTACCGCCGATCGCCCACCTTCACGAAGACCTGCGCCCCGACGCCGTCACGGTTGCTCTTCGTGCCTCGGCACTCGACCACGATCGAGGGGCGCGTGTTGCCGCCATCGTTTCGATACAGCGCGTTGTGCCAACGGTCGCCGATATAGTACCCGCCGTTCGGTGAGTAGATGTCGAGGTCGCCGTCGTCGTCGAAGTCGGCCAGCGAGGTCCCGTGGCCTTTGCCCAGATGACCCGTGCCCGTCTGGCGCGTGATCTCGCTGAAGGTGCCGTCGCCATTGTTGTAGAGGAGCGCGTTCGGCTCGAGTCGCTCCATCGGCGGACCGCCGTTGCCGAGGTAGATCTCGGGAAAGCCGTCGTTGTCGATGTCACCCCAGTTGCCGGCCATCGAGCCGAACGACATCGAGAGGCCCGCGCGCCGCCCCACCTCCGTGAACGTCCCGTCGCCATTGTTCCGGTGCAGCGCGGGACGATCGAGATCGGTCGGCGCCGAGCCGTTGATGCGGTAGGAGACGAACGATTCGAAGGTCGAGAAGTTGGTGGCGAAGATGTCCAGGTCGCCATCGGCATCGTAGTCGAAGAAGAACGGGACGTAGCTGCGCAGGGGCTGCTGACCACCTGCCTGCGATGTCACCTCTGTGAACGTCCCGTCCCCTTCGTTCCGGAACAAGACGTTCGGCGAGCCGAGCTGGCCGATGTAGAGATCGGGATCTCCATCGAGATCGTAGTCGCCGAAGGCACAGCCGATCGCCGCTCCCGGGTGCGCCACGCCGGCCTGCGCCCCGATCTCTTCGAAGGTCCCGTCGCCCTCGTTCCGGTACAACGAGTTGATCCGGCCGTCGGCCTCGAGCGCTCCGACGCCATTGGCCACATACAGGTCCAAGTCGCCGTCGAGATCGAAGTCCGCCCAGGCCGCGCCCAGCCCCGACCGCACCAGCTTGCCGATGCCCGACGCCTCCGAGACGTCGCGAAACGTCCCGTCCCCCTGGTTCTGATAGAGCGAGTTCTTCCCCTCGCCCTGCCAGCCGGCCCGCACGATGAGTAGATCTTCATCGCCGTCATTGTCGTAATCGGCGAAGAGACAGCCCCACCCGTCCACCGGCTCGGCGACTCCGGCCTCCTTCGCCACGTCGGTGAACTTGCCGTCGCCATCATTGCGATAGAGGGCATTGGAATGATGATTGCCGACCGCGGCGAGATCGAGGTCCCCGTCGCCATCAAAATCGGCCCAAGCGCTCCCGCGCCCGCCGGAGTAGAGATCCACCCCCACCTCGGCACCGACCTCGACGAACTTCGCCGGTTGTTCGACCAGACGCTCGCTGCTCGGATGCAGCCAGTAGCGGTTCTCGAGGTCGCCCGGATATTCGCCGTGCTTGCGCTCCCAGGAGAGCATCAAGAGGAACTCGAGCTCCTTGTCGTCGAACTTGCCGTCGAGCCCTTGCTGCAAGACCGCGATCGCCTCGTCGTCTCGCCCGCTCAGGTAGTACAGCGCGCCGAGCTGGGTGGCGGCCCCCGTCAACCGGGGGTCCATCTCGAGCGCTTCCCGGAAGCTCTTCTCGGCCGCCTCGAGCTGCCCGAGATAGAACTGGACCTTGCCGACCTCCAGCAGGACTCGAGACTCGGGCCGGATCGCGCGCACCTTCTCGAGCTCTCGGAGTGCCTCGTCGAGGTCCATCACGTTGCCGGGCGTCATCAGCGTCCGGGCGAGACAGATGCGGGCGAGGAACTCGTCCTTCGGGGTCAGGCCGTCCTGCTCGAGAACGCGCTCGAAGCACTCCTTCGCCTGTGGGAAGCCGCTCTGCTCGAGGAAGATCCGGCCGAGCAGCATTCGGGTCTCGACGTGATCGGCGTCGAGCTCGACCGCCTGGACCAGCTTGCTGATCGCGTCATTCACTCGCCCGCTCTGGTAGTCGGTCGACGCGGCCGCATAGAGCTGATCGCGCTGCTCCGCCTCCCGAGCGGTCGGCCCGCTCTCCTCTGAGCACGCGAGACACATCGAAGCGAACAACATCAGGGCAAACGGGCGCACGGCAGACGTCTTCAAGGAAACTCACCTCGAACGAGTGGCAGTCGCGACGACCGACTATCGATCGCGCATCGAGAAGGGACGCGCTTCCAGTCGAGCGTCCCCCTCTCGCACCACAATATACCGGTCGGCCGGCACGGCCTCGAACACCTGGCGTGTGTCGCTCGCCGGCCACCACACTTCGAGGCGATCGATCCGATCCGCGCTCCCCAAGCCGAAGTGGGCCTGCGCGGGATTCGAGGAGCCGAATGCGGCGCCGCCCTCGATCTGCCGCAGCATCGTTCGGCTCCCGACCGTGGCCCTCAGCCACACGCCGACACCGAACCGGTTCGTTCGCTCGCCTCGGCAAGCCACGATGATCGAGTGCCCAGCGGCGTCCCCGCCGTCGTTGCGATAGAAGGCGTTCTTCCACTGGTCGCCCGGATACGCTCCGCCGATCGGGGCGTAGATGTCGAGATCTCCGTCGTCGTCGAAGTCGGCGAATGTCGCGCCGTGCCCTTTGCCGACATGACCGCCACCGACTCGGGACGTCTCCTCTTGGAACGTGCCATCCCCGCGGTTGTGGAAGAGCGAGTTGGGCTCGAGCCGCTCGAGGAACGGGCCACCGTTGGCCAGGTAGATCTCTGGGAAGCCGTCGTTGTCGAGGTCGCCCCAGTTCGCTCCCATCGAGCCGAATGCCCGATCGAGCCCGGCCGAGCGCGTCACGTCCTGGAAGCGGCCTTTGCCCAGATTCCGGTACAGGTACGGCCTCTCGATGTCGCTGACCCTCGAGCCCGGTTGCACCGAGCTGGCGAAGGCGACGAACGACGAGAAGCCGGAAACGAAGAGGTCGAGGTCCCCATCGGCGTCGTAGTCGAAGAAGAACGGGACGTAGGACGAAGCGTTGGAGCGCAGGCTCGCCTCGGACGAGATGTCGACGAAGCGCTCCCGGTCATTGCGATACAGCCGGCATCCGCCGCCGAGGCTCGCCACCGCGAGATCAGGATCGCCGTCGCCGTCGATATCACC
>JAVJTD010000100.1:0-8012 GCA_040219065.1 Planctomycetota bacterium
AGCACCTGAGCACTCAGGCACCCAAGCACCCAAGCACCCAAGCACCCAGGCACCCAAGCACCCAAGCACCCAAGCACCCGAGCACCCAGGCACCTGAGCACTCAGGCACCCAAGCACCCAAGCACCCCGGCACCCAAGCACCCAAGCACCTGAGCACTCAGGCACCCAAGCACCCAAGCACCCAAGCACCCAGGCACCCAAGCACCCAGGCACCCAGGCACCTGAGCACCCAAGCACCCAAGCACCCAAGCACCCAAGCACCCCGGCACCCAAGCACCCCGGCACCCAAGCACCCCGGCACCTTCGTTTGACCCCTCTCCTCCCGCGAGGTACTTTGGCGGCCGTCAACGCGGTCACATTTGGGAGGGGCTCGTGGACGTCGGCGCGGTCGATCTGACGATCCTGGCGATGTATCTGTTGGCGGTCTTGGCGTTCGGCTTCTGGATCGGAGCCAAGCGGCGCACGGCTTCCGATTATCAAGTGGGTGGTCGTGACTTGCCGAGCTGGGCCGTGCTCGGCTCGATCGTCGCCACCGAGACGAGCACCGTCACGTTCTTGAGCTTGCCCGGCGTCGCCTACTTCGGTGACCTGCGCTTCCTGCAGATCCCGATGGGCTACGTGATCGGGCGGTTCCTGGTCGCGGCGATCTTGCTGCCCGGGTACTTCCGCGGACAGATCGTCACGGCGTACGAGATCCTCCAGCATCGCTTCGGCGCGGTGACGCGTCGTCTGGCGACGGGGCTCTTCCTCCTGACGCGCAGCCTGGCCGATGGTCTGCGGTTGGCCTTGAGTGCTCTGGTGCTCCAGCAGATGACGGGCTGGGCGTTCGCGAGCTGTGTGCTCGTCCTCGGACTGGTCACGATCGTGTACACGACGTTGGGGGGCATGCGCGCGGTCATCTGGACCGATGTGATCCAGCTCTTCGTGTACTTGCTCGGTGCGATCGCGGCGTTCTGGGTCCTACTGTCTCAGCTTTCCGGCGGCCTGGGAGCCGTCTTCGACATCGCGAGCGCCGAAGGCAAGCTGCGGGTCTTCGACTTCGGCTGGGACCTGACGAATCCGATGGCGTTCTGGGCGGGCCTCGTCGGCGGCGCCTTCATGGCGTTCGCGACCCACGGCGTCGATCAGCTCCTCGTGCAGCGCTACCTCTGCGCCCGTAATGAGCGTGCGGCGAGGCGAGCACTCCAGGCGAGCGGGTTCGTGGTGCTGGGGCAATTCGCGCTGTTCCTGCTGCTCGGCTCGGCGCTGTACGCCTACTACTTGCAGTTCCCTCCGGCCGTAGCGTTCTCGAGCACGGCCAAGGACGCGGTGTTCGCGACCTTCATCGTGTCCGAGCTTCCGGTGGGAGTGCTCGGTCTGGTCTTGGGAGCCGTCTTCGCGGCCGCGATGTCGACGCTCTCGAGCTCACTCAACTCGTCCGCGACGGCCGCCGTGCACGACTGGGTCGTCCCGCTTCGAGGCAACGATGCCAGCGATGCTCAAGTGCTCCGCTGGACCCGGCTGGGAACGCTCGTCTTCGGCGCCATCCAGATCGCGATCGGCATCATCGGAGCGCAGCTCACGACGAGTGTCATCGGCAGCGTGCTCGCCATCGCCTCCTTCGTCACCGGCATCGTGTTGGGCGTCTACTTCCTCGGGCTCTGGGCACCGGCGGCGCAGCAGAAGGACGCACTGCTCGGCCTCTGCGTCGGGCTCACGACGCTCTCGCTCTTGTATGCATTCACCGAGCTCGCCTGGCCCTGGTACGCCTTCGTCGGCTCCACCTTGACGTTCGGAAGCGGCTGGGTCAGCTCGAAGCTCCGGGTCGGCGTCGTCTCGCCGCCCGAAGGCGCTCTCGTCGAGCCGTAGCCGCCAGAGCCCGAGCCGTCGCAATGGGGCCGAGGCGAATCGAGGTAACGAAACCAGAGCCCGCGCGACCGAGACGGGGAGGGGCGGCCGAGCTGGAAGCCGCGCTCTCGACGGCGCCACCGATCGAGCGGAGAGGCGCCGAGCGAGGGAGGATTCGGAGCGCCCGCTTCGTAGCGCTGTCCTCCAGGTGAGGGACATCGGCCTTCAAAGTTGAGCGTTGAGCCGTTGGACGTTCGGGAAGTCCCTGCACGACGTGCTTCACCACCTGTGTGCTCCGCCGGCGGGGCTCGACTGATTCGCATCCGGACTTGCCGCGCCGGATTCCGCCTCGTTATGCTCCGGGTCCATCACAGACCGTCCCCCGAATTGGAGCTCTCTCGATGGCCAAAGCCAAAGCGTCGAAGAAGAAGACCGCCTCCAAGAAGAAGTCGCCGCGTGCTCTGTTGGTCGGCACCGCCAAGGGCGGCTTCATCCTGCGGCCGGAAGGTCGGCGCTGGAGCATCGAGGGACCGCACTGGCTGGGGTCGAAGGTGCACGACTTCCGCTTGGATCCGAGGGACGGCGAGACGATGCTGCTCACCTCGACGGGAGGGCACCTCGGCCCGACGCTCTATCGCTCGACGAATGGCGGGCGCAAGTGGACCGAGGCAAGCCGGCCGCCGCAGTTCGCGAAGCTGAAGCGCGGAAAGAAGAAGCCGGGTGACGACGGTACCTCCCGCGGACTCTCGGTCTCGATCAACTTCTTCCTCTCGCCCGGGCACCATGACGAGCCGGGCGCGTGGTACTTGGGCACGTCGCCCCACGGCCTCTTTCGCAGCGAGGACCATGGAGACACTTGGGCGGAGGTCCAGGGCTTCAACCATCACCCTTCGTACTGGAAGTGGACCGGCGAGGGACAGCCGGGCACGCCCGACGGCAGCTTCCTCCACAGCATTCGCACCGACCCGCGCGATCCAAAGCACCTCTACCTCTCGATGTCGGGCGGCGGCACCTTCGAGAGCAAAGACGGTGGTAAGAAGTGGGCCCCGATCAACTCGGGAGTCGCGATGGACTTCTATCCCGGTCCGCCGCGCGAGTACGGTCAGGATCCGCACTGCATGATCATTCACCCCGCCGATCCCGACGTCCTCTACCAGCAGAATCACTGCGGCATCTACCGCCTCGATCGCCGCGAGGGGGACACCTGGGATCGCATCGGAATGAAGATGCCCAAGAAGGTTGGCGACATCGGGTTCCCGATCGCCGGTCATCCCAAGGACGTGAACACCGTCTGGGTGTTTCCGATGGACGGCACCGAGCTCTGGCCGCGTACGTGCCCGGGCGGGCAAGCGGCAGTCTACCGCACCCGGAATGGCGGCAAGCGCTGGGAGCGCCTCGACCAGGGCCTGCCGAAAGAGCACGCCTGGTGGACGGTCAAGCGTCAGGCGTTCTCGCTCGAAGACGTGCGCCCGGAGCCGGCCATCGTGTTCGGAACCACGAGCGGAGAGATCTGGCGCGGCGCGAACGGCGGCGAGAAGTTCGAGCGCATCGCCGAGCACTTGCCGCAGATCTTCTCCGTCTCGGCGGTGCAATTCTCATGAAGGTCTGCCTCGGCAGCATCCTCCAGGGCTACGCCTTTGGAAAGTCCGAGGTGACGGCGAGCGGATCGACGATTGCCCAGGTGCTGAATTCACTCGACGAGCAATACCCGGGCCTGCGCTTCCGCGTCGTCGACGAGCAGGACCGAATCCGTCCCCACATCCACGTTCACTGCAACGACGAGATGGTGCGCGACCTGTCGAGGAAGGTGAAGGACAGCGACACCCTGCACATCCTGGGTGCATTGAGCGGCGGCTGAACCAAAGCCCGCGCGGCCGAGCAACCAGAGCCCGCGCGACGGAAACGGAAAGCAGCCGCCGGGCCACCACCGCTTCCTCGACGGAACCGACGTCCGAATCGAAAGGCGCCGAGCAAGGGGCGCATTCGAAGAGCCGTCGTATCGGGCGGTCAGCCGCGAACGGCTGAACCCTCAACTCTCGACCTCAAACCCACCGCCCCCTCAATCGAAGCGCAGGTCTTTCACCTCGAGCTCGACGGTGCGGCGGTTGCGCCATTCGTTGATCACCGGCGTGTATGCCATCGAGAACGAGTCGCCGTTGCTTTGCAGCTTCTCGCAGTGCTCGCCCATGCCGAAGCCGATGGCCTTGATCGTCACCGGTCCCTGGTTCACCAGGAACATCAGGTGCGACGAGTCGCGGCCGACGAGGCGAGGTTGACCGGCTAGCTTCAGACGCGTGCTGGCGAAGACGGGCCTCGGGTTGCCCATGCCGAAGGGGTTCATGCGATCGATGTCGCGGACGAGCCGGTCATCGACGAATGGCAAGCGCACCTCCGCGTCGATCTGCAGGCTGGGTCCGCTCGCCGTCTTCATGCGCTCCTCGGCGACCTCTTCCAAACGGCGAGTGAGCTGCTCGAGGCTCTGACGGGCGACGTGCACGCCAGCCGCTGCCGGATGACCACCGAACGAGATCATGTGCTCACCAGCGTCGCACAGCGCCGCATGGAGATCGAAGCCCGGGATCGAGCGTCCCGAGCCGCGGCCCGTCTCGCCGTCCATCGCGATCAAGACGGTCGGGCGGTGGAACTCGTCGACCAGCCGAGCGGCGACGATGCCGACGACGCCGAGATGCCACTCGTCGTCCGCGAGGACGAAGATCCCCTTGCGCGTATGATTGGGATCGGACAGCACGCGCTCCCGGGCATGCTCGAGGATCGCTCGCTCGATCTCCCGGCGCGAGAGGTTGGCCTCTTCGAGCTCGCCGGCGAGCTGCTTGGCCTCCTCGGGGCAGCTCGTCGACAGCAGGCGAATCGCCTTTTCGGCTTGCCCGAGTCGGCCGGCCGCATTGAGGCGAGGACCCAGCCGGAACCCGATGTCGTCGCTGCGGACGGCGCGATCCTTGACGCCGCTCACCTCGAGGAGGGCCTTCAGCCCGGGGCTCTTCGAGTTCTGGATCGCCCACAGGCCGTACTTGGCGAGGATGCGGTTCTCACCCTGCAGCTCGACGACGTCGGTGATGGTGCCCAGGCAGACCCACGCCATCGCGTCGAGCAGGAAGTCGCGAAACTCGGGCTTCACCCGGCTGTGATCGGAGAGCCTCTGCGCGACCGCCCAGCAGAGCTTGAAGGCGACACCGACACCGCAGAGGTGCTTGTTCGGATACTCGCAATCGGTGCGTTGATGGTTGAGGACCGCCACGGCGGGTGGCAGCTCACTGCCGACCTGGTGATGGTCACAGACGACCGTGTCGATGCCGAGGCGCTTCAGCTCTCGGATCTCCTCGACCGCGCTGACGCCGTTGTCGACGGTGATGACGAGCTGCGCGTTGCGCTCACGGATCTTGCGGACCGCGTCCGGGCTGAGGCCATACCCATCGGTCAGCCGGTTCGGGATGAGAAAGTCCGCCTTTGCGCGAGTGAAGCGGAGGAACTGCAGGAGCAAGGCCGTGCCCGAGACGCCGTCGACGTCGTAGTCCCCGAACACGAGGATCCGCTCGCCGCGAGCGATCGCCGCCTTCACGCGCTCAGCCGCCAGGTCCATGTCCTTGAAGAGGAACGGATCGTGGAGGTCCTTGAGCTCGGGCGAGATGAACCGTCGCGCCTCGGCCGGATCCTGCACGCCGCGATTGACGAGCAGTTGACCCAGGAGCGGTGAGATCTCCAAGCTCTGGCTGAGTCGCTCCGCCAGGTCTTCCCGCGTGGGATAGAAGCTCCATTGACTCAACGGACCACCTCCCCGGATCACGTTCGCCCAACATCGGGGCACCGCCGTGCCGCCCTCGAGGCGATCTTGCCAGATGGGAAGGCAACAGGCGAGCGTCTGTTGTGTGCGAAGGTGGGCGACTCGTCAGAACAAGAAGCGTTTCGGAGCCTTGGTGCGCCGCCTTCGGAATGCCGGCTTCAGCCGGTCTCGGTGTCCTCCATCCAAGCGTCTCTTTGAGGGCCGCGACCATGAGTCCGACATTCCACTGCCCCGGCTGAAGGCCTGGTTTCGGGCTTCCTCGCCGGCGTGGCGGCGGTTAGCTTGATGCCTTGGCAGGGTGTGATGACTTGTCCTCGGGTTGACGAGAGGCCGTGAGAGAGTCCACTGAATCCTCCAGCCCGCTCCGGGCATTGCCGGCGGTGGACGCGGTGCTGCGCGCCGAGCGCTTCCGCCGTCTGCTCGTTCTCGTGGGTCACGACAGCTTGGCGGGAATGGTCCGCCATGCTCTCGAGCTGCGGCGACAAGAGCTCCTGATGGGGGAGCCGCTCGCCTCGAAGCCCGCGGCGGAGATCGAGCGTCTGGCTCGAATCGTGGAGCGGCGCCTCGAGGAGCGCGATCGAATGCGCGTGCGCCGCGTGATCAACGCGACCGGCATCATCTTGCACACCGGCCTGGGGCGCGCCGTGTATGCCGAGTCGGTCGTCGACGCCGTGGGCCGTGAGCTCAGCGGCTACACGACGCTCGAGATCGACCCGGAGACCGGGACACGCGGCCGGCGAGAGCAGTGGGTGACCGAGCGTCTGGTCGAGCGCACGGGCGCGGAAGCCGCGCTCGTCGTCAACAACAACGCCGCCGCCACGCTCTTGATGCTCCGCGCCCTGGCGTTTGGCCGGGAAGTGCTGGTCGCGCGCGGCGAGCTGGTCGAGATCGGCGGCTCGTACCGCATGCCCGACGTGATGGAGGCCTCGGGCGCACGCCTCGTCGAGGTCGGAGCGACGAATCGGGTGTACGTGCGCGACTATGAGCGCCGACTCGGACCCGAGACCGGACTGATCGTGCAGGTCCACACCTCCAACTTCCGCGTCGTCGGCTTCCATCACCATCCGCCTCTGTCCGAATTGGTCGCGCTGGGCCGCAAGCATCAAGTGCCGGTGGTCTGGGACCTGGGCTCGGGGCTCTTGCTCCCCGCAGAGACCGTGGGGATCGAAGGCGAGCCGACGGTGGCCGAGGGCCTCGCGGCGGGCGCGGACCTGATCTGCTTCTCGGGCGACAAGCTCTTGGGCGGACCGCAGTCGGGCATCTTGTTGGGACGCTCGGACCTCATCGAAGAGCTGCGCCAGGATCCGCTCTATCGCGCGGTGCGGCTCGACAAGTTCTCCTTGCTCGCGCTCGGCGAGACGCTCGATCTGTACAAGAGCGAGGAGCAAGCGCTCCGAGAGATCCCGACTCTCGCCATGCTCAGCGCCGACGTGGCTCAGGTCGAGCAGCGGGCTCGCCGGCTCGAAGACCTCATTCGGCAGAAGCACGCCGAGGCGCCCGTCGCGGTAGTGCGCAGTGAAGCGCAGGCGGGCAGCGGCTCGGTCCCCGGGCGGCACTTGCCGTCCTGGGCGCTCTCGGTCTCGCCGGGCGAGCGGAGTGCGGCCGCGTTGGCGCGTGGGCTACGACTGCAAGCCTTACCCGTCTTCGGCCGGGTGCATCAGGACCGATTGCTCCTCGACCTGCGCACGGTGCGGGACGAGGACTTGAAGGAGCTCGCGGCGGCGGTCGTCGCGGTGCTCGAAGACAACGAATGAACGAAAGCTCATTCGCACATTTTATCAGGACATCATGTTTCGCAATCGTAAGATTCGCCTGACGCAGTACTCCTCCTCAGCCGGTTGAGCGTCCAAGATCCCGCAAGGGACCTTGGCGCACGTGCTGCGTCGGCTTCCAGCTCCGAATGACCCGAACCTTCTGATCGGGACCGATACGCTCGACGATGCGGGGGTCTACCGCCTCGACGAGCGAACGGCGCTCGTCCAGACGGTGGACTTCTTTCCGCCCATCGTCGATGACCCGTACCGGTTCGGGCAGATCGCGGCCGCGAACGCGCTCTCGGACGTGTTCGCGAAAGGGGGGCGTGCGCTCACAGCACTCAACATCGTCGGGTTCCCCAAGAAGCTCGATCCCGACCTGCTGGGCGAGATCCTGCGCGGCGGCGCCGAGAAGGTGATCGAGGCGGGTGCGGTGATCGTCGGCGGGCACTCGGTAGTCGACTCCGAGGTCAAGTACGGGCTGGCCGTGACAGGCGTGATCGATCCCGCCAAGATCGTCTCGAACGCCGGGGCGAAGGTCTCCGACGTGCTCATCCTCATTAAGGCACTCGGCATGGGTACCCTCAGTACCGCGATGAAGAAGAGAGCCATCGAGGCCGAGCTCGGTGATC
>JAVJTD010000137.1:0-14330 GCA_040219065.1 Planctomycetota bacterium
GTGTGCTCTTCCGATCTTGACGACCTCGCTGGCGTAGGACGGATCCAGGAACAGCTCGTTCGTTTGACCGCGGCGGGCCCCCGCGCTGGGATGATCGGGGAAGACCGGAACCGTGCACCACTCGTGCGCCTTCACGAGGAAGCGGAAGTCGTTCGGCACGGCGCGAGCATGTTCCGCGAATACCTCGCGATCGAGCGGCGCGTAGTACGTACGGTCCAGCCCGACGGACCGAAACAGCGGGTGACGCGCATACGCCTTCAGCCCGTGCCTCGACAGGACCGTCTGATTGGCCTCGCGGTCCCACACCAGGCCTCGCCAGCCGGGAAACGACCAAGACGAGGTGCCCAGCCGCAGATCGTGAGGCAGCCGTTTGCCCAGGTCACGCCACTGCTCGGCCTCGGGGGCGAGCCCGACGTGCTCGTCCTTCGGGGGATCGTCGTCGAAGAGGAAGCCCTGCTGGCCCGACACGGAATCGCCTCTCGAAACAGGTCGACACTGGATTCGAATACAGGTCCTGGCCGAGGAGAATAACACGGCCGGTCCGCGCGGGCCGACGGGTCGCCTCGGCACCGAATATCGTTATCATCGCGGCCTGGACCGAGGGATCCGAGATCGAAGAGAACCCGGGGAGCATCGATGCGCATCACCTGTCCTCAATGTCGCTTGGAGATTCCCGCCGAAGACGTGCACCTCGACACGAGCCTGGCGAAGTGCCGCCGCTGCGACTCGGTGTTCGACTTCACCGAGCAGGTCCCTCGCTCTGAGCGGCGCCGAGACGCCGCCCGCCGAGATTCGGCCCGCCCGAGAGAGAACATCGCAGCACCGAAGGGGATCGAGCTGCGCGACGACGGCTGGGGCGGCCTCTCGATCGAGCGCCGCTGGCTCAGCCCGCTCACCTTCTTCCTGCTCGTCTTCGTGATCTTCTGGGACGGCTTCCTGATCTTCTGGTACTCGATGGCCGGGAAGTTCGCCGGCGGCGAGGAGGGCGGGATGTTCTCGATGCTGTTCTTCTTGTTCCCGCTCATCCACGTCGCAGTCGGCCTCGCCCTCACCTACTTCGTCGTCGCCAGCTTTTTCAATCGAACGACGCTCCAATGTCGCGACGGTCGATTGACCGTCACCCACGGTCCCTTCCCCTGGCCGGGCAAACGGGACCTCGACGCCTCCGACATCGCGCAGCTCTACACGAAGGAGCGCATCCGCAGAGGCAATAACGGCGGCGTCCACACCTCCTACCAGCTCCGCCTCAGGACCAAGGGCGGCCAGGACGTCAAGCTCCTCTCCTCCCTCAACGAGCCCGACCAAGCCATGTACATCGAGCAAGAGATCGAAAAGCACCTCGGCATCGAAGACCGCTCCGTTCGCGGCGAATACCGCTGAGGCGGTAGAAGGCTGTTCACCCGATCGGTTCCACGACGGTGCCGGGCCTGGAGCGCCGGCTTCAGCCGGTTTCGATGTCCTCCTCGTGAACCAGGGGCCGGCTGCCAGACTCGTGCGGAGGCGCTGTTACTTGGTCTTCGATCAAAGGGACTCGTACTCGCGCTGGCGATCGGATACGGTCAGACACGAGGCAGACGCGATACGAGTTGAGGCCGAAGGAGCTCGCAATGGCGAGGGTTGAGAAGTCTACATTACGTCTCGGCTTGCTCGGCGCCGTCATCCTGACATCGGTCGGGATCGCTGCATTCGTGTACTGGCAAACCCGATTGGACCCAGTTGCACGAAGCGTCAGTCGAGAAGTTGTTCAGCCCGCCACAGATGCCGGCCTCGGTGGTGATCCGCTCCCGAAGCTGTCGGAAGACGTCGAGAGCAGTGAGCCGGATTCGAGCGCGAAGCCTACGTTGCCTCCGGTCAGAAGCCCTGAGGAGGTGATCGATGCGTTGGCATCTCACGACCTCGAGAGCCTCGACCGAATATGCGCATTGTCAGCTGATCAACTGGAGGGTTTGGAAATAGTGAATCCGAGAGGTGTCGACCTTGATCGTTCGCAGGAGGCGGAACTCGACTCGCTCGTCAAAGTCGGGCGCGAGCTGATTGCAGAAGCGCAACGTGAAAGATGGGATACCTTTCATGGGCTCGTTCAAGAGGCGTTGAGAACCGGGCGCACTGAGCTCCTGGATGCTCCTCCTCGGTCGATGATCAGGCCAGAGCCGAACCGGAAGGACCAGATGACGGCATACTCTCTTCATCGACATGAGTGGCACTTGATCAGGGTGGACTACGGAGACGATCCAAAGCTCGACCGTCAAATCGACGAAGAGCGGTTCCTCCTGCAGCATCTGATCGCTGATATCGGTCAGTACTTCGACGCTGCCGCAGCTCGCTGACTTGACTCCCAGAGCCCGCGCGACCGAAACGGGAAGCGGCTGCTGAGCTGGGAGCCGCTTCCTCGACGTTACCGACGATCGAGCGGAGAGGCGCCGAGCAAGGGGCCGCTCTGAGTTGGCCGTCGTCGCTGCGGTGCCCCGGCCCAAGCTCGCTCGCGATAGCTCTTACCGACAGACTCGGTCACCGGCTCGCTCGGCTTGGGCACTCCAATGCAACTGAAACCAGAGCCCGCACGGGTCCCTGACACGAAGCGCTTGCCGTTGGAACGGAGAGGTTCACGGCGAGGACCTCATCTGTCTGGCGATGAGTAAGGGACGATCTGACGTACCCGTCGGTCAGAGCGTCAGAACGTTCCCACGCCATTGCCTGCGGAATCCGGTCCCGTCGTCCCTCACGAGGCCCCGGTGAATCGGCCATCCGCTTTGTGCACGCCAGCGTGTTCCCAACCCCGCACCAAGGACCTGTTCGGGCTCGCGCCGGAGACGTCGCTGACATGAACTCATTGCGCCAATAGAAACGCCCCGCGAACATTATGTTCGCGGGGCGATCGCTTGTCTTGGGCTCGAAGCTCAGTTCGGCAAAGGGGCCGGCAAGGGGAGGCTGAGCAGCTCGGGGGCGTGGATGGTGATCGCGTCTCGGATCCTCTGGGCGTAGGTGTTGTGGACCTGCGAGATGTAGATCGTCGTCGGCATCCACATCTCGCCGTCGGCGTCGAGCTCGATGAAGCCATCGGCGTGAATGTTGTTCAGCTCGCCGGTGTGCTGGTAGCCGACGTAGGCAGGGAAGGCCGGCACGATGTCGCCGGCGACGGCCCAGCGCTGGCTGCGCGAGCCGAACCAGGCGGTCATGGTCGTCGCGAACTGCGGGTTGCCGACTCGGAGCTGAGCGTAGGTCGTGACACCCTGCACCGGGCAGCTCGTCGGGAAGAAGCGGCGGAAGCGGAAGGCGGCGAGCTGGGCGAGGGCGCCACCGAGGCTGTGACCGGTGATCCAGAGCTTGCGGCTACCGCGGTAGGTCTGGACCGTCTGCGTGATGTCCGACCACACGATCTGCAGGGCCTCGTAGACTCCGTTGTGCACTTGCATGTTCTTGCCCCAGGAGTCGACGCTCTTCCACTCGGCGTTGAGGTCGTTATTCATGTCCTCGCCCTCGTCCCAGGTCTCGGTGCCGGCGAAGACGACGAAGATGGCGTCCCGGTTGCGAGCGATGACGACTTGCGTGCTGCCCGAGGTCTTGTACGTCACGGCCGGCTTCCAGACGTCGATCACCTTCAGCACCTCGAGGCCCCAGCCTCCGAAGCTCGACTTCATGCGCTGCTCGTACTCCGAGTAGGGCTCTTCACCGGTGGCGTCCGAGTAGACGAGGAAGCTGATCTGGCCGAGCAGGTAGGCGTTCAGCCAGTCGTGGCCGGTCGCGTTCTCGCGGAAGTAGTCGAAGATGGGACGATCGAGCACCTGGTAGTCTTCGACCAGCGGCTGGGAGACGGCTTGCTTGGCCGGGTCGTAGAGCGTCAGGTCGCCGATGGTCGCGGACTCGGGCAGGCGAACGGTGATCTGCTTCGAGTCGTTCGAGATCGGATCCAGCGTGACACCACCCAGGCGAACCTCGAAGTACGGCAAGGACTCACCGAAGATCGTCAGCTCGCGGCCGGCGAAGGCGGGCGACTCCGGCGAGACGTGATCGATGCGGAAGTACGGGGCGAGGCCGAGGTCGATCGTGTGGCCACCCGGGTGCCAGAGGGAGCGGTCGGAGCCGAGCATCGGGTCGGCCGGATAGCGGTCGAGAGTGCGGTCGCGCTTGTACTCGGGATGGTCCTTTACCGACAAGGTGAAGTGGCGAGTCGTCGGCATCATCTGCACCGAGAGCTCTCGAAGCTGATAGCTCGGGCGTGTCCGCGGCGTGCGGGCGTAGGTCGTCGGGTTCCGGTCGTCGACCACCAGTCGGACCGGGAACTGGACGCGCGTCCGGCCGCGCTCGAGGCCGTGGATCCGGTAGTAACTGTCGATGCGAGAGCGACTCGAGGCGCTGACCGTCACCCAGCGCCCGCCGCGGGACTCTTCACCGATCCGGGCGGTCACGTAGCGGGAGACGTCGCTGCGCGTCTGGCCGTGGACGACCTGCAGCGAATCGAGGCGCTCGTAGGCGTCGCCGTGGACCCGGAACGTGATCGAGCTGCCGGGAGCGACTCGAAGGATGGGGGACTCGGGTCCGTTGCCGTCCCGGGATCCGGCGGCGGCCGAAGTGACGAACAGGGTCAAGGCAGCGATGGTCAGGGCCGTGCGCTTCATGATCGAGCTCCGTTTCTTTGAGGTCATCGGCCTCACCGAGGCCGTCGTGTTCTGCGGGCCCATTCGCAGCGCTCCCGGGAGTCCGTAAGGAAAACTTGGAGATCTTCGGGTAGGCTTTCCGCCGATGATCGATCGTGTCTCTGTTCTCGCGCCGGCGCGGCATGGAACGGTCGGCCGCTCCTGGCGAGCGGCCGCATCGGTCCTGGTGGCTTGGTTGGTACTCACTGCGGCGGCTTCGGCTCAGGAGCCGGCTCCTCTGCGTGATCCCGTGAGCCGCCTGGCTCGGCGCATCGAAAGCGGCGAGGTGAGGCTCGCGCGCGACTCGAAGACCGGGTACCTGAGGTCGCTGCTCGAGCACCTGGACATCCCGATCAGCTCGCAGACGCTCGTCTTCTCCAAGACCAGCTTGCAGATCCGGCACATCTCGCCGCACAATCCACGCGCCTTGTACTTCAGCGACGACGTGTACGTCGGGTGGGTGCCGGGCGGAGATCTGATCGAGATCGGCTCGGTCGATCCGCAGCGCGGGGCGATCTTCTATGCCCTGTCGCAGGCAGCAGCCGAGAAGCCTCGCCTCGAGCAGCCGAGTGAATGCTCCTCATGCCACGAGTCGTCTCGGACGGAGAACGTGCCCGGCTTCTTCCTGCGGTCGGTGTACCCGGCAGCCGACGGGCAACCGATACTCGCAGCGGGCACCCACACCATCGATCAGAACAGCCCGTTCGACGTGCGCTGGGGCGGTTGGTACGTCACGGGTCTTCACGGGGACGCTCGCCATCTGGGCAACGTGGTCGCCCAGGACGAGGAGCACGCCCGCGAGCTCGATGTCGAGGCCGGCGCCAATGTGACGGACCTCTCGAAGTACTTCCGGACGGAGCGCTATCTCAGCCCGCACAGCGACCTGGTCGCGCTGCTCGTGCTCGAGCACCAGGTCAAGGTGCACAATTTGATCGCACGCGCGACTCACGAGACGGGAGTCGCCCTGAGATACCAGGCCGAGATGAACGCGATCTTCGGCGACCCGCCCGAGCACCGCAGCGAGTCGACCCTCCGGCGCCTCGATGCGGCAGCCCGAAACCTCGTCGACGACCTGCTGTTCCTAGATGAGCCGGCACTGCCTGCACCGGTGCGCGGAACGTCGACGTTCGCCGAAGAGCTCCAGGCTGAGGGACGACGGGATTCGAAGGGCCGCTCGCTTCGCGACCTCGACCTCGAGCGGCGCGTCTTCCGCTACCCCTGCAGCTTCCTCGTCTACTCGGACGCATTCCGTGCCATGCCCGCCGAGATGCAAGAGCGCGTCTGGTCGCGCATCTGGCTGGTGTTGACGGGACGCGACGAGGAGAGGTCCGGTGGCTGGTCGAAGGAGAGCCGTCTGGCCGCGAAGGAGATCCTGACCGAGACATACGAAGGTCTTCCGAGCTACTGGAACGACTGAGATCGCGGAGCGCGGGCTGGAAGCCCGCGCTGACCCGAAACCAGAGCCCGCGCGACCGAAACGGGAATCGGCCATCGAGCTGGAGGCCGCTTCCTCGACGGTGCTGACGATCGAAGCGGAGAGGTACCGAGCAAGGGGCCATTCGGAGCGCGCTGTCTCGGCAGAAGGGTGCGCCCGCGGCCCAAGCTCGCTCTCGAGAGCCCTCGCCGACAGACTCGGTCCTCGGCTCGCTCGACTTGGGCACTCCATCGCCCCCGGGCCCAGCTTGACTACCGGTAGGCTCCGCTAGCGGGCGCGCCGCTGATCTGCGCCGCCTTGGAGATTCTCTGTTCGGTCTTCGTGCTCTCGGCGCTCTTCGTGCTGTCCGCCGCGCGTTCTTCGGAACGCCAGGCGCAACCGCGCGAACCGGTCGCTCCCCTCGGAGTCGCCCGGGCCGAGTGGGCGGAACGAGCTCGATCAACCTTCACTCAACCTTGAATCGATGCGAGCTCGACGGTCTCACGAAGTGCCCAAGAAAGACCCCACGGAGCACGACGAGCAGCGCAGCCCGATCACATCCTTCACTCAAACCTTGAAATGAAGATCGTGGCCGCAACCGCTCGTCTCCCGGTTCGCGCGATCCGCCCCTTCGAAGAGCGCGAACTCCGATCGTCACCGGGTGGATCGCTCTCTCACTTCTCGCCGGGCTTCGTCCAGCGAGTGATCAGGGCGAACACGTCTCGGAACGGCGCGGGGACACTCTCGCCAGTGACGCCCGAGGTCCAGTTCAGATCGTGGTTCGCATCGTCGTAGAGATGGACTTCGAGGTTCTCGCGCTCGGCTTCGCGAAGTAGCTCCTGAGTCTCCAGGACACCTTCGACTCGGCAGGTGCCATCGAGATCGCCGTGGAAGATGGCCAGCGGTAGGTCCAGCTTCAGCAACGTCTCTGCGTTGGGCTCGGCGTCCCACCAACCGCGGCAATAGGCCGAGCTCAGGTTGAGGAGGTTCTTCCACAAGAAGTCGTCATCGCCTTGCTCGACCGCGTTCAAGGTCGCTTGCAGCCGCGGCGCATTGAGCTTCTCGAAGTCGGCGCTCGTCCATTGACCATCGCCATCGACATCGACCGGCTGGAACGGGAGCTGGGCGGCGAGTGCCGGCATCGCTTCGAGAAATGCCTGGTGCTCGTCCTTCGTCAGAGCACCATCGCGCGCGGCCGGAATCAGGTGAGAGATGTTGCGCCATGGCCCGTCGGTCATCTGCCAGACGATCGTGTCATGAGCATTGTCGGCCGCATAGCCGAGCATCGCGACGCCGAGGAGGCCCTTCGGGCTCCGCAGCGCTAGCTGTGGCGCGAGGCGAGTGCCTTCGCTGGAGCCGATGAGCACGATGCGATTCGGATCGATCTCCGGGCGCTTCCGTAGCGAGTCGAGCGCGACTTCGTAGTCGGCGAGCAGGACGCTGAGCGTCGCCTTCGAAAAGATCGCTCGGTCGACCTTCATCCAGGGGGGCTCTTCCCTGGCGTGGCAGCCGCGCTTGCTCATCCGGAAGAAGGCCACCCCCCGTCCCGTGAGCTCGCTCGCGAAGAAGTCGAGGTACTTGCCGACGCTCTGCTCTCCCTCCTCATCCACGGTGGGAAACGGATTGTCGTAGGTCCTTGGACCGGCGCCGTGCAGGTAGAAGACGACAGGCACCTTGCCTTCGGCGTCGGCCGGAAGGCTGAGCTTGGCCTCGAGCGGAGTGCGGTCCTCGGCTTCCATCTCGATGAGGATGTCCTTCCAGGGCTCTGCCGCAATCGGTTCCTGAAGTTGCGCGGCGGAAGGACAAACGGCGAGCAGTGCATAGATCGCGAGCATGGTAGGGGTCCTCGAGTCATCCGGGCCGGGAATCGAGGACAGTCTACCCCGATTCACTAATCCGAGCCCGAACGTCGGTCAGAGCCCAAAAGGGGTCGCGATCTCGAGGTGCCGGGACGGGCTTCATGACAAGCCGATGGTCTTCACTCTGCGAAGGCCTACTGAGGGACGAAGGGACGATGACTTCGGTGCGGGTGTTGATGGTGAAGCCGCACTTGGTAAGTCGGGCTCCGACTCTGCGGCTCCCCTCGCCAGGCACACTCCGTCGGCCCTCACTCAGCCGATCCTCAGCACGACCGGTCAGCTTCTGAGGGCGTCCCTCAGATCGCGAATCGCCTCTGTCAAGGGACCCGATCGGGCTCTGATTGCGATCGATCCGAGCCCGAAGGGGTCCCTATCGCGCAGGTCGAGGTGCCGGGACGGGCTTCATGACAAGCCGATGGACTTCAACGTACGAAGGCCTACTGAGGGACGAAGGGACGATGACTTCGGTGCGGGTGGTGATGGTGAAGCCGCACTTGGCAAGTCGGGCTCCGACTCTGCGGCTCCCCTCGCCAGGCACACTCCGTCGTCCCTCACTCAGCCGATCCTCAGCACGACCGGTCAGCTTCGGAGGGCGTCCCTCAGATCGCGAATCGCCTCTGTCAAGGGACCCGATCGGGCTCGGATCCGCCTCGCATCGCCTCGAGCTCGTAGTGCTGGTCGACGGTCTGGGTCACGGCGCCTTTCTCATCGAGGACGTGGAACTTCAGGTCGAGCTCGAAGAAGCCGTCGATGGGGACGGCCTTCGACCAGAGCCCCTCGAGCTCGACGCGGATCGGGATGCTCGTGGAGCCCGACGGCATCGACAGCGTCATCGTTCCTGACACTCGCTCCGCCGCGAAGCGTTCGTCCGCGAACTTCACTTCGCCACTCACGCCGCTCAGCTTCTGAATCTCCAGGTCCTTCACGACACCCTGAGGGGCCATTCGCCGCAGCCATGCCTCCAAGAGCGAGCCGTTGGCTTCGAACGGCTCGACCGACTCGATGCGATTCTCACCGCGGTCCGTCCGGGTGCGCAGCTCTTCACTCTTCTCCGGAAGCCCGCGCGATATCGAGAAGGCCTCCGCTCCGCTGCCCAACCGGTATCGGACCCAGTCGCCGGGCCGGGCGGCAGACAGCACTTCGCGAAGCAGGTCCGCGGTCACATCCTTCGCCTCACCACTCGCTGTCCACTCGACATCTCGATCGCCGCGAATGAAGGTCGGCTCCTCGAAGTCGACACCTCCCTCGTACCAGCGCGGATCGAACGGACGATAGCGCAGCGGCACGTAGCCCTGCTTCTCGAGGTCGGCGACGTCATGCTCCCGCTCGAGCACGCACGGAGTGACGGCCTCGTAAACGCGCACCCTCTGACGGTCCTCGCCGACCCACTCCTTGAAGAGCATCACGTGAGCGTCGAAGCGATTGATCGCGTCGCCCGCAGCGAGCTCGTCCCAGGACTCCAGCCGATAACACAGATTGCCCAGAGAACGCGTCGACTGCTTCTCGGCGAGTCGCCAGCAGCGAGCGACGAATCCCGAGCAGTCGACCCCGACCGCTTGGGACGTCCCCGGGTTCGATTTGCGGTTGGGGAGGTGGCCGGCCCAAAGCCCTTGATCGATCCCTTGCTGGAACTGCTCGAGGCTGCTGAAGCCGCCCCATTGATAGGGAACGCCCCGGTAGGTCTTGCCTGGCTTCCAGCCGGTCGAGACGAAGTCGGCATCGGGGGTGTCGACCTGGACGCCGCGCTCGTCCTTGCCGTGGAAGCGGTTCTGCTCGCCCGCTTGCCACTCATAGGTCGCGTAGGACTCGGCGATCTCGAGCGCCGCCTGGCGATGCTTCTCGATCGGCGTCGTCTGCGCGGCGAGGGGCGCCACGAGGAGTGCTGCGATCATCCACCCGCTGAAGAGTCGATTCATGGGGATCCTCCTGATCAGGCAGCCCGGGCCCTGGCGGAGATGCCGAGCTGTTCGTGTAAGCGGCTTACGTATGCGAGTGGGTAGACGTGAGAGCCACCCGGTTTTCCGAGCCGTGATTCCTGATTCACCAATCCCCCCGCCGAGGCGACACCTGTGATACGATCGCGGTCTAGCCTGATCCGAGTGGACACCAACCATGTACGAACGCACCACGCGCGCCTCGCTGATCGCTAGGTTGGGCGATGCCCGAGATGAAGCGGCCTGGCGAGATTTTGACGAGCAGTATCGCGAGCTGATCCTGCGCTACTGCACTCGGCGTGGGCTGGAGCACTGGGACGGTGAAGACGTCCGGCAGATCGTGATGCTCGGCCTCCTGGGGGCCTTTCGGAACGGCTTTCAATATCGGCCCTCACTCGGTCGCTTCCGCGGCTACCTGTTCCGCGTCGTGCAGAATGCCATCTCGACCTTCCGAGCCCAAAAGGCTCGCGCCAAGGACCCAGCCTCTCTCGAGAGCCTCGCCAAGATCCCGCTCGACGACTCGGAGAAGGACGCGGACTGGGAGGAGGAGTGGCGCCACCATCATCTCCGGCGAGCGCTGAGCGCGATCCGCTCGCGCATCTCCGAGCAGAGCCTGGCCATCTTCGATCGGCTGCTCGAGGGCTCTTCGGTCTCTCAGGCCGCGGCGGCCTTCGGGATGAGCGAAGCCGCGGTCTACAAGGTCAAGCAGAGGATCAAGAGCCTGCTCGAGGAGCAGATCGCCGCGCAGATCCGGGACGAGGACGGGCTCGAGGGGCCGGCATCGGAGTCGACCGGTCGGTGAGAACAGCTCTGGATCGCCTCGCCGGCGCTCATTTCTCGCCCGAGTGTCCAATTCGCGGCCGAGTGCCCCTAAGAGGGTGTGGGACGTTGCTGCACACCGAGGGAGCGCGAGCATGAGCGCCGCACACGAGCCGAATCCGGGCACCGAGCTGAATCGTCTGCTCGGCGAGTTCGGGCTGCACGGCGACGATTGGCTGGACGGTTTGAGGGCGGCGCGACGAGGCCGCACCCTCGAGCGTCTCGGTGCCTACGAGCTGCTCGAAGAGATCGGTCGCGGCGGGCAAGGCGTCGTCTACCGCGCCTGGCAGAAGGGCACGCAGCGCTACGTCGCGCTCAAGCACCTCGTCCTCGGCGACCTCGCGAGCGAATCCATGCGCGGCCGCTTCGAGCGCGAGATCCAGGCCGCCGCCTCGCTCGACCATCCACATATCGTCACCATCCACGGCGTGGAGCGCGTCGAGGACCGGCCGTTCCTCTTGATGGAGTGGATCAACGGCGCGCCGATCAACCGGTGGGTCGAGGAGCATCTTCCCGATCGAGATCCGCGGACGATCGTCCGCTTGGTCATCGACATCTGTGAGGCCGTGCATCACGCGCATCAGAGAGGCGTGCTCCACCGCGATCTCAAGCCCTCGAACATCCTGGTCGACGACCGCGGCAAGCCACACCTCCTCGACTTCGGCCTCGCCAAGCACCTGAGCGATCCGACGAACGAGACGCTCAGCGGCGAGTTCGTGGGCACACCGGCCTATGCGGCACCCGAGCAGCTCTCGAGCTCGCGGTCCGCGGACGTGCGGGCCGATGTCTACTCGATCGGCGTCATGCTCTTCGAGCTGCTCACGGGTGCAATGCCCTTTGATGCGGAGCCGGGACTGCTCTCTTGGCTGCGGGCCCTCGAGCGCGACGAGCCTCGGCCGCCGTCAGCGCTGCGATTGGACCTCTCGCGAGAGCTCGACATCTTGGTGCTCCACGCGCTGGAGAAGGACCCCGAGCGCCGATACTCTTCGGCGGACGCGCTCCGCGAAGACCTGCAGCGCTTCCTCGACGGGAGGCCGATCCTCGCCCATCCGCCGAGCACCCTCTACCAGCTCGGCAAGCTGATTCGCCGCAACGTCTGGCCGTTCGTGCTGGCGGCGTCGGTGCTCATCTTGCTCGTCGCGTTCGCCGTCCACACCAGCTTCCAAAACGAAGCGCTCCGCAACCAGATCGCGCGCGTCCGGCGCGCCGAGCGCCTCGCCAGTGATCGACTGGAAGAGGTCGAGAAGGCCAAGGAGCAAGCGCTCGCCGCGAGTGACGAGGCTCGCTCCGTGGCGAGCCGCTCCGACGCGGTGCTGCGCTTCTTCCTCGATGACGTCCTGGGTGTCGCGAATCCTTTCAGCGAGAGCTGGTCCCCGACCTTGATCCAGGCCGTCGAGCGCGCCGAGGGACGGCTCGAGGACAGTGAGCTCGACAGCGAGACGCGAGCGGCGGTGCACCAGGCGCTGAGCCGCATCTTTCGCGGGCTGGGCCGCTACGAGCCCGCCGAGAGCCATCTCTCGGAGGCGCTCGCCGCGGAGCCTGACGCATCCGCTCCGTCGGCCTTGGCCCTGCGCGTCGAGCTCGCCCTGACCTGGATCGGGCAGCACCGCTTCGAGGAGGCTGCGATCGAGCTCGAGACGATTCTCGGGCTCTACGACTCGCGATCCGACGTGACGCTCGAGCAACGTGTCCACGCGCTTCAGACTCTCGGCGAGGCGAGGTTCGAGCAGAGCCGCATCCCCGAGGCCGGAGCATTGTTCGAGAGTGCGCTCGAGCTGGCCGGCGAGGCGGGTGTCACCGAGCAGCGGCGCATGATGATCAGTGCAGACCTGGCGTTGGTGTTGCGCGAGCAAGGGGAGCGAGAGCGCGCGATCGCGTCGCTCGAGCAGTCGATCGCCAGAGCTCGCGAGCGAGGCGCCGAGCGGTCGGAGACGTTCACGCAGCTCCTCTTCAATTTGGGGCAGCTCCAAATCGACGAGGTCCGGCTCGAGGAGGCGGACGCGTCGTTCCGCGAGGCGATGGCGCTGCGCGAAGAGGTGCTCGGAGCAGACCACCCCTCGACCGCGCACGTGCGCTCCTGGCTCGCGAAAGCGATCGGATCGCTGCCTGATCCTGCCGAGGCGCTACCGCACGCCGAGGCCGGTTTGAAGGTGCTCGAGCGCGAGCTGGACGACGATCCGCGGTTGGCGGAGGCCCACTGGATCCTCGCCGAGATCCTGCAGGCCCTCGCGCGATACGACGCCGCCGAGGAGGAGTACGCGAAGGGGATGGCCATCCAGCGCGCGCTCTTCGGCGAGAGCTCGGTGCGAGTGGCGTCCGGTCTCACCTCCTTGGGCAGTCTCTATCTCGAGATGGGCCGCTTCGAGGACGCCGAGCGCTCCCATCAGGAAGCGCTCGCGCTCTACGAGGCGATCCCTGGCAGCGAGCTGCGCGCGGCGTCGTCGCTCTTGATGCTGGGCCGGCTTCATTTGATGCAAAGGGACGATGCCGGCGCTCGCCCGTTGCTCGAGCGGGCGGCGGCCCTCTACCTGGAGCGCAAGCCCGCCGACGAGGCGCTGCTCGGATTCGTGCTCGATGATCTGGCGGGCGTGGCGCAGCGGCTAGGGGATCGCGTCGCGGCCCTAGAGCATGCCCGAGGCGCGGTCGAGATCGAGGCCCGCAGGCAAGACTTTCCGCCGCAGGTGCTGGCTCGCAGACGGGTGACGCTCGCGCGTCTCCTCATCGAGGCCGGCGAGCCAGAGGACGGGCTCGAGACGGCCAGGCTTGCCTTCGAGTACTTCGAGACGGAGCCCGAGGCCTCTCTGGACCGCGCCGCCTGTGAGCTCCTGATCTACCAGGTGATGATCTACCGAGAGCGTTTCGAGGAGGCCGAGCAGCCGCTTCTCGATCTGCACGCGAGGCTGGCCACGAATGTCGGCGCCGACCACGCGGCGAGTCGCGCCGTGCAGGCGCACCTCGTCCGGTTGTTTGAGGCGTGGCGGAAGCCCGACGAGGCGAGGCGCTGGCGCGAGAGGTAAGTGTCTGCCCGAGGGTCCGTGCCTTTGGGAATCCACACCGCCGAGTGATTCTCCGGGATTCCGTGTCCAACTCGTTGCCCGGGCTCCCTAATTCAAAGTGCAAGACGATCACCCCACCCTGTCCGCAGCGAGCCTGTCAGGAGCACGCCATGAAACCTCGGCCCTTCTCATCGATTCTTCTCCTCGCCTTTCTCTGCCTCGCTCCTTCCCTTCGTGCTCAATGTGAAGTCCATCAGACGCAGAACGTGTACGACGGGATGTGGGAAGAGAACGACAGCTTCGGGAACGCCCTCGCCGCCGATGGCAACTGGATGGCAGTCGGGACGTTCTCGAACGAGGCCGGTCCGAATTCCGGCGCGGTGCATGTCTTTCGCCGTGTCCAGGGCGCCTGGCAATTCCAAACCGAGCTCCACGCTCCCGACGCTTTCGCTCATGACAACTTCGGCGCGGCCCTCGCCATGAAGGACGACGTCCTCGCGATCTCGGCCCCGGGTGACGCAGACGGTCGTGGCGCCGTCTACGTCTATCGGCGTTCGGGTGACCTGTGGAGCTTCGAGCAGAAGCTGACGGCGTTCGACGGGTTGGCGGGCGACCTCTTCGGCCGGGCCATCGACACCGACGGCACACGCATCGTCATCACCGCGCCGGCTCAG
>JAVJTD010000269.1:0-14313 GCA_040219065.1 Planctomycetota bacterium
CGCCGCCGGCGTTGGCGAAGATGTCCGGGACGCACGTGATGCCGCGGCTGCGCAAGATGTCGTCGGCCTCGGCGGTCGTGGGACCATTCGCGCCTTCGAGCACGTACGCCGTTCGCAGCTCGTGCGCGTTGTCCTTGGTGATGACGTGTCCGAGCGCGGCGGGCATCAGGACGTCGCACTCGAGCGTCAGCAGATCGGTGTTCGAGACGGGCTCACTGCCGGGGAAGTCGACGACCGTCCTCGTCTCCTGGACGTGCTTCTGGAGGGCGGGAATGTCGAGCCCGTCACCGTGAAAGACACCGCCGTTGACGTCACTGACCGCGATGACCTTGGCGCCGAGCTCGTGCAGAAGGCGCGCGGCCCAGCTTCCGACATTGCCGAAGCCCTGGATGACGAAGCGCGTTCCGGCGAGCTCCCGGTCATCGTGGCCGAGCACCTCGCGAATGGCGAACACGCAGCCGCGGCCGGTCGCCGAGTCGCGACCGAGCGAGCCGTGCAGATCGACCGGCTTGCCCGTGACGACTCCCGGTGCGAAGCCGTGACGCCGCGAGTACTCGTCGAAGATCCAGGCCATCACCTTGGCGTCGGTGTACATGTCCGGCGCCGGGATGTCGGTCGTCGGTCCGATCACGTGATGGATGCGCTCGGTGAAGCGCCTCGTGAGCCGCTCCTTCTCGCCTTCACTCAGCTTCGTGGAGTCCACCTGAATGCCGCCCTTTGCGCCGCCGAAGGGAATATCCAGGAGCGCCGTCTTCCAGGTCATCAGGCTGGCGAGCGAGCGCACCTCGTCGACGTCGACCAGGGGATGGTAGCGGATGCCGCCTTTGTAAGGGCCTCGGCTGTTGTCGTGCTGGATGCGGTAGCCGATGAAATGCCCGAGGCGACCGTCGTCCATCTTGATGGGTAGCTCGACGCGCACCTCGCGATTCGGCGTCGTGAGCAAGACCTCGTAGGTCGGATCCAGTTCGAGCGCGGCGAAGGCCTGATGGATGAAGTGCTGGGTCGTCTCGAAGGCAAGGGCGTTCATGATTCGGCGGTCTCCGTAGTCGGGGGCAGGGTCGATCTCCCGACAACGTCTCGCGGCGAGCGATCGAGCGCAACCGAAATCGGCGGAGCGGTCCTTCGAGTGTTCGATCGCCATCGGGGAGCCGTGCGTCCTCAATCATTCACGTCGGCGACGTACTCATCTTGCTCACCGACGACGATTCGCGTCGGAGTGCGATCGAAGCCACGGACCCAGAGGTAATGCACGCCGGGAAACAGGCCCTCGAAGTGGAACGAGAGATCGGGCCGCAGGCGAACGCCTTGTAAGCGCCCGCCGAAGGGCTCGCGGCGCAGCTCGACCTCCATGCCGCGCATGTGCTCGGTGAGCCCCTCCACTCGGCCCCGAATGCTGACCGAAGGTTGGAGCGTCAGCTCGAGGACGCCGAGCACCTCTTTCTCGTTCAATTCGAGCCGACGCCTGACCACTTGCCGGCCGTCCAGCGTTCGAGCGAAGACCTCGAGCTCGCCTGGAGAGAGCTCCTCGAAGGTGATGAGGGATCCGGCGACACCCGTCTCTTCTTGCGCTCGACCGACCTCGGGGACCAGCATGATCTCGACGCGGTCGCGGCTCTCGGGCAGGATGCGAACCCGCAAAGCCCTGGGTGCCTGCAGTACGATATCGCGCTCGACACGATCGCCCCAGTCGAGAGTCGCGGCGCTTCGTGTCATCGCCCAACCATCGGCGACGACGTTCAGCTCGTAGCGACCGGGCAGGATCCGATCGAATCGATAGCGGCCGTCCGCGTCACAGGCGACCTCGCTCGCTAGCCTGTTCCCGACTTGGTGGCGGAGGGTCACCTTGGCGGAGGAGGCGGGCTCGCCATCGGGCGTCACGACGCGCCCGTAGACCAGACCTTCTCCGGAGACTTCGAAGTCGATCGACCTTCGGTCACCCTCCCGGAGCTCCACGCTCTTCGACTCCAGGCTCACCAACCGATCCCGCCAGGCCACGTCGACGCGGTACTCACCGGCGAAGAGCCCGACGATCCGGTAGCTCCCGTCTCCCTGCACAGGACTTCGGGCGACGATTTCTTCGTCCAACCGAACCTGGACCTCTTGACCCTCGGCGGGCAGACCCTGCGTCGTTCGCACATTGCCGAGGATCGAAGCCCCAAACACGACCACCAGCTCGACCGGCTCGATCCCCTTCCGAGCGGTCACCTCGACGAACTCCTCGCTCGAAGGCAAGAGGGTCGGCTCCGCTTCGAAGATCCTGTAGCGCCGGCGAGCTTCGAGGCCTCGCAGCTCGAAGTCTCCCGAGTAGCTCGTCACTTCGAATCGAACTCCAAGCAGCTTCCAGGCTCGCGGCTGATCCCAGCCGCCCTCGGTTTCTTCCTCGACAGCGACTCGCGCTCTTTGGATCGTTCTACCCTTCTCGGTCTTCAGGACCCCGCGCAACGAGAGCGCCGTCTCCAGCGAGATGTTGATGTCTCGCCGATTGTGACCCAAGTAGACGAACTCATTCGTGCCGATCCATTTGCGGTCGGTGCTGACGGCGAAGAGCTCGATCGGCCGCCGGTTGCCCGGTACACCGACGAAGCGGAAGAAGCCCTCGTCATCGGTCGGCGCCTTTCGATCGGTTCCGGCGATGCCGACCACGGCAGGCTCCTCTCTCAAGAGCACGAGACCGGCGAGGACACCGTTGGCCATGAGGCCGAGATCGAGTCGGAGGTCTTTCGGTACGCGCAGGCTGACCGGGTCCCCGATGGGAGCGTGGCTGACCTTGCTCACTTCGAAGACGTACTCGGCATTCCGGCGAAGACCTTCGAGGCGATAGCCTCCGTCGATCGAGGACTCCGTCTCGTGGCGATCGACGCGGTCTGCTCCTGGGACGTCGCGGACGAGAGCACGGGCTACGATGAGGGCGTCTCCGATCGGAAAGCCCTCCTCGTCGCGGACGCTGCCGCTGACCGAGCAGCGTGAGGTCAATTCGATCCGGATATCCGACCGCACTTCGCCGGGAGCGACGGTCACCGGGACTGGCTCAATGGCGGCAGCATCCTTTGCGAAGGCATCGAGGAGATACTCGCCCCGGGCGATCGGGTCGAAGTCGAACAGGCCGTCGCGGTCGGTCTCTTTCGTCCTGGGGTCTCGTCGCGGCTGGCCATCGACGATGCGCCAGGCGTAGACCTCGGCACTCACGGGGAGCCCGTCCCGAGTCACCGTTCCGACGATGCGAGCCTTCGGGCCGTCGAGGTCGGGGTCGAAGCGTCGCCGGTCGGGATCGGGCGGCAAGGGCTCTTCTTCGGAGACGGCTGGCCCTTCGTCTCCCGGCTCTGTTGACAGGATGCCCCGGTCGGAAGGATCGGCGCGGACGTCTGGTGGATCGGGCGCCGCCTCGAACATCAGCCAGCTCATGGCCGCGACGAGAGCGGCAACCAGAGCGAATACGATCAGTAGCGCCAGGGCCTTGGCGCTTCCGGACTGTGGTGACCGTGTCGTCATGCTTCCCGATCCTCCCAATGAGACGTCCTGTCCACGATCGCAGCCGCGAGTGACGAGGTAAAGGCCCAGGAAAGCTTGACCTGTCAGCGGTCGTGCAGGCAGTTTGAATGGTGCCGGCGCGGGGAAGCATTGGCGTGGTCCAAGAGATCACCACGAACCGAGAGGAGATCCCATGACCCTTCGAAGCGCTCTTTCGATCGCGATGCTCTTCGCCGCGCCGCTCGCATCCGCCCAGACGGTGGAGTTGATCAGCCTCAATCGGAATGGACTCCGGTCCAACGGCGCGAGCTACTCGCCCGAGATCTCGGCAGACGGTCGGTACCTCGCGTTCGGCAGCTTGGCCAACGATCTGGTGGCCGGCGATACGAACGGTCAACCGGACATCTTCGTGCACGACCGGGTGAGTGGAGCGACGGTGTGCGCCAGCGTGACGCCTTTTGGTGTGCCCGGGAACGGCTTTTGTCATGGACCGGCGATCTCGGGCGATGGCCGATTCGTCGCGTTCCACAGCGACGCGAGTGATCTGGTGGCGAGCGACACCAACGGGCTGCGCGACGTGTTCGTGAGGGACATGGTCAACGGAACGACGGTGATCGCGAGCGTCGACTCGAATGGAGTGCTCTCGAACAATCTGAGCTCGGAGCCGTCCTTGTCGGGTGACGGCCGGTTCGTCGCCTTCCAGAGTTACGCCAACAACCTGGTGCCGAACGACACGAACGGTCTCGAGCTGGACGTCTTCGTGCGCGATCTGGTGGCGGGCCAGACGACGCGCGTCAGCGTCGACTCGAGCGGTGGCGAAGGCGACCTCGGCAGCGCATTGCCGTCGATCTCGGCGGATGGCACGCGGGTCGTGTTCGTCTCCAGCGCGACGAATCTGGTGCCGGGCGACACCAACGGACTGAGCGATGTCTTTGGTCACGATCGGGTGAGCGGGCAGACCGTGCGGCTCAGCGTCGGGCCGGGTGGCCTCGAAGCGAATCACACCAGCACGAACCCCGCGATCTCCGCCGATGGTCTGTTCGCGGCTTTCGAAAGCAACGCATCGAACCTGGTGGCAGCGGACACGAACAATCAAGGCGACATCTTCGTCGTCGATCTGACGACGAGGGTCGTGTCCCGGGTCAGCGTGGACTCGGCGGGGATTGAGGGCAACGCGTTCAGCCGGTTCCCCGACATCTCGGCCGGCGGCCGCTTCGTCAGCTTCGGCAGCCACGCGTTCAACCTGGTGCCGAACGACAACAACTTGGATCGCGACATCTTCGTGCACGATCGCATGAGTGGCGTGACGACGCGCGTCAGCACCGATGCCGCCGGCAATGAGGGCGACGGCTGGTCCCTCCACTCAACGATGACGGCGGACGGCCGGGAGGTGACCTTCGAGAGCCTCGCGACCAATCTCGTCCCCGTCGACACGAACAACGAGCGCGACGTCTTCGTGCGGGACCGAATCACGCTGTCCTTCGTGGGGACGCCGTCGATGGGCAGCCCTGCGCACTTCGAGCTGAGTGATGCCTTCGGGGAGAGCGGCCACACGGCGTTGGTCGTGATCTCGTGCTCGGGGACCAGCGGGATCCCCTTGCCTGGCGGCAAGACCCTGCCCTTGACCGTCGACTCCTGCCTGGTGCTGGGCCTCAAGCTCAGCGCTCTCCTGAGCGGAGTGATCGACGCCCAGGGCTTCGCGGCGACTCCGACGGTCCCGTTCCCTTCCGCCCAAGTCGGTCTGACGATCTACGGCGCTGGCGTCACGGTCGATACGGTGAACGGCGTGTTCGAGTCGGTGACCGGCCCGATCTCGTTCGTGACGCAGTAGGACGCCCGAATTCGTATCCCCCGACTGCAGTCGGGTTGTCTCCCCGGCTTCAGCCGGGTCTTGACCAAAACCCTGAACCCCTTCTCACGCTCGCGCCATCAGGCGGATGGAGACATGATCGTGAGGAGGCTCATTCATGGACGAACGGCTCGGACCCGAGCTCTTGATGGAGCACGCACAGTTTGTGCGATCGCTGGCCAGGCGGCTTCTGCGTGACGAGTCGCTGGTCGACGATGTCGTGCAGGACACCTGGCTGACGGCGCTGCGCCGTGAGCCCGAGGATCCTTCTCGGCTGCGGGCCTGGCTGGCGAGGATTGCGCGAAACCTCGCCTTCGAGGAGCGGCGCACCGAGACGCGGCGCCGAAGGCGAGAGCGACGAGCGGCGAAGCCGGAGCCGTTGCCGTCGACGGAAGAGATCCTCGTACGCGAAGCGCTGCGCCGCCGGGTGGTCGAGGCCGTCCTCTCGCTCCATGAGCCCTACCGAACGACCGTGCTCCTCCGCTTCTTCGAAGACCTGCCACCCCGCGCGATCGCTCGCCGTCTCGACGTGCCCGTCGAGACGGTGAAGACTCGCCTGAGGCGTGCCTTCGAGAAGCTGCGTGTCGACTTGCAGCACGAGCGCACCGAACGTCGTCAGCTCCTCTTGGGCCTTGCCGGTTTGGCTGGCCTGAGATCGGAGCTGTTCCGAGCGGCACCCGTTGCCGCGGCGACCTCGAGCGGCGCCGGTTCATTTCTGGGAGCCCTGATCGTGAGCACACCGTTCAAAGTCGCGTCGGTGACGGCGCTGGTCTGGATCGTCGCCGCGTTGTCCGGGTGGCCGGCTTTCGACGGCGAGAGCTCTTCGGTCGCCGTCGGTCCGAAGTCCGCCGTGTCGCCCGAGCCCGAGGCGACATCGTCTCGGGTCCTACCGGTGTCCGAGCCCGAGCCGGCCGGTGAGAATTTGGAGGCGGTCAAGGAGCCGAAGAGTGTTCGGAAGGACATCGTCATCCTGGGCCGAGTGCTCGGTCCGGATGGTCAGCCATTCGAGGGGGCGACGATCGAGCTCGCGGTCGACGGCGTCTGGAACATCGATCGGAAGAAGCTTCAGGCTTCGGATGAAGAGGGACGCTTTCGCCTCGAGCTCGAGGGCTCGCCGCGCGTCGACCTGGTCGCGTTCGATCGGGACGGGCAGTTCGCATCGGTCCGCCTCGATGACGTGCCGGCGGGCGACGAGGTCACGCTCCAGTTCGTCGAGCCAGAGTCGTACATCGACATCGAGGTCGTCGATGAGCAAGGCCAGCCGATCGACTGGTGGGGAGCGATGGCCATCGACGCGGAGCGAAAGGCGTACATCGGCAATCCGAGTGGAGTCTTTCGAAATCCGAAGCTGACCGGCGAAGAGGCCGAGCGTTCCGATGCCCGCCTGGTCGATCGCTTGATCGATCGTCTCGTAGCCATGGACGCCGAACAATGGGCCAGGGCCATGCATCGCCAGTTCGAGGCGGCGGGTCCCGCGCCCGATGGCGGTCGCCTGCGAGTCCCCTGGCGATCGTTCCGCGTGCTCGTTCGCGCGCAAGGCTACGAGCCCGTCACCCTCGGCCCGTTCGATCCGGGCAATGCGCCGAGGACTTTGGCCGTGACGTTGACGTCGTTCCCGATCGTGACTGGCCGTGTGATGTCGTCGGAAGGTCCGGTCGAAGGAGCTCGCGTCGGAGTCTTCCCGGTGTACACATGCCCCCGGTGCGTGGTCGCCCAGGATGGGTTCATCCTGCGGAACCATCCACGGTCACTGCATACGGCGACCAGCGGTGCGAATGGCGACTTCGAGATTCGGCTGGAGGCGATGGGGACCTATGTCGTTCGCGCCGAGGCTGACGGTCTCGCGCCCGCCACACTCGGGCCGCGCTCGATCGATCCATTGGATCCGACAGAAGATCTCCAGCTCTCGCTCGAGCAGCCGGCATCCATCGAAGGCACGGTTCGGCTTCCTGACGGACTGGATCGCGACCGGTTTCGTATCAGCGCCTTCGATGGCAATGCGTCACCCGTGCATGTCGAGATCGACGAGGATGGAAGATACGGGCTGACCGGATTGACGCCGGGCGCGTGGAGAATCACTCCGCAAGAGGCCGGGCTGGCCGACGCCGGTATCGCGGCAAATGGGTTCTTCAACGAGCCACACGATGCCTCGGATCATGAAGAGGATCCCGTGGTCGAAGTTCCGCCCCTCGAGCCAAACGCCACGCTCGAAGCCGGCGGAGAGGCTCGACTGGATTTCGATCTGGGGGCGATGTGGAGTCGACTCACGGGATCATTGACGCTGGGCGCGCCGGGTGGTTGGCGCATGACCTGTCAACCAGCCGAGGTGGCCGGATGGGTCTCGATGTATTCGGCCGAACTCTCCGAAACAGGAGAGTTCGAGCTCGAGGCCGGGTGGTCTGGCGCGAAGCAGCTCGGCTTCGGACGGGAGACCGATCGGACCGGCAAGCAGTCGATCCGCGTGATCGCCGTGCTTCCCGCCGGCGCCTCGGAGCTCCACATCACGATCCCCGTGGGTCGCTTGGTCGGGCAGTGTGCCTCGGACCCCGAGCGGCCCTGGATCCACTATCGCTGGACCGGACTCGAGCAGCGCTCGGGCACGGGCAGCCTCGAGATCGGCGATGCGGAGACCTTCACCTTCGAAGACGTGCCGGCCGGCGCGATCGAAGTGTGGCGGAGTGAGAAGGGTTGGGTCGAGGGGTCAGAATCGGGAACCCTCGTCGAGATCGGGGAGGGGGAGACGGGCGTGGTGGTGTTGGAGTGAGGGGGCGAAAGGCGGGCCGGGAGCCCGCCTCGGGGGACCCGGCTGAAGCCGGGGAGACGACCTGACTGAAGTCAGGGGATACGAATCTCCCGGCTGAAGCCGAGGGTCCGAATCAGACTACAGCGCTTCGCCCCACTTCGATCCGAAACCGATCTCCTCGAGGGGCTTGCGCTCGCGTTTGGAGAGCTCGCGCTCCTTCAAGTTGTCGGGCAGGCCATCGGGATCACCGCGGTGACCGATGGCGATCATCGCGACGGGGTCGTAGCCCTCTGGGATGCCGAGGACCTCGCGCGCTCGGTCGACCTGGAAGCCGGCCATCTGATGCGTCGAGAGGCCCAGCGCCTCGGCTTGGAGGACGAGGTTCTCGCTGGCGAGCCCGACGTCGTGGAAGGCGTGGCGGTTGGGCTTGTCGTTGTGATCGAAGGTCTGCTTGGCGACCGAGAGCATCAGAACCGCCGCCTCCTTCGCCCATGAGTTGCCATCGACCAAGCAGCTCGCGAGGCGCTCGAAGCCCTCCTCATCCTCCTTGCGCGCGACGATGTAGCGCCACGGCTGGTTGTTGTAGCAAGAGGGCGCCCAGCGAGCGGCCTCGAGCAGGCTGTGCACCTGCTCGCGGGTGACCGACTCCTCGGTGAAGGCGCGCGGGCTCCAGCGGTTCGCGATCAGCTCGTGCACGGGCTGGGCCGTCCGGGCGACCTTGTCCATCTTCTTCATCTCCTCATTTCATCAGGTCGTGATTCACTCGAGTGTCGGCAGGTCCCAAAGGACCAAGTCCGCGCCTTCTCGGCCTTCGATCTCCAGGCGGCTCTCATCCTCGATGGCAGCACCATCGCCCTCACGGAGCTCCTCACCGTTCAAGGTGACAGCACCGGTCGCGACGTGCAGCCAGGCGAGCCGACCATCTTCGAGGTCGTGCGCGACCTGTTGGCCGGGCTCGAGGCGGCTTGCGAACAAGCGGACATCTTGGTCGATCTGGAGCGAGCCGTCACGCCCGTCTCCCGAGACGACCACGCGGAGCTTCCCGCTGAGCTCGTCGGAGAATTGCTTCTGACCGTAGCGCGGCTCGGTGGACTTCTTCCTCGGAAAGACCCACATCTGCAGCAGATGGAGCGGCTCGGTCTCGGACGCGTTGAACTCGCTGTGAGTCACACCGCGGCCTGCCGACATGATCTGCACTTCACCGGCCCGGATCTCGGAGCCGTTGCCCATGCTGTCCTTGTGGGCGACCGCGCCTTCGAGGACGTAGGTGACGATCTCCATGTCACGGTGCCCGTGCGTCGGGAAGCCCGCACCGGGGGCGATGCGGTCCTGGTTGATGACGCGCAACGGGCCGAACTGGACGTGATCGGGATCGTGGTAGTCGGCGAACGAGAAGGTGTATCGAGTGTCGAGCCAGCCCAGGTCGGCATGGCCTCGCTGCTGGGAACGTCGAATCCGGATCATGATGCTTTCCCTTGCTGAGGAACGTCATGAAGCGAGTCGGAACCCTTCAAGCACAAGATCGAAGTCTCGGCCAGCCGGGACGCTCAATCGGATGTCAGGGGGTTTCAGAGCTCCCACGCTCGGAGTGCCCAAGCGAGCGAGTCAAAGACCAAGTGTCTCGGTGAGGGCTCTCGCGAGCGAACGTCCAACGGCTCAACGTTCGACTCTCAATTCTCAATTTCGGGTCTCCGCTGATTCCGTCTGTCGACGAGGCGCGGAGCGCCGTCGCTGGATTTGCCCCGGGCGAAGCCCGGGTTTCGGATCAGGCCACGTGAGTCGACACGGTTCCCGCGATACACTGCCGCCGGGCGGAACGGTCACGTGCTGGAGCATCTCATGCGGCTCTCTCTACTGGGTTGGATCATGTTCTTCTTCGCGGCGAGCTCGATGGCGCAGGACGTCCGATTCGACATCTCCTTTCCGGAACAGCGCTCGGTGGAGCCGCTCGACGGACGGATCCTGCTGCTCTTCTCCACGAATGACGAGAAGGAGCCGCGCTTCCAGGTGTCCGACTCCGTCCAGACGGCACAGGTGTTCGGCACGGACGTCGAAGGCTTCGAGCCGGGCAAAGCGATCCCCTTCGACGCGAAGGCAAAAGGTTATCCGCTTCGGACGCTCGCCGAGCTTCCGCCCGGCCCGTATCGCGTGCAGGCGGTCTTGAACCGCTACGAGACCTTCGAGCGCGGCGACGGCCACGTCGTCAAGCTGCCGATGGATCGCGGCGAGGGGCAGCACTGGAACACCAAGCCGGGCAACCTCTACAGCTCGCCGATGTCGATCGTGATCGGTGAGCCGAGGACGCCGTCCCGGCACGTGATCTCGCTCGATCAGGAGATCCCGCCAATCGAGCCAGTGCCGGACACGAAGTACATCCAGCACGTGAAGATCGTCAGCGACCGGCTGTCGAAGTTTTGGGGACGGCCGATGGAGCTCGGCGCATGCGTCCTCTTGCCTGAGGGCTTCGACGATCATCCCGAGGCGAGTTACCCGCTCATCGTGAATCACGGCCACTTCCCGAGCACGTTCGGCGGATTTCGCGAGACACCACCCGACCCGGATCTCGAGCCCGAATACAGCGAGCGGTTTCGGCTCGAGGGCTACAACATCATCCAGCAGCAAGCCGCCTACGACTTCTACCAGACGTGGACCGGGCCCGACTTTCCGCGCTTCGTCATCATCGAGATCCAGCACGCGAACCCTTACTACGATGACTCGTATGCCGTGAACTCGGAGAACCTCGGTCCGTACGGCGACGCGATCATGTATGAGCTCATCCCGTTCATCGAGTCGAAGTTCCGCTGCATCGGCGAAGGTTGGGCGCGCTTCACCTACGGCGGATCGACCGGCGGCTGGGAAGCCCTCGCCGCGCAGGTCTTCTACCCGCAAGAGTTCAACGGCTGCTTCGCCGCCTGCCCCGATCCGATCGACTTTCGCGCCTACACGGTCGTCGACATCTACGAAGACGAGAACGCGTACTACGACATCGGTCCGTTCAAGCGCGTGCCGCGTCCGGGTCATCGGGACTACCGAGGTCATCTCCAGGCGACGCTCGAGCAGATGAATCACAAGGAGCTCGCCCTGGGCACGCGCTCGCGCTCGGGCGATCAATGGGACATCTGGGAGGCGGTCTACAGCCCGGTCGGTGAGGATGGGTACCCGAAGCGCATCTGGGACAAGGAGACCGGCGAGATCGATCGCAGTGTCGCCCTGCACTGGCGGGAGAACTACGACCTGCGGTACATCCTCGAGCGCGACTGGAAGAAGCTGGGACCGCAGCTCGTCGGCAAGATCCACATCTACTGCGGTGAGATGGACAACTACTACCTCAACAACGCGGTGCACCTGATGGAGGATGTCTTGGAAGGCACCGAGGATCCCTACTACGCCGGCGTCGTCGACTACGAGTGCCGCGCCGAGCACTGCTGGAACGGCGACCATCAAAGGCCCAACGCGCTCTCTCGCCTCCGCTACCACGTCATGTACGTCGACCGCATCCTCGAGCGCATGGAGCAGACGGCACCCGAAGACGCCGACCTGAAGAGCTGGCGGTACTGAGCCACTGGGAACGCGGGCGTCCCGCCCGCCTGGATCAACTCAATGGCTTGCCCTTCGGGCAGTTCCAGAACCGGCCGTTGGCCGGCCCGGCTGAAGCCGGGGACCCACTGGGAACGCGGGCGTCCCGCCCGCCTGGATCAACTCAATGGCTTGCCCTTCGGGCAGTCAGCTTTCAGAACCGGCCGTTGGCCGGCCCGGCTGAAGCCGGGGACCCAACCCGGCTAAAGCCGGGGGATACGAAGTACGAGTACAAGAAACCTGAACCAGGATCCGGGCTCGCGGCATCTTCTCGGCGCACTTCAGGAGTAACCGATGTCCGAGTCCGCCTGGTTCGATCCCGCTGAGCTTCTCGAGCACGATGACTTCGTGCGTGCACTGGTGCGGCGTATCGTCGTGCATGACGATCGCGTCGATGACGCGGTGCAAGAGACTTGGCTGCAGGCGCTGCAGGCGAGGCCGCGGAATGCGTCGTCGCTTCGGAGCTGGCTGGGAACGATCGCACGCAACTTCGGCAAGCAGCAGGTCCGTGGTGATGTGCGGCGGCGAGCGCGCGAGCAAGAGCCGCGCCCTTTGCGGCCGGTGCCGACGCCCGAGGAGATCCTCGAGCGCGAGGCGCTGCGAAGCCGAGTCGTCGAAGCGGTGCTGGAGCTGAAGGAGCCGTACCGCTCGGCGATCTTGCTCCGGTTCTTCGAGGAGCTCTCGAACGAGGAGGTCGCTGAACGCCTGGGCATCCCGCTCGAGACGGCGCGAACTCGGATCAAGAGAGGGCTCGATGCGTTGAGGCAGCGCCTGCAGGGCCGCCTCGGCGGCGACTGGCGCTTGATGCTGATGCCGCTGCTCGGACGTGAAGTGCGATGGGAACCAACACTCACTTCGTCGAGCATCGCAGGGGCATTGATCATGAGCGCAAAGCTGAAGGTCGCGGCTGGCGTGGCCATCGCCATCTTGGTCGCCGGTGGCTACTGGTTATCGAGTGAATCGGGATCCGCCTCTGACATCCAGGACGTGCAGGCGGCAGAAGGCCAGCTGCCAAAGAGCACGCCGGCGCTCGACGTACCTCGGGATGAGGAAGGCGCGCGTGAAGTGCTCGAGCCATTGAACGAAGAAACGCGTGCGGTCAATGAGGCGTCGACGAACGAGGTCGAGGATGAGCTTCTGGACCCGGTCGAGACCCAAGTCCAGTCGGGCATCCTCGTCACGGTGCTCACGGAAGACGATCAGCCGGTCGCGGATTGCGAGGTGCTGGTGGGGCGGTTGGTCGCAGGGGAAGAGCTGTCTCCGTTCGATCGAATCGAGAGGAGCTTCCCAGTCGCGAGGGCACGAACCGCTACCGGTGGCTCTGCGGAGGTCGCTCTCACGCCGGGCCGGTACGCGGTGGCCGTCGACGGAGCGAGCGGGTTCTCGTGGCCGGTGGACGCGAATGTCGATGAGGGATTGACAGAGACGACCGTCCGCATCGTTCCGGTCGCGAGCGTCGACGGAAGAGCCCTCGATGAAGCGGGCCTGCCTATCGAGGGAGCCAAGGCATACCTCGTCGCCGAGATTCGAAGGGGCGGCTACATCAGCCACTGGGATGGCTGGGAGGTGGTGCAGACAGGAGAAGACGGGACCTTCGTCCTCGAGGGCATTCCCGTGGTCGAAAACAGCAGCTTCTCGGTTCAAGTGCACAGCTCTGCCCACGGAGATCGGTCCCTTCGCGACCTCGAGGTCGTGGCAGGTGAGAGGATCCACGCTGGCGACTTTCAGTTCTTCGAGAGGCTCTTCGAGGTGCGGGGGACCGTGGTCGATTCGGAAGGTCTCGCCGTCGGGGGCGCGATACTCACGATCAAGCCACTCGGGAGATCCTGGGAGTGGCAATCGTCAGAAGACCTGTCCGGTCGGAGCGACGAGTCCGGCATGTTTCGCATTGGCGGATTGAAGGCCGGCGAGGAGAAGACGTTGCATGTCTTCTCGGAGAGACATGGGAGGCTGTCTCAGGACATCGAGATGCCGGCGTTGGGAACGTTCCTGGATTTGGGCCGACTCGTGCTCGAGCCGTTGAGGTTCGTGGCGCGAGGCCATGTGGTCGACGCTCATCGAGTGCCAGTCGGATCGGCAGTCGTGAAGCTGCACGGTCGAGAAGTGCAAACTGACGAGAACGGGTACTTCCAGATTCCGTGCGAAACCGCCGGTCCCTTGACGATCGTTTTTTCTCAAACGCTCCCAGGTGAGGGCGCCGCCTCGGTTCGGACAACCGTGAAGGACGTCTTTCTGACGGACGAGCTCCTCGAGCTGGTTCTTCGCCCCAAGTGCATCCGCTTCGACTTGGTGGACGAGGACTCGGGAACGCCGGTCCGATCCGAGTCGATGCTCGTGAAGTGGGAGACCTCGAGGCATCGGTCGTCGACTCGCATCTTCCGCAGTGGTGGCACGATGATTCGAATTCCCAGCGCAGATGTCGACGGTGTGGGCCTCATCTCCTTCGAGATCTTTACCGACGGCTTCGAGCCGGCAACGGCGGACGTCGAGATCCCCGAGAAACTCGACGACGAGATCGTCGTGACTGTGCCGTTGACGCGGAAGTGAAGGGGCGAACGCGGGCGTTCTGCCCGCATTTCAGAACCGGCCGTTGGCCGGCCCGGCTAAAGCCGGGGAAACAACCCGGCTAAAGCCGGGGGATACGACGTCGGTGGATACGACGTCCCTCGCTCAACCG
>JAVJTD010000168.1:0-3277 GCA_040219065.1 Planctomycetota bacterium
GTGTGCTCTTCCGATCTCAGTAGTGAAACTGGGCCCCCCGAGGGAGATGGAGTGCCCAAGGGAGATGGAGTGCCCAAGTCGAGCGAGCCGGTGACCAGGTCTGTCTGTGAAGGCTTTCCGAGCGAGCTTGGGCCGGGGGCGGCCGTGCTGGCGAGACAGCGCACTCCGTGCGGCCCCTTGCTCGGCACCTTTCCGCTCGATCGGCGGCACCGTCGAGGATGCGGCATCCAGCTCGGTGACCGCTCCCCGTATCGGTCGCGCGGGCTCTGTTTTCGGTCGCTGGATCTAGTTTCAGGTCAGCCCGGCCCCCGCCGGCGGACCGGCGGAGCATACAGGGGTGAAACTGGGCCTGAGGGCCACCTCCCGGTTGAAGCCGGGGAACCAACCCCGACTGAAGTCGGGGGATACAGGGATTCCCGCTGAGCTAGTTTCAGGTCAGTGGTCGCTTGGTGAGTGGTGTGTTCGTGGCTTTATCGGGAGCGCGAGCTTCTGGCCCCATCGGGCTGTCCGGCCCATGCTCGCTCGTCTCGAGTCCTCACCGAGTGATCCGATCACGGGCTCGCTCGGCTTGGGTACCATCCTCCGAATCGGTCTCGCCGCCGGTTCAGAGGCCGGTACCTCGAGCTTCCCATCCGAGCAGCCTACGGGACGGTTCTCGGTGCGGCAATCTGGCTCCTGTGACAAGCGCGACGGAGGCCTGCTGCCCAGCGGGCATTGTGCTATGCTCGCGGCCTCTCATCTGGAACATTGAACCCGAATCGAGCGAGCTGACGACCATGTCGACCGAAGCGCCCACCAAGATCCGCGTCGCCCACAGTCCGGACTCCGACGACGCCTTCATGTTCTACGCCCTGGCCAAGGATCAGATCGACACCGAGGGGCTCACCTTCGAGCACGTGCTGCAGGATATCGAGACCCTGAATCGCAAGGCGCTGGACACCGCCGAGTTCGAGGTCACGGCCGTCTCGATCCACGCCTATGCCTACTTGGCGGACAAGTACGCGCTCTTGAGCTCCGGGGCGAGCATGGGTGAAGGCTACGGGCCGCGGTTGGTCGCCAAGAAGCCGTTCGATCCGGCGACGGAGCTCGCGGGCAAGACGATCGCCATTCCGGGCAAGATGACCTCGGCCTACCTCGCCATGAAGCTCTACCAGCCGGACTTCGTCGCTCAGGTCGTCGACTTCGACAAGGTGATGGACACGGTCGAGTCGGGTCAGGCCGATGCGGGGTTGATCATCCACGAGGGGCAGCTCACGTTTGCGGACCGCGGCTTCGAGCTGCTCTTGGATCTGGGTGAGTGGTGGGGCGGTGAGACGGGTGGCCTACCGCTGCCGCTCGGCGGCAACGCGATTCGGAGAGACCTCGGCGAGGAGCGCATGGAGCAGGTCGGGCGCCTGCTCCGCGAGAGCATTCAGTTCGCTCTCGATCACCGCGAAGGCGCGCTGGATCACGCACTGGCATACGGACGCGGCCTGGACCGGGGACAGGCGGACGAGTTCGTCGGCATGTATGTCAACCAGCGCACGATCGACTACGGCGACGACGGCCGCGAAGCGGTCCGGCTATTCCTGAAGCGAGGCCACGAGGCCGGGCTCATCCCGCACGCCGTCGACGTCCAATTCGTCGGCTGAGGCTTCGTGACGATCCGCCGCACTCGGCGGCGGCGGATCCGTCTCGGCCCCGAAGCGTCCGACAAGGATGATGCTCGAGAAGACGGAGCAGCTCGGGAGGCATCCGCAGATCAAGGTGATTGCCAGGAAACGAGAGAGCTTCGATCTCATGGTCGTTTTCCTCGTGACCGCTCGCCCCGCCTCATGGTTCGACGGTCCGGCTGACCCGACTTGATCGGAAACGTGGCGCGTTCGGACCGCCGGCTTCAGCCGGTCTCCGTGTCCTCCATCCAAGCGCCTCGGAGGAGGACCCAGCCATCACATCCGAAGCTCCGTGGCCTGACCCTCGCCCACTAACGGCCGCTGCCCAAGCTCGCTCGTGGCACTCAGCGCAATCCGTCGAAGAAGGCCCGGACCTTCTGCACGCCCGCTTTCTCTTTCTCCTCGATCGCCTGCATCGCCGACTCGAGCTTCGGGAAGCCACGCGGATCGATTTGGACGTACTCGGGCCCACTGCGACCGGCGACGGTGCGAATCAGCTCGCCAGTAAAGGATGGCTCGGGCGGATTGCCATTCTCGTCGGGAAGGATCGTCTCGCCGCGCTGCTTGAGATCGGCCGCGACCTCGTCGAGCATTTGCGACTGCTGCCGCATCGACTCGCGGATGTCGCGCTCGACGGTCGCCAGGACCTCGAAGAGCTCCGAGCGCTGCGTTCCATCGAGCATGCGGCCGCTGCGGTTGAGATTCGGGTCGGCGATGATCAGGTCGATCGAGCCGACGGTGAGGAATTGATGGGGCGGCCGCTGGCTGGAGACAGGCGGCGTTCCTCGCGGAACCGGAACGGGAACCGGTGCTCGGGCCGCAGCGCGACCGATCGCATACTCCAATGCGCGGCGTTCGGTGAGCGACTCGCGCGGAGCCGCCGCGGGCTGTTGCGCCTCCGATCGCGTCGTCTCGGCCTGGCGAGGCGCGCGTGTGCGGTCCTCTTCCAATTGCTGCAGGTTCGGGTCGGGAAGATCGGCGACACGAAACTCGGAGCGCTCACGAACCTGTGGCTCCTCGTCATCCATCAGGACCAGCGTCACTCCCACCAACAAGATCACGGCAGGCACGATCGCCCAAACGGCATGATGCGGCTTCATGGATGTCCTCGGGATTTCGGCTGATGTGTGTTCGCTCAGCCTTATCGAGAATCCAGCCGTTCGACCTTACGATCGGATTCCGAGATCGTCCTTCGCGACCTTCCGATGCTGTATTGAGCCCAAAGCCCGCGCGAGGCGATCAGAGCCCGCGCGACCGAAACGGGGAGCGGCTGTTGAGCTGGAAGCCGCTTCCTCGAAGTTGCCGACGATGGAGCCAGGAGGTGCGGAGCAAGGGGGCCGCTCGGAGTGAGCTGTCGTCGCGACGGCGTGCCCCGGCCCAAGCTCGCTTGCGTAGAGCCCTCGCCGACAGACTCGGTCACCGGCTCGCTCGACTTGGGCACTCCAATGCACTCGAGTACGTTTCACCACTTGTATGCTCCGGCGCCGCGCCGGAGCATACAAGTGGTGAAACGTACTCGAGTGCATTGGAGTGCCCAAGTCGAGCGAGCCGGTGACCGAGTCTGTCGGCGAGGGCTCTACGCAAGCGAGCTTGGGCCCGGGCACGCCGTCGCGACGACAGCAGAT
>JAVJTD010000169.1:0-47559 GCA_040219065.1 Planctomycetota bacterium
TTGGCCCTGTCATCAGCGATATCGAGGAGGCGGCTTCCTGCTCGGTGACCGCTTTCCGTTTCGGTCGCGCGGGCTCTGGTTTGGCCGCGTGATTCTCTTCAGGCGGGGTCTTCGCCGAGCGAGCCGAAGACCGGGTCTGTCAGTGAGACTCTCACGAGCGAGCTTGGGCCGAGGGGCGGCGCTCCGGCGAGACAGCGCATTCCGAGTGGCCCCTTGCTCGGCGCCTCTTGGCCCTGTCATCAGCGATATCGAGGAGGCGGCTTCCTGCTCGGTGACCGCTTTCCGTTTCGGTCGCGCGGGCTCTGGTTTGGCCGCGTGATTCTCTTCAGGCGGGGTCTTCGCCGAGATCGAGGAGCTGCTCGCTGGCGATCTGGCTGAGGGTGTATGCGTCGGTGCCTTCGTAGCGAGGATCGACGCTGCAGTGGGCACTCGTCTCGTCGGAGGTCTCGGGCTCGCGGGGGGTGATCTGCGAGGTCGTGGAGAGGGGGCTCGTGTCGATTCCGGCTTCGGTCTGGACGCAGCTTAGTGTAGGGCTCATTCGCTGATTCCTGACGAACTGACGGGTCATCGTCGGCTCGGCCGATCCGGGACGACGAGGCGCTCATGATCGAGCGCTTCCAGGAGAGGAGTTGGAGGGAGAGGCGGCGTCGGATTTCTCGGTGGTTTGTTCTCCATCCAGCCCGATAACTGTCCGGAGAGGAATCCCGTGACTATACCGCGTTGAGCGGAGATGCGTCAAGCTCAAGGGACCAAACGACTAGTGCACGAGCGCCTCACATCTCGGCGAAAGTCGACCGCCCGGAGCCTCCTCCGATCGGTGGTTTTGCTCATGCTCTGGGGACTCGCGAGCGGTCAGGAGCAATCGGCCCTGGTCCAGGTCGCCAAGGAGCCTTGGGGAGACGTCTTCCTCGAGGATATCCCCAGGCACCTCTCGCCCGGCGAGACCCTGAGGCTTCGTTTGCGATTCGTGCTCGAGGACGGCGGTCACCTGCAGGTAGCCGGCACCGAGAGCGTCGGGCTGCTGGCACCGCCAGGAGGCTCGATGGGGCCGCTCGAGCTACCCGAGCCCGAGCCCATCGACAATGGCGAGTTCGAGCCGATCGGAATCCTGCGCGGGACGTTCGACGCCTTCCTCCCCATCCGTCTCCCCGAAGACCTGTCGGCCGGCTCGCTCTGCCGCCTCGATGGTCGCCTGCGCTTCCGCGGTGGCACGGAAGAGGAGATCTACCTGCCGGTCACGCGGCGCTTCGAGATCGACCTGCCGGTCCGAGTCTCCGATCACTCGCTCTCACCCGCCGAAGACCCGACGGACCACCGCTGGATCCTGGGTGTCGGGCTCGTTTCTCTCGGGCTGGGGGCGGCGGCTTGGACCCTCTGGCGGAGCCGGCGATCGTCTCGATGAAAACAGTTTGCCAGGAAGCGCTTCGAGGCATTGCCGCACCGCAGTGCGGTTGATACCCTGTACCGCCCTTGACCCGACCGGACCGGTCTTCGTGCGCACCATCGGTCAGTCGGCGGCTCTGCTGCCGACCATCGATGATGAGGATTCGGTCCTGACGAATCGCCCGTCGAACGGGGGATTCGAGGTCGGAGACCGGGGAACTGTCAAGCCCGATCGGCGGGGGCGTCGATCGTGTGCTCGGACTCGGATGGAAACAGAACGAATTCGCAAGGGTGTGCTCCAGAAGCGCGCGACTCGGCTCTGCGAGGCTCTCGGCTCGGCGATGCTCCCAAGCACCGACGCCAGAGCCGCAGCATCGAGCTCGCCCGGACGCCTCGCCGGCGAGGTGGTCCCGTCTCCTGGCTCATCGAGCGAGTGGAATAGGATGATCGACGGATGGGTGTGGACACGACGCAGCCGAAGCCGCCCCAGGTGGAGGAGATCGAAGAGGTCGTCATTCGCTTCGCGGGTGACTCGGGTGACGGGATCCAGCTGACCGGCGATCGGTTCACCACCGAAGCCGCGCTGGTCGGCAACGACCTGGCGACGCTGCCCGACTACCCGGCCGAGATTCGCGCCCCAGCCGGGACGCTGCCCGGAGTGAGCGGTTACCAGCTTCGCTTCTCGAGCTTGGACATCATGACCCCGGGTGATCAGCCCGACGTCCTGGTGGTGATGAACCCGGCGGCGCTCAAGGTGAACCTGGCGGATCTGCCCAAGGGCGGCGTGATCATCGTCAACACCGACTCCTTCAGCTCGAACAACCTCAAGAAGGCGGGTTACGGCGAGAAGAACCCCCTCGAGGACGGCTCGCTCGACGCATTCCGGGTCCTGCCGATCGAGCTGACGCGCCTCACCCGCGATGCGCTCGAGGAGACGACACTCACTCCCAAGGAAAAGGACCGCAGCAAGAACTTCTTCGCCTTGGGCGTCCTCTTCTGGCTGTACAACCGGCCGCTCGAGAACACCTATCAGTGGATCGGCGAGAAGTTCAAGAAGCTGCCCGAGGTCGCCAAGGCCAACCGCCTCGCCCTCAAGGGCGGCTGGGCTTATGGCCAAGCGACCGAGATCTTCCAGCACACCTACAAGGTGGCGCCCGCGCCCCTCGAGCCGGGCTTGTACAGGAACATCATCGGGAACACCGCCTTGGCGCTCGGCTTGATCGCTGCCGGCCAGAAGTCGAAGCTACCCGTCTTCTACGGCACGTACCCGATCACACCCGCCAGTGACGTCTTGCACGCACTCTCGCGGTACAAGAACTACGGCGTGATGACGTTCCAGGCCGAGGACGAGATCGCGGCCATCGCGGCCACCATCGGCGCGGCCTTCACCGGCAACCTCGCCGTTACCTGCACCAGCGGCCCGGGCATGGTGCTCAAGGGCGAGGCGATGGGGCTGGCCTTGATGGTCGAGCTGCCGCTCGTGATCTGCGACGTCCAGCGCGGTGGCCCTTCGACGGGCTTGCCGACCAAGACCGAGCAGGCCGATCTCTTGATGGCGATGTACGGTCGTCACGGCGAGAGCCCGATGCCGATCGTCTCGGCGAGCACGCCGGCGGACTGCTTCAATGCGGCGTTCGAGGCGGCACGCATCGCCCTCAAGTACATGACGCCGGTCATCTGCCTCACGGACGGTTACCTCGCCAATGGCTCCGAGCCGTGGAAGGTGCCGGCCGCCGACGATCTACCGGACATCTCGGTGCCGTTCTGCACCGAGCCGCAGGGATTCTTGCCCTACTCCCGTGATCCGAAGACGCTGGCCCGTCCTTGGGCGATCCCGGGCGCGGCCGGACTCGAGCACCGCGTCGGTGGCCTCGAGAAGGCAGACCAGACCGGAAATGTCAGCTACGACCCCGACAACCATCAGCTCATGATCGATCTGCGACGCGCCAAGGTCGAGCGCATCGCCGACGAGATCCCGCCGGCCGAGGTCGAGGGCCCCGAATCGGGCAAGCTGTTGATCGTCGGGTGGGGCAGCACCTATGGAGCCATCGCGGGCGTGCGGCGCGACCTCGAGCGCAAGGGCGACTCTTCGATCGCTCATTTGCACTTGCGTCACCTCAATCCGTTCCCCAAGAACCTGGGCGAGGTGCTCGCGCGCTACGAGAAGGTGCTCGTGCCCGAGCTCAACTGCGGCCAGCTCGTCAAGCTGCTGCGGGACCGCTTCCTCGTACCGGCGGTCGGCCTGAACAAGGTCCAGGGCAAGCCCTTCAAGAAGGTCGAGATCCTGAACAAGGTCCAAGAGATGTTGGAGAGCTGAGATGAGCCCGACCGAGCTGACCGCCAAGGACTTCACCACGGACCAGGAGGTGCGCTGGTGTCCGGGCTGCGGCGACTACTCCATCCTCAAGGCCGTTCAGAACGTGTTCCCGACCTTGGGCATCCCGCGGGAGAAGTTCGTCGTCGTGTCGGGCATCGGCTGCTCGAGCCGCTTCCCGTATTACATGGACACCTTCGGGTTCCACACCATCCACGGCCGCGCGCCGGCGGTGGCGACGGGCGTCAAGCTCGCCAACCCCGAGCTCTCGGTGTGGATCGCGACTGGTGACGGCGACGCCCTCTCGATCGGTGGCAATCACCTGATCCACGCCATGCGCCGCAACCTCGACGTCAAGATCCTGATGTTCAACAACCGGATCTACGGCCTGACGAAGGGGCAGTACTCGCCGACCTCCGAGGTGGGCAAGGTCACCAAGTCGACGCCCTTCGGCTCGGTCGATCGTCCCTTCAACCCCCTCGCCCTGGCAATCGGGTCCGGCGCGACCTTCGTCGCGCGCACGATCGACATCATGGTCCCGCACCTCAAGGCGACCATCGAGGCAGCGGCCCGTCACAAGGGCACGGCCTTCGTCGAGATCTTCCAGAACTGCAACGTGTTCAACGACGGCGCCTTCGCCAGCGTGACCGAGAAGACCGTCCGTGATGATGCCCTCGTCGATATGCAAGACCACAAGCCGCTCGTCTTCGGCAAGGATCACGACAAGGCGCTGCGCCTGAACGGGCTGAAAGCCGAGGTCGTCGGTGCTTCCGAGAGCGACCTGTGGGTCCACGACGAGACGGACACGAACACCGCGCGCGCCTATGTGCTCTCCCAGCTCGGTCAGGGCGATGGCACCCCGACGCCGATCGGTGTCTTCTGCCGCCGCGAGGCCGAGACCTTCGATGGCGACATGGTGCGTCAGGTCGAGAATGCCAAGGCGAAGAACGGCCCGGGCGACCTGCAGGCGCTGCTGACCGCCGGGGACACGTGGACGGTCGGGGCCAAGTCCTGAGGCGATGCCGCTGAACCGGTGAGGGGGAGCGACTCTCCCTCACCTCTCGAAGCGAGAGACAACGATGTATTTCGAGTACACGAACATCCTGATCTTCTTCCTGGTCGGCATCGGCTTCGTCGGCGTCAACATGGTCGTCGGATCGCTGGTGCGGCCGAAGAAGCCGAACCCCGAGAAGATGTCCGCCTACGAGTGCGGCGAGGATCCGATCGGACCGAACCGTGTCCAGTTCGACATTCGGTTCTATACCGTCGCTCTGATCTTCATCATCTTCGATGTGGAGATCGCCTTCCTCTTCCCGTGGGCGGCGGTCTTCCAGGAGTTCAAGGCAGCCGGCCAGGGCGGATTGGTCTTCTTCGAGGTCGTCGTCTTCGTGGCGATCCTCTTCCTGGGCTTGATCTACCTCTGGGCGAAGGGCGACCTCGACTGGGTCAAGTCGACCGAAGCCCAGCGCCGCGCCGCGCTCGCCCATCGCCGCGAGCAGGAAGCCAAGGTCGCGACAGCCGAGACCCAGAAGGCCGAGACCGATCTCGAGCTCCAAGGAGCCGCCGAGGCCGGGCACGCGCACTGAGACGAGCTCGCCTCTCCCAAGAGGGGCGCCCGCACCCGATTCCCGAGACGATCAAAGGATCCCGACATGGGGCTCTTCGAGCATAGCTTCAAGGACAACATCGTCACGACCAAGGTCGACTGGCTGCTCAACTGGTCGCGCAAGTCGTCCATCTGGCCCATGACCTTCGGCCTCGCCTGCTGCGCCATCGAGATGATGGCCGTCGGCGCGCCCAAGTACGACATGGACCGCTTCGGCGCCGGTGCATTCCGCGCCACCCCGCGCCAGGCCGACCTGATGATCGTGGCGGGCACCGTCACCTTCAAGATGGCCCCGCGCGTCAAGCGCCTCTACGAGCAGATGCCCGATCCGAAGTACGTGATCGCCATGGGCGCTTGCGTCATCGCGGGCGGACCGTACTGCAAGTACGGCTACCACGTGGTCAACGGCGTCGACTTGATCGTGCCCGTCGACGTGTACGTGCCCGGCTGCCCGCCACGTCCCGAGGCGCTCCTCGAAGGCGTCATGCGCGTCCAGGACAAGATGATGAAGGAGCGGGTCATCACCCGCCCGAGCGCCCAGGCGAGCTGAGGAGAAGATCGTTGAACACGAAGGAGATCTTCGAGGACATCCAAGGACGCATCTCCGGCGTCGTGTCCATCGAGGAGCCCGAGATCGGGGATCCTTGGATCCAGATCGATCCCGCCCAATGGCACGATGTGGCCCTGTTCCTGCGCGACGACGAGAAGCTGCGCTTCAACATGTGCCTCCTCGTGACCGGGCTCGACTGGCCCGATGAGAAGTGGACGGTCGTCTACCACCTCCACAGCCAAGAGCACAACCAGCGCGTCACGATCAAGGTCGACCTGCCGCGCACCGAGCCGATCGTCGACTCCGTCCACGACGTCTGGTCGGCAGCGAACTGGCACGAGCGCGAGACCTTCGATTTGATGGGCATCGAGTTCCGCGGCCACCCGAACCCGACGCGCATCCTCTGCCCGGACGACTGGGTCGGGCATCCGCTCCGCAAGGACTACGAGTTCCCGACCGAGTACCGCGGCATCCCCTACGAGCGCAACGAGAAGATCTGAGCCCGAAGAGGCTGGAGAGACGATTCCATGTCCGAACGCGAGATCCGGCTCCAGGACGACATCGACCGCGATGTGCTCATCGGTGCAGGCGACATCGCCACCGATGAGATGTACATCAACATGGGACCGCAGCACCCCTCCACGCACGGCGTGCTCCGCGTGCTCCTTCGCACCGACGGCGAGATCGTCACCGAAGCCCATCCCCACATCGGCTACCTCCACCGCTGCGCCGAGAAGATCGGCGAATGCCTCGACTACGTGAAGTTCCAGCCGTACACCGACCGGATGGACTACCTCGCGGCGATGAACAACAACCTCGGCTACGCGATGGTCGTAGAGAGCCTGGCGGGGCTCGAGATCCCCGAGCGCGCGACCTTGCTGCGCATCATCATCGTCGAATTGAACCGCATCGCCAGCCACTTGATCGCCTTCGGCACCTACGGCCTCGACTCGGGCGCCATGACGCCGTTCTTCCACGCCTGGCGAGAGCGCGAAGAGATGTTGACGCTCTTCGAGAAGATCTGCGGCGCTCGCCTGACGTACAACTACGTCTGCATCGGCGGCGTGGTGAACGACGCGCCCGAGGGGTGGAAGGACAAGGTCCTCGACTTCCTCGATCGCTTCGAGAAGCGCTGGACCGAGTACAACAACCTCCTCAGCTACAACCGTATCTTCATCCGCCGCTCGGCCAACATCGGCGTCATCACGCCCGAGGAGTGTTACGACTACGGCCTCACCGGCCCGATGCTCCGTGGCTCGGGTATCTCGTGGGACCTGCGTCGCGACCGCCCCTACCTCGGCTACGACCGCTTCGACTTCGACGTGCCCGTCGGCCAGGGCGAGATGGGCACGCTCGGCGATTGCTGGGACCGCTACTGGGTCCGCATGGTCGAGATGAAGGAGTCGGCGAAGATCGTGCGCCAGGCGTTCGATCTGCTCGAGACCGCCGAAGGCTCGCACAAGGCGAAGGTGCCCAAGGTCTTCAAGCCCAAGGTCGGCGAGGCGTACGTCGGCATCGAGAACCCTCGCGGCGAGCTGGGCTTCTACGTGCTCTCCGACGGGTCGAAGAACGCCTATCGGCTGCGGGTGCGCGGCCCGTCGTTCTGTAATCTCTCGATCCTCGAGAAGCTCCTGCCTGGCACGATGATCGCCGACGCCGTCATGGTCATCGGCTCGACCGACATCGTCCTGGGCGAAGTCGATCGCTGACGGAACGGAACACCTTTGACCGGCTGGTGACCCGGCCGCTTGGAAACCGCAGAGAGAACCATGTTCGAGCAATCCACCGTCATTCGAGCCATTCATTCCACCTTCGAGTGGCTCCTCGGTCTCGTCGGTGTCGATATCGAGATCATCCCCGAGTCGATCCGCGTCGTGCTCTATGGCCTGGTCGCGGCCGGTGGCTTGATGAGCGGTATCGCCCTCTCCGTGATGCTCTACGTGTGGATGGAGCGCCGCATCGCCGGTCGCATCCAAGCGCGCTGCGGCCCGAACCGGGTGGGTCCCTTCGGACTGCTCCAGACCCTGGCGGACACCTTCAAGCTGCTCCGCAAGGAAGACATCATCCCGACTGGGGCGAACAAGTTCCTCTTCGCGTTCGCGCCGATGATCGTGCTCGCGGGGGTGGTCGCCGCATTCGCGGCCGTGCCGTTCTCCTACGACACCGAGACCGGTGAAGGCATCATGGTCGCCGACATCGATCTGGGGATCTTCCTCATCACCTCGATCATCGCGACCGAGGTCATCGGCGTGATCATGGCCGGCTGGGCTTCGAACAACAAATGGTCGCTCTACGGCGCGATGCGAGAAGCCGCGCAGGTGGTCAGTTACGAGATCCCCTTGGGTTTGAGCGTCCTCGTGCCGGTGATGATCGTCGGCAGCTTGAGCCTCGCCGATGCGACCGCCGATCAGCTCGGTGGCAACTGGCTGCTCTGGCGCAGCCCGTTCATGCCGGTCGTGTTCTTCATCTTCTACGTGGCCGGCCTGGCGGGCTGCAAGCGCGCCCCCTTCGACCTGCCCGAAGCCGAGTCGGAGCTCGTGGCCGGCTTCCACACCGAGTACAGCGGCCTGCGCTTCTCCTTCTTCTTCATGGAGGAGTACGCCAGCATGACCCTGATCTCCGCCATCGGCGCCATCTTCTTCTTCGGCGGCGGCGATCTCTTCGGCCTGCAGGGTGACAGCGCGATCCTGATGTTCCTCATCCTGATCGTGAAGATCCTGATCAGCATCTCGGTCATGATCTGGATCCGATGGACGCTGCCGCGCCTTCGAGTCGACCAAGTCATGACGCTCGGCTACAAGGTGCTCACGCCGCTGGCGTTCTTCATGCTGCTGGGCGCGACGATCTGGGATCTGACCGATGCCAACGAGCGGATCCTGGGCTTCCTTCGCCGTCCCTGACCTTTCCTGAACCGTATCGCCAACGTTTGGAGAAGCTTCCGTGGTCGAGACCTTCAAGGACTTCGGCTTTGCCGTACAGACCGCCGTCAAGGGGATGGTCATCACCCTGAAGACCTTCTTCGACAAGCCGGTCACCCTGCAGTATCCCGACCAGCGGCCGGAGATCGATGAGCGTTTCCGAGGCATCCACTACCTCGAGCAGGAGAAGTGCATCTCCTGCAAGGTGTGCGCCCTCGCCTGCCCGGTCGACTGCATCCACATCGAGTCCGAGCTGCCCGAGAAGGGCCTCTACGACTGGGCGCGCTTCGACATCGACTACGGGCTCTGCATGTTCTGCGAGCTGTGCTGCTTCCCCTGCCCGACCGACTGCATCCACATGGGCAAGGAGTTCGACTTCTCTCGCTACAGCCGCATGGACCTCGTCCGCAACATGCTCACCTGGGAAGGCATCAGCTCCGCCCAGAAGAAAGAGGTCGACGCCATCGCTGCCGAGAAGGCCGCCAAGAAAGCTGCCGCGGCAGACAAGAAGAAGGCCGAAGGCGGCGACAAGAAGGAAGGCTGAGCGGAACGTCGTATACCTCGGCTTCAGCCAGTCGTTCTCTTTCTTGCCCGCTCACAACATTCTGCCGCACGGGGGCTTCCTCACTTTCTTGCAGATTGAATATTCGATATTCAATCTGCAAGATGGCTGAATGATCCCCAGAACCCTCACCGGCCGACTCCAGGACTTGGCTCGCCAATACCCCGTCGTCACCGTCTCGGGGCCCCGTCAATCCGGCAAGACCACGCTCGTTCGAAGCACCTTCACCGAGCATGACTACGCATCTCTCGAGGAGCCGGACCTCCGATCGTTCGCTCTGGAAGACCCTCGGGGATTCCTCGATCGCTACGACACCGGTGCAGGGGTGATCCTGGACGAGATCCAGCGGACTCCGGAGCTGTTCTCCTACCTTCAGGGCCGGGTCGATCAGGATGACCGGCCGGGACGCTATGTGCTGACGGGATCCCAGAACTTCCTGCTCCTCGATTCGGTCAGTCAGTCCTTGGCGGGGCGAACGGCCATTCTGAGCCTGCTTCCCTTGTCCCTCAGTGAGCTCGAAGGGCGCCTGCCACTGGAGCCGCAGTCACTGGGTGAGGAGCTCCCGTCAAACGACCGTACGAGCCGGTTCGATCTCTTCGAGCTGCTCTGGACTGGAGGCTATCCGAGGATCCATGACCGAGCGCTCGAGCCGACGACATGGCTGGAGAGCTACTTCCGGACCTACGTCGAACGAGACGTCCGGCAACTGACCAACGTCGGTGACCTCGAGACCTTCGGTCGGTTCGTTCGGCTGTGCGCCGGGCGTACCGGCCAGCTCCTGAACCTGAGCTCCTTGGCCAATGATGCCGGCGTCACGCACTCGACGGCCAGGCGTTGGATCTCGATCCTCGAGGCCAGCTTCGTCGTGAAGCTCCTCGGACCGCACCACGAGAGCTTCAACAAGCGACTGACCAAGAGTCCGAAACTGTACTTCTTGGACTCGGGGCTGCTCTGCTACCTCCTGGGCATCCGAGCGCCGGCAGAGCTGGAGATTCATGCCTCGCGCGGAAACGTGTTCGAGAGCTTCGTGGTCTCCGAGCTCTGGAAGGCGAGCTTCCACCGCGGGCGCGAGCCGGAGCTCACGTTCTGGCGAGACTCGGCGGGACACGAGATCGACATCGTCTCGGGTGAAGGGCCGCGGCGAGTGGCGATCGAGGTGAAGTCGGGGAAGACGTATGCTTCGGACTTCATCAAGGGGCTGCGCTTTTGGAGAGAATCGCTCGCCGGTGAGGACGCGCGAGTCACTCTGATCACCGGTGGTGACGAGTCCTTCCGTCGCTCGAACGTGCCCGTTCTGAGCTGGCGAGTGCTCTGAGCGAAGGCCCGTTTCGCGGTGGATTTCGGCCGCCAGGATGGTCAGGCGACGCGCTCTGGCGAGGTGTGCGAAGCGCGCGAAAACAGCGGGTCTTTCCGGGCTTTTCTTTTCGCGGTGATTCGGTAAGGTTTGGGGTCTTGTCGACGGGGGCCGCAGTATGCCCAGACCGGAAACGGCCTCCGTCTTCCCGCTGACGATTCCCCCTACTTGCTCAGTCCCTGAGGGAACGAGATCCATGACGGCGGCTCTCTTCGCCTTCGTTGCGTTCGCGTTGATCACGGTGGTTTCGGCGTTCGTCGTCGCTTCCCACCGCTCGATCGTGCATTCGGCGTTCGGCCTCTTCTTCACCTTCTTCGGGGTGGCGGGGCTGTACCTGACGCTCGGCGCGGACTTCGTGATGGCGTCGCAGATCCTGATCTACGTCGGCGGGATCATGGTGCTCTTGCTCTTCGGCGTCATGCTGACGCCGTCGCGGCGCAGCGACTTCGTACCGATGCGCTTCCTGCGCGCTTTGGTGCTGGGTGCGATCGTCTTGGTGGGCCTGCTTTGGGTCCTGACGAACGCGACCTGGAAGACCGAAGAGCTGCGTCCCCCCGACAGCACCATCGCGGAGATCGGCCGTCAGCTCCTGACGCGCGAGGAGTACCTGCTGCCCTTCGAGGTGGCCTCGGTCCTGCTCCTGGCCGCGCTCATCGGTGCCGCGTATCTCGCGCGCCGGCGCAAGATCGTCGACTGAGGACCGAGGACGGCAGAGGAGACGACCGTGGAAGGCATCCCGATCGAGTATTACCTGGGCGTCAGCGCCATCCTGTACTTCCTGGGATTGGTGACGATCCTGGCGCGGCGCAACTTGGTGTACATCCTGCTCGGCGTCGAGCTGATCCTGAACGCGGCGAGCCTGAACTTCGTGACGTTCTCGCGCTACGGCGACAACATCGACGGGCAGATCGTCTCGATCTTCGTGATCATCCTGGCCGCGGCCGAAGCGGCCGTGGCGCTCGCGATCGTTCTGAATATCTACAACAACTTCAAGAACGTCGACGTCGACACGCCGAGCGAGCTGAAGCATTGACCGGCACCGAAACCCAAAGAGCCCACTCCGGATAGAGAGCGATGGACTTCTTCAACCTCAGCCAGTTCGGGGCACCCGACCTCGTCCTGATGCTGATCATTCTGCTTCTCCCGCTGTGCTCCTTCGTCATCCAGATCTTCTTCGGCCGCAAGCTGCCCCGTCAGGGCGACTGGCTCGCGACGATGAACATCTCGATCTGCCTGGTGCTGGCGCTCTTCCTCTTCGTGAAGATGCTGATGCACGACGGAGCTCCAGAGCTCGCCTTCGGGTCGGACCAAGTCGCCAGCGTCGATGCGGACGGCAACCAGATCACGGAGAACCTCAACCCCACCTGGATCGACATCACCGGCTTCGTCATCAAGCCGGGCATCCTGTTCGACAACCTGACGGCGATCATGCTCGTCGTCGTGACGCTGGTCAGTACGCTCGTGCACTTCTTCTCGATCGGGTACATGCACGGCGATCCGAGATACTCGCGCTACTTCGGCTACCTCGGGCTGTTCTCGTTCTCGATGCTCGGCCTGGTGCTCTCGGACAACCTGCTCTTCCTCTACGTCTTCTGGGAGCTGGTGGGTGTCTCGTCGTTCCTCTTGATCGGGTTCTGGTTCGAGAAGCCCTCGGCCGCGGCCGCCTGCGTCAAGGCGTTCATCACCAACCGCGTCGGTGACTTCGGCTTCTTCCTCGGCATCGCGATCCTGTTCACCGCCTTCGGTGTCCTCGGTTATCGAGAGCTCTTCGCCGCCCTCGCCGCCGACCCGACCGCGGGTGGCGCGCTCTCGGCCGGATTGCTGACCGCCGCCGGCGTCTTGCTCTTCATGGGCGCCGTCGGAAAGTCCGCCCAGATGCCGCTGCACGTCTGGCTGCCCGACGCGATGGAGGGCCCGACGCCGGTCTCGGCGCTCATCCACGCGGCGACGATGGTCGCCGCCGGCGTTTACCTCGTCGGTCGACTCTTCGTGGTGTTCACGCCCGAAGCGCTGCTGGTGATCGCCCTGGTCGGCGCGACGACCGCGATCTTCGCCGCCTTCTTGGGCATCGTGATGAACGACATCAAGAAGGTCCTCGCCTACTCGACCATCAGCCAGCTCGGGTACATGATCGCCGCCGTCGGCGTCGGCGCGGTCACCGCCGGCCTCTTCCACCTGATGACGCACGCCTTCTTCAAGGCGCTGCTCTTCCTCGGGTCGGGCTCGGTCATCTACGGCATGCACCACCACCAGGACATGCGCGAGATGGGCGGCCTCCGGAAGAAGATGCCCATCACCTTCTGGACGATGTTCATCGCGACGCTCGCGATCTCGGGTGTGCCGCTCCTCTCGGGCTTCCTGTCCAAGGACATGATCTTGGCGGGCGCCCTGTACCGCTGGATGATCCCCGGCGGCGGCGGAGCGGACTGGCTCTACGCCCTTCCGTTCCTGTTCCTCCTGATCGCCGCCGGCGTGACCGCCTTCTACATGTTCCGCCTGATCTGCCTCACCTTCTTCGGTGAGACGAAGAGCGAGCACGCCGACCATGCGCACGAGTCGCCCAAAGTGATGACCGTGCCGCTGATCATCCTGGCGGTCCTCGCCATCGCCTCGGGCGGTATCGGCCTGACGGCCGACCTCGGCATTGGCACACGCTGGTTCCAGGATCACGTGGGCACGCCGTCGCTCGCCGTCGCCGACACCGGCGCGGCGTTCTTGAACCACGCCGAGCCGCCGCACCTGACCGAGCACGAAGAGCACGCCGAGCACTCCTCCCACAACATCGCGATGATCTGCTCTTTGATCGTCGCGGCGAGCGGCATCTTCTTGGCCCTCGCCTTCTACGTGTGGAAGAAGCTCTCGGCGGCGAAGGTCGCCGCGGCGCTCTCGCCGGTGCACAAGCTGCTCGAGAACAAGTACTACTTCGACAACGTGTACATCGGGGTGCTGTGCAAGAAGGTGATCGTCGGCGGGCTGAACCGCTTCCTGTGGTGGTTCGACGCGACGATCATCGACGGCATCGTCAATCTCACGGCGCGCATCACGCGCGTCCTGGCCGCGATCCAGGGGCTCTTCGACAAGATCGTCGTCGACGGCCTGGTCAACCTCGTCGGCCTCGTGACCATCGTCTGGGGCTTTTTCAGCCAGAGGCTCCAGACCGGTCGCATCCAGACCTACCTCATGATGTTCCTCATCGGCTTCGTCGGCCTGGCGGCCGCGTTCCTCTTGATCGGTTGATGCACGCCGAGGCCGGGGCGCCGAGACGCCCCTTGGCCAGACGGTCCGAAGTGAAAGGAAGGAGCCTGCAAAGGCAGGAGTGACCATGGAAACGATGGATCTGTCCTATCTCCTGACCGCCCTCTGGGTCTTGCCGATCGTCGGTATGGCGGTCGTGCTGATGATGCCGTCGCGGGCGAGCGAGGCGATCAAGACGATCTCGGCCTTCTTCACCGGCGTGCCGCTGGTGATCGGCGTGGCGATCTACTTCCTCTTCGACCGGGGCGCCTCGGGCTTTCAGATGCAGGCGGCCTTCGAGTGGATCCCTCAGTTCAACATCGAGTACTACATCGGTGTCGACGGGATCTCTATGCCGCTGGTCCTCCTGACACAGCTCCTGATGTTCGTCGCGGTCTTCGCGTCCTGGAACATCGACAAGGGCGTCAAGGGTTACTTCTCGATGCTGCTGTTGCTCACTGCGGGCATCACCGGCGTCTTCGTCTCCCTCGACTTCTTCCTCTTCTACGTCTTCTGGGAGCTGATGCTCCTGCCGATGTACTTCCTCATCGGGATCTGGGGCGGCCCGCGGCGAGAGTACGCGGCGATCAAGTTCTTCCTCTACACCCTCGCCGGCTCGATCCTGATGCTGATCGTGCTGATCGCGGTGTACCTGCAAGCCGGCACGTTCCGCATCCCCGAGCTCCTCGCCCAGGGACAGGCGGGCACCTTCAGTGAAGGACCCAGCCTGCTCGGCCTGCCGTTCGACAAGTGGATGTTCATCTTCTTGTTCATCGGCTTCGCGGTGAAGGTGCCGGTCTTCCCGTTCCACACCTGGCTGCCCGACGCCCACGTCGAGGCGCCGACCGCCATCTCGGTCGTCCTGGCCGGCATCCTCCTGAAGCTCGGCGGCTACGGCCTGATCCGCTTCAACTTCCAGATGCTGCCGGACTCGGCGAAGTGGCTGTGCGGCGTCGGTGAGGGATCGATCCCGCTCATCCAATGGCTGGCGGTGATCAGCATCTTGTATGGCGCGTTCGTCGCCATGGCGCAGACCGACCTCAAGAAGCTCGTCGCGTACTCCTCGGTCAGTCACATGGGGTACGTGATCCTCGGTCTCGCCGCGCTCAACAACCTCGGCTTCAATGGCGCCGCCTTCCAGATGTTCACCCACGGCCTCAGCTCGGCCGCGATGTTCTTGATGGTCGGCGTCATCTACGACCGCGCCCATCACCGCGAGATCAATGGCTTCGGCGGGCTGGCGCTCCAGATGCCAGTGTACACGGGCCTGTCGGCCGTCGCGCTCTTTGCCGGCCTCGGCTTGCCCGGCCTCGCCAACTTCGTGAGCGAGGTGATGTGCTTGCTCGGTGGCTACCAGGCACCGCACACGCGCTACTTCGCCATCGCCTCGGCGGCCGGCGTGATCTTCACGGCCGGATACATTCTCTGGGCTCTCCAGCGCGTCTTCTACGGCAAGCTCAACGAGAAGTACAAGACGATGCCTGACGTCAACGGCCGCGAGATCTTCACGCTCGCGCCATTCCTGATCCTGGTGCTCTTGCTCGGCATCATGCCGGGCTGGGTCCTCGACTGGATGAAGGTGTCCCTCGAAAGCGTCGCCAACCTGTTCGCGTTTGCCTAAGAGAGGAGCGAGGCCCTGATGTTCCAGGCAGTCCTCGCGCAGAGCTCCATGCTCAGCGACATCAATGCCTTCTTGCCCGAGATCTACTTGACGGTCGGTCTGTTGTTGGTCGTCATCATCGACCTCCTGCCGGGCATGGCCGATCGGCGGATCCCCGCCCTCCTCTCCCTGGTCGGTCTGCTCTTCGCCGCCCGAACGCTCTGGGAGCAGATGGGCTCGGGTGAGAGCGTCGAAGCCTTCGGTGGACTGTTCCTCGTCGACCAGTTCGCCGTCTTCTTCAAGCTCTTCACCTGCGTCGCCGTCACCATCGTCATCCTGTACTCGCTCGCGTGGAAGCGGCTCGAGAACCGCATGGGCGAGTACTACCTCGTCTTGATGTCGGCGGTGCTCGGGATCTTCATCTTGGTATCGAGTCAGCATCTGCTCATGGTCTACATCGGCCTCGAGCTGCTCTCGATTCCTTCCTACATCCTGACCGGCTACTTCAAAGGCAACCTCAAGAGCAGCGAGGCCTCGCTCAAGTACGTGATCTACGGCTCGGTCGCCTCGGGCACGATGCTCTACGGCTTCTCGCTGCTTTACGGGCTGACCGGCACGTTGCGCCTCGACGAGATCGGACCGGCACTGGCCCAGGCGTTCTCCGAGGACGGCAACCCGCAGGCGACGGGGCTGGCGTTCCTCATGATCCTGGCCGGCTTCGGCTACAAGATCGCCGCCGTGCCGTTCCACTACTGGCTGCCCGACGTCTACCAGGGCGCGCCGATCCCGATCACGACTTTCCTCGCCGTCGCCTCCAAGGGTGCCGGCTTCGCCATCCTGCTGCGGTACATGTATCTGCTCTACGGATCGCCCGATGGGCTGGGTGGCCTCGAGAGCGTCGACGCCACGGTCTGGATGGACAAGCTCTCGCTGCTCATCGGCGTGATCGCCGCCGTGACGATGACCCTGGGCAACCTCGCCGCGCTCCGTCAGAAGAACGCCGTTCGGCTGTTCGCGTACTCGTCGATCGCCCACGCGGGTTACCTGCTCATGGGCGTCGCGGTCATCAACCAGGCCGGCGCCGAAGCGGTGCTGTTCTATCTGGTCGCTTACTTGATCATGACCCTCGGCGCGTTCGGCATGATCATCTTCCTGTCGAACTCGGTCGGAAGCGAGGAGATCGAGGACTTCCGCGGCGCAGGCTGGAAGGCCCCGATCGTCTGCGGCGCCTTCGTGATGATGCTCGTCTCATTGGTGGGATTGCCGCCGTCGGCGGGGTTCGTCGGCAAGTGGTACCTCTTCAAAGGTGTCGTCGAGAGCGGCATGCTCTGGCTCGCCGTCATCGCCGGTCTCAACTCCGCCGTCTCGCTCTACTACTACTTCCGCCTCACCAAGGCCCTCTTCCTCGAGAAGTCCGAGAAGGAGTACTCCCTCAAGCGCTCGCCCGTGATGTCTGCCATCATCATCGGGCTCGGCGTGCTGGTGGTGTACTTCGGATTGAGCTGGGGTGGCCTCGCCGACCTCGTCCAACGCGCCAACCTCTTCGCGCTCGCGCAGTAGGGCAAGGGGGAAAGGCCTCCGCCCGCGTTTCCATTCGGAGCGCGGGCGTTCCGCCGCCTCTGAAACCAGAGCCCGCGCGACCGAAACGGATAGAGTCGGCAGAGCTGCGACCCGCCAGCTCGACGTTGCAGCCTTTCGAACGGTCAAGAGCCGAGCAAGGGTTGCCCCCTCCAGCGCGCCGGCACTGCGTCCCGACCTTTCGAAGGTCCCTCCCGGCCGCGAGACCCGCGCGTGTGCCGGACGGCACGGCGTTGCTCCGTTGCATTCCCTGCCATAAGCTCAGCGATAGGGCCACTGCTCGGTGGCTCCTACCGCTCCCCCCTCAGACCGCGGGTCACTACGCGGTCACCGTGCCTCTCGAGAGCAACCGGACCGGCTCTGTCCATCGAAGGACGAATGTGACTTCCCATCCACCCGAGGACAGTGCGATCGTCGAGCGCGCCCGAACCGGTGACGCCCAGGCTCTGGGTGCCGCCTTCGACGCCTTTCGACCGCGCCTGAAGATGATGGTGCGCCTGCGGCTCCACCCGACGTTGCGTCGGCGAGTCGACGCTTCTGACGTGCTCCAGGAGGCGTACGTGGAGTTGGCGCGCCAGCTTCCCAGCTATGCCGAGAAGCAGCCCTTACCATTCTTCTTGTGGATCCGGCGAGTCACGGGGCAGCGCCTCGCCCAAGTGCACCGGCGTCACTTTGGAGCGGAGAAGCGGGACCCCACGCTGGAGGTCTTCTTGCAGCAGGAGCCGATGCCACAGGCGGGGAGCCAAGTGCTCGCGGATCAGCTACTCGCCAGCATGACCTCGGTCAGCCAGAAGGCGATCCGCGCCGAGGCGTGCGAGCTCTTGCGCCAGTCCCTGGAGCGGCTCGACCCTTTGGACCGCGAGATCCTCGCCTTGAGACACTTCGAAGAGCTGACCAACTTGGAGGCCGCGACTGAGCTGGGCATCGAGACGTCGGCCGCCAGCAAGCGTTACTTTCGCGCATTGCGCCGGCTCCGCGGCGAGCTGGCGAAGATCCCCGGGCTCCTGCCCGATGCGTGAGTCACTTGCGCGCCATTCAAGTGACATGAGGCTGCGATGACGGACGCCTCCACCGGCAGCAATCCGCTCGTCGAAGCGCTGGCCGAGCAGTATCTCGCTCGCCGGCAGCGCGGCGAGCTAGTCGACATCGAGGAGTACTGCGAGGCGCATCCCGATCTCGCCACCGAGATCCGCTCTCTGTTCTCTACGCTCGAGATGATGGAAGTCCTGGCATCGCAGTGGAGCCGAGACGAAGGAGCGATGCCACCTCCGCCTCCGGACGCTCCGAGTCGCGTCGGAGGCTACCGCATCCTTCGTCAGATCGGGCGGGGCGGGATGGGGGTCGTCTACGAGGCCGAGCAGGAGTCGCTCGGTCGACGAGTCGCGCTCAAGGTCCTCTCGAAAGGAAAGCTCGGCGGAGGAAGCTCAGCGCGTCGCTTTCAGCAGGAAGCACGAGCCGCCGCACGTCTGCACCATACGAACATCATTCCCGTTTTCGAGGTCGGAGAAGAGGGGGAGTACCTCTTCTTCGCGATGCAGCTCATCGCCGGCGCGAGCCTCGATCGTGTCATCCAAGAGCTTGCCGCGGCCACTGGCGATGCCACCTCGAGAGCGGCGCAGACGATCCCGGGGCTCCAAGAGGCGCGCTCGATTGCTCGGTCACTCCTGCGGGACCACTTCCGGGTGAAGCTCGCCGAAGCGTCCTCGGTGACGGGCAGCGCCGGCGCTCGGATCAGGGAGACCTCCGGAGCCGACGATTCGACGGGCTGGACGGCCCGAAGCGATCGCGGCGAGAGCGGAAGCCATGTCTTCTTTCAGCACGCGGTGGCGCGGCTCGCTCGCCAGGTCGCCCAGGCGCTCGCTCACTCGCACTCGCGCGGCATCATCCACCGCGACATCAAGCCATCGAATCTGATCCTCGATGCGGCGGGTGTCGTTTGGGTCGCTGACTTCGGCCTCGCCAAGGAGGTCGGACAGGAGACGATGACCGCGACGGGCGACCTCGTCGGCACACTCCGCTACATGTCACCGGAGCGCTTCCAAGGTCGATGCGACGAGCGGGCGGATCTGTATGCGCTCGGCCTGACGCTGTATGAGCTGCTCACGCTTCGTCCCGCGTTCAAGGCCGGGAGTCGCGCGGAGATGATCCAGTTGATCGTGCACCAGGATCCTCCCGGCCCGCGCGCGCTCGAGCCGCGGATTCCCAGGGACCTCGAGACGATCGTCCTGCATGCGATCGCGAAGGACCCGGAGCGTCGCTACGCCTCCGCCGAAGCGCTGGCCGAAGACCTGCGGCGCTTCCTCGAGGACGAGCCGATCCTCGCCCGCCGTACCTCGGCCTTGGTGCGGGTCTGGCGCTGGAGCCGGCGCAATCGCGTCCTCGCCGCCTCGATCGCTTGCATCATTTTGCTGGTGCTCTCTGCGACCGTCGTGTCGATGGTGGCCGCAGACCACTTCCGCCGACAGCGCGGGCTGGCGAGCCAGGCTCAGCACCTTGCCGAGGCGCGACGTACCGAGATCCAGCAGACCCTCTACCTCGCCGAGATGAATCTGGCGAGTGCGGCGGCGGCCAATGGCGGCGGTATGGGTCAGGTCCACGAGCTGATCGAGCATTGGCGACCCGAGATCACAGGCCAAGATCTGCGCGGCTGGGAGTGGTACTACCTGGCGGGACTTCGAGGTCGCGAGGCCGTCACGCTGCGGCTGGAGAAGGGCCGGGTCCTCGACCTGAGCTTCTCTCCGGACGGTCGTCGACTCCTCTCAACGGACTCCGAAGGAACCATTCGAGTCTGGGCTGTCGACGGAAGTCTATGTTTGCTGCAGGTTCAGGCTCACGACGGATGGGCCGCATGGGCCGGCTGGAGTGAGGCGGGCGACCGGATCGCCACGATCGGTTGGGACAATCGTGCCGTGATCTGGTCCGCCGAGTCCTTCGAACGAGAACGGGAATGGCGAGTCTCCGGGCTGGTCCTGGGTGCTGACTGGGCTCAGGGGCGGCTGGCGAGCGTGGGAGGCGGCCGGCTCGAGATCCATGAAACGTCGACGGGCGCTCTGTCCGCGAGCCGCGAGCTCGGAAAGCTGCCGGCGGAAGCGGCGGCGCTCAGCCCGGACGGCCGGCTCGTCGCCATCGGCCTGGATGATCGGGTGGAGGTCTGGCAGGTCTCCCCCGAGGGTCTCGTTCCGGTTACATCTCTGGCTGGGCACCAACGTCTCGTCGATTCGCTCGCCTGGGATGCTGCGGGAGAGCGGCTCGCCTCGGGTGATGCCACGGGCGCGGTGATTGTCTGGCAGTGTGCCGACTGGACGAGCCGGCGCATGGACCGGAGCCATGACGGGCCCGTGACCGTGCTCGCCTGGCATGGCGATCTGCTGGCCAGTGCCAGCCATGATCAGACGGTCGCGACCTGGGACACTCGGAGCGGGCAACGCCTGCATCGATTCGAAGGGCATGAGCGCCGGGTGGACGCACTCGCCTGGAGCTCGGACGGAAGCTGGATCGCCTCGGGAGGCCGCGATGCGTCGATCAAGCTCTGGCGCTGGCCTCCGGTCGACGAGGACAGCGCTTTGATCGAAGCCGGCGAGCTTCAGAGTGTGGGTTGGAGCCCGATTGACCGCCGACTCGCGACGGCCGGACCCCGAGGCGTTCGCGTCTGGGAGGTCGCGCGTGGCGCGGAGCCGAGGCTGGACTGGTCGAGCGAAGGGAAGAGCCTCGACGTCCACTGGAGTCCGGACGGAACGCGTTTGGCATGGACCGACGAATACGAGCTCGTGGTGTCCACGGTCCCCCCGAGCTCGCGCGAGCTGCTGCGCCTCGGTGCCCGCTGTGGCATTCTCCATGCCGTGAGCTGGAGCCCGGCGGGTGACCGCATCGCGGCTGCTGGCGCGAAGGGCGCCGGGATCTTTGACGCGGAGACGGGCGAGCGACTCCAGACGCTGGAAGGGCACACCCATGTCATCCGCGACGTGCGTTGGAGCCCCGATGGACGACGCGTGGCGACGGCCTGCCTCGATGGCCGGGTTCGCATCTGGGAGATCGGATCGCCGACTCCGCTCGTCATCGAGCCGGGAGGCACGACCGGCCTCGCGGTGGCCTGGAGTCCGGACAGTCGACGAATCGCCAGCGGGTGGAACGACCTGACCGTTCGCCTTCACGATGCGGTGACCGGCCGCCTGCTCGCGGCCCTGGCGGGCCATCGCGGTGTCGTGCGGTCACTGGCCTGGAGCCCGGATGGCACCCGGCTGGCTTCGGGTAGTGACGACCGGACGGTTCGCCTCTGGGATCCGGACCTGTGCGAGCAGACGCTCTCCCTCGCGGACAACACGGCGCCGGTGCGCTCAGTGGCCTGGAGCCCGGACGGCCGGTGTCTGGTGTCGGCCGACGCGGTGGGCCGGATTCAGATCTGGGACGCGACGTACGGCTTCGAGTCGGATGGAGCCATCTCCGCGCGTCACCGATGACTCGGTTTGCGTGAGGCTTCTCTCTCACGCCCGGCACGGGCCACCGGAGCCCAATGACAGGATTTGAGGTTTTCTCGGTCCTCGCTGTCACCACCGCTGCATAGATCCAAGTGGAGGCTCATGACTGTGTGCCTCCTCGATCGAGCACCGGCTCCCCCCACCGAGGACAACTCCAAAATGCAACAGACGTTCAAAGGCATCTTGTGCCTGTCGATGGTGTGCGCTTCGATCCTGGCTCTGGCGACGAGCTCGCGAGCACAGACGCTCGCCATTCCGCCCAAGGTCATCGACCCCCGAACTCCGATCCACTCCGTCCCCTACACGATCTCCTCCCCAGGCTCCTACTACCTGGTCTCGAACCTGACTGGCAATAGCGGGGCGAGCGGGATCACGGTCGACGCCGACGACGTGACGATCGACATGAACGGTTTTCTGCTGCTGGGTGTGGCCGGAAGCCTCGACGGCATCGCGACGACGACGACGCCCCGAAACATCACGATCGTGAACGGCACGGTTCGGGACTGGGGACAGAGCGGGGTCGATCTGCTCGCGGCGCAAACGATCTGCCTGGATCGTGTGAAGAGCTCGGGCAATGGCGCGGCCGGCTTCCGCCTCGGCAGTGAGGCGACGCTCGCCAAGTGTACTGCGGAGCAGAACGGGACCGACGGCTTCTTCTTCGTCGACGATGCCAACTCCGCCGGGTTGAGCGATTGTATTGCGGCGAGCAACGGGGCCGACGGGTTCCATAGTGTGAACACGGGTGGGGTGCCGGAGCCGGCGAAGGCCGGAAGCTTCACTAAGTGCATCGCCAAGGGCAACGCCGACGACGGATTCGAGCTGGCTGGGTACGGGCTGACCGAGTGTTCGGCGAGCGAGAATTCGCAGACCGGGTTCTCGTTGGCCTCCTCGCTGGCCCAGAACTGTACGGCCAAATCAAACGCTCGTGGCTTCGATGTCACGGCCGGGACGCAGATCCAGGGCTGCTCGACGAAGGACAACCGGTCGAATGGCGTCCGTCTCGAGGACTCGAAGCTCGTCGATTCGTGTCTTCTGGAGACGATCGCAACCGCTGCGTCCGCCGTGACCATGAGGGGCACTAGCTCGACGCTGAAGGGCTGCCGGATCTTCCAGCAAGGCACGCTGTCACACGCGGTCTTCGCTTCCACCGGAACGAACCTGCTGATCTCGGACAACGAGATTCGTGCCAGCAGCGGGTTCCACTCGATCTTTCTCGGTACGGCGACGATCGGGTGCACGGTCGTCAAGAACTGTGTCGAGAAGTCGATCCGCAACGATGGCGGCGCCAATAACAAAGTGGCGCCCACCGAGAGCGCAGCGAACTCGATCAATCCCTGGGCCAACCTGCAATTCTGAGTCGGTCGGCTGAGAATTCTTAGCCGGCATCCCCCGAGCCGACTGTCGTCCTGGCCGCACGCAATCGGCTGATGCCGTGTTCTCTGCCACGGGAGCACGGCGTCCGAGCCGCAGCGGCATCGGGCGTTCCGCAGCTCGTGTGGTGCCGCCACTGCACGAAGAACGCCCGTCAGGACCTCTCGGCCTTGCATCCTGACCGTCTCCGCGACGACTCTGCCAATCGTCTTTCGAGTCGCGGCGAAACCCCCAGATCCATAATCCCCCTATTCCCACCCGGAGATTCCTCGTGCCAGGCAATAAGCACCGCCTGTATCTGCTCGCGGCGAGCGCCCTGTTGGTCATCGTCGCCAGCACCCTCGATCAAATGCTGCCTCTCAAGGCGTCGGCGCAGACCCTCACGTTTCCTCCCAAGCCCACGGACCCTCGAGCTCCGATCGGATCCCTTCCGTACACCATCACTTCGCCGGGCTCTTACTACTTCCTCGGCAACCTCGATGGGACATCCGGTGCGAGTGGGATCACCGTCGACGCGGACGACGTGACGATCGACATGAATGGATTCCGGATGCAGGGCGTGGTCGGAAGTCTCGACGGGATCACCACGACGACGACGCCCCGGAACATCACCATTGTGAATGGCGCGATCGGCGGCTGGGGTCAGAGCGGTGTCGACCTCGTCGCGGCACATACGATCAGCTTGGATCGACTGAAGAGCACCGGCAACGCGGTGAGCGGCTTCCGGTTAGGCAGCGAGGCGACGCTGACGAAGTGCACCGCGGAGCAGAACGGAAACATCGGTTTCTTCTTCATCGACGATGCCAACTCGGTCCTGGCGAGCGATTGCATCGCGGTGAGCAACACCGGTGATGGATTCCATAGCGTGAGCACCGGCAGTGTGCCGGAGCCGGCGAAGGCCGGAAGCTTCACCAGGTGCATCGCCAAGGGCAACACCGGCGACGGCTATGAGCTGGCGGGATACGAGCTCGATGGATGTGCGGCGAGCGAGAACACGCTGTTCGGATTCGTTCTGATCGCTTCTGAAGCGCAGGGGTGCACGGCACGATCGAACCAACAGGGATTCCATGCCTCGGTAGGGACACAGATCCGAGAGAGCTCGACGAAGAACAACTTGGTGGGAATAGCGGCCCGGATCGACGATTCGACTCTCATCGACTCGAGTCTCTATGAGACGCGCGGTAATGGCGCGACAGTCATCATGGGAAGTGGCTCGACGGTACGCGGCTGCCATGTCGTTCAGCGAAACTCCGGAAACTCGGCCACCATTGCCGTGGCAAGCGGAGCGACGAACTGTCTCGTCGCTGGCAATGAGATCCGCGGAAACGGCTTGAGCCACGCTGTCTACCTCAATCCCACGGTTTCAGCGTGCACCGTCATCCAGAACCGCATCGAGTTCACGATCCGCAACGACGCCGGTCTCAGCAATCACGTCGCGCCCACCGAAAGCGCCACGACATCGGTCAATCCCTGGGCCAATCTCCAGTTCTGATCCGCCCGAGCTCGCTCGACTCGGGCACTCCGGGTTTCTTGGCCTCGTTTCTTCCCGAAACAGTCCGAACGTCCGCGGGAACCTCTAGGATGGAGCCACGAATGGCTCCGGCCGAAACGAGAGAGGTTTCATGGACGTCGATCTGCTGATTCGGGACAGCCGTTGGCTTCGCCGCTTGGCACAGGGGCTCCTCCGCGACGAGGCGAGCGTCGACGATGTCCTGCAGCAGACATGGCTGGCGTCTCGGGAAGCGCCGCCGCGGGATGACCGTGCGCACCGCTCCTGGCTTCGCACCGTCGTTCGCCGACTCGCGGCTCGCCAGCACCGGGACGCGATGCGCAGGCGCCAGCGGGAGGAGAAGTTCGCTCCTTCCGAAGCGATGCCGGACACGGCGAGCCTCGTGCAGCGAGCCGAGATGCAGCGGCGGATCAACGAGGCCGTCTTGGAGCTGGGCGAGCCGTATCGATCGACCGTCCTCCTTCGTTACTTCGAAGACCTCACCAGCGAGGAGATCGCGCGTCGTGACGGGATACCCGCTGCGACCGTCCGGACGAGATTGCACCGCGGGCTCGAGATGCTGCGGGCGCGTCTCGATGCCAGCTACGGCAAGCGCGATCAGTGGGCTCTGCTCCTCTTGCCGCTCGCCCGTCCGAGCTCCACAGCGAGCGTCGCTTCGGCCATCGCGGTTCCCGTCCTGCTGACCGGAGCATTGACCATGGCCATGAAGATCACCCTCTCGAGCCTTGCGGCCCTTATTCTGGCCGGGGCGCTCTGGTTTCTTTGGGACGATTCGACCGAGCCGTCTCTCGTGGTCGAAGATGAGTTCGCGAGGACCATCGAGATACCGGAAGCCGGTAGCCCCCAGAAGAACTTGTCGAGTCGATCGACCCCGATCGAGGGCGAAGCGGCACCTGAAGAGCAGTCCGCGGAGTCGCCGAATCCGATTCCCGAGCCCGAGATCACCCCGGCATCCCCCGAGGTCCTGGGCAAGCTCGTTCGGATCGATGAGAGCGGGGCACGCGTGCCGGTCCTCGATGGCGAGTTTCGCTTCAACAGGAAGGCGCAGGATCTCTCCAAGGTCATCGCGGTCGAGAACGGCCAGTTCAGCTTGGCCAAGTCGTTCGATGAAGCTCTGTTCATCTCGAACATCGTCGCGGACGGGAAGAAGGCCTACCCGTTGGATGAGGAGCATCTCATCGAGGACGGGCAGCTCGAGGTCCGGGTGCGCTGGCTGCCGGTCTGTCACCTGCGAGTCGTGAGCGAGGAGACGGGGCAGGATCTCGATCAACTCGAGATCCTCGAGGACATCAGCACCTATCGTCACACCGTGCACCCGGGTCACTACCGAGATATCAACGTGTACGCTCGAGAAGCGACCTCGCCCATCGAGCTACCGATCATCGACGGCGTGCAGAGCTACTGGGCTCGCTCTCCGGGCTACGCGTGGGGTCACGTCAACGTCGATCACCGTTCGGGCGGCACCCAGACGCTGGCCCTGAGGCGAGGCGGCGAGCTGGTGGTGAGTCTGATCGACTTCGACCCGAAGTCAGGTGCTGTCGTTCGCTTGGTGCCGGGCGATCACCAAGGACTCGGCAAGACGATGGTCGAGGTCGAGCCGCATCCCGGCCAGCCGATCGTCTTCTCGTCGCTGGAGGCGGGCGAGTACCAGATCCGCGTGGAGATCGGGTTGTGGTACGACCCGCCGACGCGGCTGGGAACCGCGCAGGTGAAAGTCGTCGAGGGACAACGAACCGATGTCGAGATCGAGCTCGACAAGCTGCCGGACCGCGGAGAGAAAGTCGAGATCACTGGCCGTCTCATCTTGCCCGAAACGGAGGACATGCCCGAGCTGAGCCTCTACCTCAGGCCCACCGGACGGCCGCCCGGGAAGGAGGCCTTCTTCATCAGCCGGAAGAAGCTCCACGAGTCGCCTGACGATCCGCTGGCCCTGACGTGGAGCGCCTCGGTCCTTCCGGGAGTGTGGCAGGTGAGGATCAACCCGCTGCAGCTCGCCGAGCACTTCGAGATCGGACCGGAGGGTCGCCGCGACATCGAGATTCGAATCCCCGAGCTCGCGGAAGTCTTGGTGCATGTCGTCGACGAGCTGACCCGGGAGGAGATCCCGGGCGGCGCGCTGGTGTGGATGAGGCCACGGCCGGCCTTCGAAGGCGTCTGGTCGCTCGAAACCGTCACGAAGACCAAGCCCGGGGAGCCGGTCCGCTTCGTAGCCCCAGTGGGCAACATCTACATCGCGCCCTACGCGCCAGGCTATCGCGAAGTACAGCTCGAGCGGGAGCTGCACCCCGGCGTCAACGAGCTCACCGCCGAGCTCGAGCGAGAGAGCAACATCTTCGTCTCGCTCTCCTGCGAGGGAACGAACGTCCCCTATGGATGGGACATGCCGATCGAGGTCGAGCCCATCGACGGGGAAGGCCAGGGCGAGGTGAAGACCATCCAACGTGGCAAGGCCGTCATCGAGGTCGACCGACCCGGCCGCTATCGCCTGAAGATCGGACCGCTCGAGGGCTTCGCACCGGTCCGGTCCGTCGAGGTCACGATCGGCGAAGGCGAGCAGCTCGAGACCGATGTCGAGCTGTTTCGGAAGCAGTGAGCCGGAGCGACGACAGTCGGTCCATGGCCGACTATCGTCGCAGCCTTCTCAGTCCTGGTCCTTGCGGACGGTCAAGACCGGGCAAGGAGCTTCGCGGACGACCTTCTCGGCGGTCGAGCCGATGAGCAGGTGACCGAGGCCCGAGCGACCGTGAGTTCCGATGACGATCAGGTCGGCGCCGCGCTCCTTGGCCAGCTCGATGATCTCGCGGTGCGGCGTGCCGAAGGCGACTTCGGTTCCGGTCTTCGTCGTCAGGTCGACTTCCTTCTCGATGGTGTCGTCGAGCAGCTTCTGGGTGCGCTCGCGGATGTCGGCGTAGTAGTCCTGAAGCGGCGCCTGGTACGGCGTCATCCCCGAGTACGCGAACGAGTAGTCGAGGGAGTTGTCGACCACGTGGACCAGCACCAGCTCGGCGTGGTACTCGCGGGCGAGGGAGACGGCGTACTTCAGCGCGTGATTCGACGTATCGGAGAAGTCAGTGGGGAAGAGGATCTTCTTGAATGGCATCGCCTGTCTCCTTGTCTGCTCTCGGGCTTTGGCGTTACGGCCGAGTGAGACGTCTTCACGCGGCGCCCGGTCCGCCACGACAGCGAATCGTGAACCTTTGACGATAACTCACCGACGCTCGGTCCGCTGTTTCGAAACCAGCGCCTCTGGCTGGGTTTGCGATTCAACTCCCGCGTCGCTCGTCAACGGCGCTCGTCAGGTGTCGCGCCGGCATGAACCGCAGGACCGCCTCCGTCACAGATGCGAGAACCTTCAAGGGAGCTCTCGGATCCGCAGGTTGCGAAACTCGATCGGAGAGCCTTCGGACTCGAGCGCGAGGTATCCGCTGCTCGGCTCACATCCGTTGCCACCCGACACCTCCTCACCGTTGACCCACAGACGCACCTCGCCATTGATACAGCGCACGTAGTAGTGATTCCACTCGGGGCTGGGCTTGCTGCGCTCGGCGGTCGGGAAGCTCCGCTGTCCGTTCGGGGAGAGCGGAGGGAACGGCTTCATCTTCGAGCTGCCGACGGGAAAGACGTCACCGTGGGTCGTGAACCAGTCTGCCTTGCGGTCGCCTCCGGCCTCGTACTGGGTCTTGTATCCGTCGTCGAGCACCTGGACCTCGATACCGTGCGGGAGCTGGCCCGGCTTCAGTGCGTCGAGGGAGTCCTTCGTCGCCCAGAAGAAGACGCCCGAATTGCCGGCCGCGCGCAGGTGACGCCATTCGACGACGAGCTCGAAGTTGGTCAGCGGCGTCTTGGTGCGCATGACGCCCACGGGGGATCCGGTGCAACGGATCAGACCGTCTTCGAACGACCAAGTGTCCTCGGCGCAGTTGACGTTGACGAAGTCGTCCTCGCCGAGCGTCCGCCAACCGGGGCCCTGGCCATCGATGCGCGCGGATGGTAACGGCGTGGCCTCTCGCTCCGCCTCCTGACCTGAAGCCAGAACGGCTACCGACACGAGCAGCAGAAATCCGAAGCGTTCCATGCAGCCTCCAGGGTACGAGGGTTCGAATAATCGGGCTCCGACGATACGGAAAACGAGCCGCCGTGAACACGCTCACCCAGAAACCATTCCATCCGCAAAGCCGAGCGATCCCGACCTCGCGGAGCGTGCGCGCACGCGACGTGACTCAACCTGCGAGCGCTCCAAGTGCGCTGGTTCAGCTCTTGCAATTTAATGGGACTTGGCGACTTGTCGCCAACTCTGTGACCCGGCGCGTCCTCTTTGCAGCGTGGGCCTGTGGGACGAGGTCGGCCCTCGACGAGGCTCAGCAGATGCAATCATCGATCGGAAGTCTGCAAGAGATCGGATTGCCAAATCGGTTGAAGGCGCGCTTCACACGACGCTCGAGGAGATCATTGCTTCCGGCTCGGGGAGCAGGAATCAGATGGTCTGATCGAAGGGTCGCTGCGTGTGTTACTCTCGAGAGACACCGGCCGGGAATCGGCATTTCGATTCTCCACTCCGGCATCGATGAACCGGTGCCCAGCATTGCGGCCGCGAGGGATGTGAGGCTTACCATGAATTCTCGATCGGCGCCTGATGGTCCTGGCCGCGGGGAGCTCGAGAGTCTCTTCGACCTGTTCCTCGAGAACCGAGAAGCGCTGCGAGAATACTTCCGCCGTTTGACGCTGCGCCATCCCGAGTGGAGAGGTCAAACGGATGATGTGCTGGATGAGGCCCTCTTATGCGTCGTTCGGGTACTCGAGCGAGAGGCCGAGGCTCGCGCTACCGGCGAGAGCGGAAGGACGGAGCATATCCTCGGAGGGCGATTCGGCGCCTACTTTCGGCAAATCGTCCGAAACCTCATGATCGACATCTGGCGAACGATCAAGCGCCATCGAACCACCTCGCACCCCATGTCCGGAGGCTCGACGGAAGCCGCTGTCCTTCAGCTTGCCTCCGAGGAGCCGGATCCGAGCGAAGTCCTCGAGTGCCGGGAGGAGATCGAAAAGGTTCAGAAGGAGGTGCTCGGTCTTCCGCCTTCGGACCGCGAGGTGGTCTTGCTATGGATGCTCGGCGTTCCCTACGAGCAGATGGCCCAGCTCCGCCAGTCGACTCGAGGAGCCGTCTGCAGCCAAAAGAAGAGGGCGTTGCACCTCCTCCGCGATCGTCTGCACTCTTCAGCGCCCGTCGATGGAGCTTCTCGGCCGAGAGGGCACCCGAGCCAGCCTTGATCGGGTGAGGTCGCGGCGATCCCCTCGACTCGGGTCGATCAGTAGAGCTCGGAGGAGCTGTGCTTCCGCCAGCAGATTCTCTAGGAGCCATGCCATGAATCAGTGCGACGATCGAGCTGCGTACGAGGGCGATCCCGAATTCTTCGAGCTGCTCGGGCGCATGGTCGACGAGTATCGCGCCGGCAGGCTGGTCGATTTTCAGATGCTCGAGACGCTGCATCCTTCGGCATGGATTGCCCGCTTGAGAGAGGCGTTCGCGGAGGAGATCGACGAGCTGCGTGTGATCGAACATGCCGACCCTTTTCCAATGGAATGGCTGAGGAGCTCGGGGCAGCAAGCGGACTCCCATGACAGATCCCGCGCGCCGAGTCTCCCGTTCGAGCGGATCGGCGAGTTCCGCTTGATTCGCCAATTGGGAAGCGGCGGAATGAGCGTCGTCTACGTGGCGGAGCAGGAGTCGCTGCATCGGAATGTGGCGCTCAAGCTGATTCCTCCGGCCAGGCAGGGGCTTTCGCACGCCGAGGAGCGCTTCGCTCGTGAGGCCCAGGTCATCGCCTCGCTCGACCATCCGAACATCGTCAAGGTCTTCGCCACGGGCGAGGAGCGCGGTATCCCCTATATCGCGATGGAGCTCCTCGAAGGATGCTCTCTCGATCGAGTGGTCAAGCACCTCGGGGGCAAGGGGCCTGAGCGCCTGACGGGAGCCGATTTGGTCGACACCTTGCACGTCCTGTGCGGCAGCGTCCCGAAGCCCCCGAAGCCCCCGAGGTCGGGAATGCTCGAGAGTCTTCGGCAGCAGACTTGGATGGGCGCTTGCTTGACGCTCGCTCGAAGCATCGGTGAGGCTCTGGATCATGCCCATGAGCGAGGGGTCATCCATCGAGACGTCAAGCCCTCGAATATCTTCGTGACGCCCGAAGGACGGGTGCTCCTCGTCGATTTCGGGATTGCCCTGGTCTCGACGGTGAGCCGCCTCACTCTCACTGGTGTTCCCATCGGCTCTCTTCCCTACATGTCGCCAGAGCAGATCCGGGGAGAGACGAAGCAGATCGATCGACGCTCGGACATCTACTCGCTCGGTGTGACGCTCTACGAGATGCTGACCCTCCGAATGCCTTTTTGGGCGGATACCACGGAGGGTATTCGACGCCTGATCCTCGATAGCCGTCCGACATCGATTCGCCTCCTGAATCGATCCATCTCGCGAGATGCCGAGACGGCTTGCCTGAAGGCCATGGATCCCGAGCCGAGCCGTCGGTATCCGACGGCCGCCGAGCTCGCTCGAGACCTGGGCAACGTGCTGGAACATCGCCCGGTCTTTGCCAAGCCGCCTTCGTGGCTCGTCCGCGGGCGACGTTGGACGCAGCGGCACCCGACCCAAACGGTGTCGATCGTTCTGTCTTTCTTGATCCTGGTGGGATCGGTGGGCTTCGGCATTCATGAACGGCTGTCGAGCCAATCGATCGCGCGCCTGTCGGATCGAAACCTGTTGAGAACCCTGTCGGATGAGGCCGAGAGCTTCTGGCCCGCGGACGAAGGAAACCGCCGGAGGATGGATGACTGGCTCTTGCGGGCGAGAATGCCTTACGAGCGGCTGCAAGGTCACGCGGCCGACCTCGAGCACATGCGACGGAGCGCACTGCCCTACACCGAAGCCGATCTCAAACGCGATACGGCCACGCCGAAGCATGAGGTCGCTGCACTGAAGCTCGAGCTCGAGGGGCTGTTGAGGTTCTGGGAGACGCTCTCGGAGGAGCAAAGAGATCTGGAGGGGTTCGAGCGCACGGCGATCGAGGATGCGATCGCGGAGCGAGAGGGCCGACTTCGGGACCGGCACACGTGGCGCTTCGAAGACCCTTTGGACCAGTGGCTGCACGACGGTCTGACCGAGCTGCTGACGGAGCATGCCGGCTTCCATGCGACGATGAAACGCGTCCAGGCGCAGCGGGCTTTGATCGATCAGCTCGTGGATCGCTCGAGAGTCGAGGCTCGGGAAGCGTGGGTTGCCGCAATCGCCGACATTGCAGCATCTCCGGTCTATCGAGGCCTGAGAATCCGACCGCAGTTCGGCCTGGTTCCTTTGTGGAAGAGCTCTCACTCCGGTCTCTGGGAGTTCGTTCACCTCCCCACCGGGGAGTCGCCCCAGCGAGCACCCCTCGCCACGGACGCGGACGGTCTCGAGGTGACAGCCGCGACGGGAGTCGTCCTGGTTCTGCTTCCGGGAGGGACCTTCGCGATGGGACGGGACCCCGCTCACGATCCCGAGGCGAGCTTGGCGGAAGCACCACAGCATCCGGTCACGCTCGATCCGTTCTTCTGCTCGAAGTACGAGTTGACCTCAAGCCAATGGGATCGCATTCGACCCAAGTCAACCCGCATTGATGGGAACCCGAAACCCACCGATCCCGCCGGAGTCTCCTGGATCGATGTCGACCCTTCGCTGAGACGAGTCGGGCTGATGCTGCCTACGGAGGCGCAGTGGGAGTACGCCTGTCGTGCTGGCACGACCACGCGGTTCTTCTCGGGAAACGACGAGGTTTCTCTGATGGGCGCTGCGAATCTTCTCGACCGGTCCTTCAGATTGCTCAACAGCTCCAGGAAGTTTGAGGATCTGAGTGCAATCGCTGTCGATTGGGACGATGGCAGTCCGGGGTCCGCGACGGTCGGGAGCTTCGTGCCGAATCCTTTTGGGCTCCATGACGTTCATGGCAACTTCCTGGAGTGGTGCCAGGACTGGCATGTCTCCCGGGCCTACCGAACCGTCATCGCTCGGCCGGGAGATGGCTTGCGCGAGGTGGTACGGGGAGGCAACGACCGAGTCGCGCGTGGAGGAAGCTTCCGCGCACTGGTGGGCGTCGCCCGTAGCAGCTCCCGTTCGCACTTCTCGCCCTCGAACTTCAGAGACACGGGAGCTCGCCCCGTTCGACGCCTGGATCGCTGAGAGCGCGCGTCCGCCGCCGAAAGCAGAGCGCTGAGGCGCCAGACACGGCGGCCGGAAGCCTCGATCGTTGCGATCAGCGACCGGGTCCCGATGAACGGTGGGATCGCTGATTGAGCCGTTGCTTGGAGCCAAGCTGGGTCAAGATCGGGTTGGGTAAGACGGTGGCCCGGATTCTCTCGAAACAGCCACGACGCTCCACCAACGAATCCGGCGTCGAATCGGGGCGAGAAAACAATTCGCCGACCGACTCACCCTCTGGAGACTCGCCATTTCCGGGCGATTTGTGCAGAGAGAGCAAGTCGCCGGGAATCTCGCGCCTCGCCCACCTCTCTCTCACGTTAGTGCCCCGCGTCCCATCACCTCCTTGAAGCAAGGCACGCCACCGCGGGGCATGGCTCGTCCACCAGCTCGAAGGCTGATCGTCCCATCAGGGGCGGCAATCGAGACGAACCAGCCACCACAAGTCACCGTAAGAAGGAATCGAAGCCATGATCGATGCAGTCGAAGACAAACGTTGGAAGTCGCTGGGCCACGCTCTGCACGTTCTGGTTGTGAGTGGCCTCTTGCTGATGAGCCAAGTCGGGGCTTTCGGCCAGACCGCCAGCCCCAGCAACTTGAGGCTGGACCGTCCGGGAACCGCTCCCAACAAGGCCCCGATTCCGGGAGGGTTCCCCCTCGGAGGCGAAGTGACTCTGGAGGCGGGACTGGGAGGATCCCTCGATCTGGACCTCACGTTCGACAGCCCGGAGCTCGGCCAGTCGACGACGGTGACCATTCAGGACATCGACAATGCCGTCGGCCGTGGACTCATGATCGTCAACACGCCAGGAAACACCGCGACCGTGCAGTTGGACTGGAGTCCGGACTGCTCCGCGAAGGGAGACTATCTCCTCAACTTCATCGCGACGGATAGCCACAATCCTCCCGGCGTGACCCCGATCAGCCTGACCCTGCACGTACTGTGCACGCAGATTGCCGAGCCGGGCACGAAGAGCTCTCCGTCGGCCTCGCCTTCCTCGTCCTCTGCAGGATCCTGCTCGCTCGCTGACGGCGACGATCTTCTCGATCCCGTCTATCTCTTCTCGGGGGAGTTCTACGAGCGCGTGACCGACCTCGAGATCCGGAGTCGAGGTCTCAACTTCATCTGGAGCCGCACCTACAACTCCCGCAAGGGTCCCAACACCAAGATGGGCAACGGGTGGGACTACTCCTACAACGTGTCTGCCGAGTTGGACGGCTCGAGTCTGATCGTGCGCGACGGCAATGGACGATCGGACACCTACACCCAGCAGCTCGATGGCAGCTGGACGGCGGCGGAGTTCTTCCGTCAGATCACCCAGAACCTTGACGGCACGCTCACGGTGACGTTCCAGGACACGGGATACTGGACGCTCCACGCGCTGGATGGCTCACCGAGCGCCGGCATGATCCTGGATGCCACGGATCGCAACGGCAACACGGTCGGCTACAGCTACGACGGTCAAGGTCGCCTGATCACGATCCACGATCCCCTCGATGACCCGGGCACACACAACCGCGACATCACGATCGCGTACAACGCCGACGGCTTCGTCGCCTCGGTCACCGACTACACGGGCCGTCAGGTCCAGTACGCCTACTACCAAAACGGCGATGCCGGAGGATCATTCGGCGACCTCAAGTCGGTGACGACGCCCGCGGTCACGGGAACGCCGCATGGCAACGATTACCCCAGCGGCAAGACCACGACCTACACCTACTCCAAGGGATTCGCCAATCAGCTCCTGAACCACAATCTGCTCTCGATCACCGACCCCAAGGGGCAGACCTACCTGACCAACGTCTACGCCACGACCCAGGATCCCAACGAGCTCACGTTCGATCGTGTCGTCCGCCAGGTCTGGGGCGATGCCGGTGACATCATCGATGTCACCTATCTTCGGCAGACCCCTGTCCTGCAGAACAACTTCGCCACGACCAAGGTCATCCTCAACGACCGAGTCGGCAACGTGAAGGAGCTCTTCTACGATGCGCTCAATCGGGGCGTGATCCAGAGAGAGTTCACCGGTCGCGCACCGGATGCAGACGCTCCGACGACCGAAGCCGATAATCGCCCCATCGGGCAGCTCCGCTCGGGCGATCCCGTGTACTTCGAGACGACCCACGAGTACAACGCCGATTCCCTCCTCACCCGAACCGTGCATCCCAACGGTAACGAAGAGACCTTCACGTACGACGTGGGAAACGCCGATCCACGTGCTCGAGGCAACCTGCTCCAGCATTGCTGGTTAGCGGGCCCTCTCGGTGGCGATCAGGGCGTGATCTGCGAGTCGTTCGAGTACGATAACGGCTTCGGCGGCTGCTGCGGTACGAACTTCGTCGTCAAGCACACCGACGGACGGGGTAATGTCACTCGGCACCAGTACGATGCCGTGGGCAATCGCATCCAGACGAGCCACAACATCATCTTCATCATCGAGGACTGGGAGTACAACGCCAGCGGCCAGGTGACCGCGCATGTTCTCCCGGACAACGGGAGCGCTCACCGCCGGCGCGACGAGTACACCTACTACAGCAGCGGCCCGCTGACCGGGTATCTGAAAGACGAGATCGTGGACGCGACCGGCTTTGCCTTGAAGACGACCCATTTCTATGACCAGCTCGGGCGACAGCTCGCGGTCACGGATCCCCGCGGCAACAGCACACACTACGCGTACAACCAGCTCGATCAGGTCGTCCGCATCTCTCCGCCCGGCTCCCTCCATCGGGATCTCTTCTACGATGCCGACAACAACGTCGTGCGGATCGACATTCTCAATGTCGATGATCAGGGAAACATCGTCGCAGCGAATCCCTACTTCACCACGATCCACGAGCTCGACGTCCTCAACCACGTCGTCCGCACTTGTCAGGAGAAGGGCAGCTTCGACGTGCAGCGCACGCCGCCGCAGCTCGACTGCGCCGGTCTGCCGCCCGCAGAGTTCGTCACGACCGAGTACGCCTACGACGCCAATCGCAACCGCACTCTGACTCGCCATGGTGAAGCCACCAATGGCAACGACCCTTCGAATGTCGTCGCCGTGCTCTACGACGAGCGGGATCTGGTTTTTCGAAGAATCCGAGCCCAGGGGCATGCAGACCAATCGACCAGCCAGCTCGACTATGACAACAACAAGAATCCCGTCCTCACCTTGGAAGGCCTCGAGGATTCGCCGCGAGCGACCGTAAGAGACTTCGACGGCCACAACCGACTTCGGTCGATCGTCGATCCGATGGGGAATGTGACGACGCACCACTACGACCCGACCCACAACCGAGTGTTGACGCGGGTCGAGGGCGAGCTGGTCGACGTCGCGGGAAGCACGAGCAACGTCCGCCTCTCGGAGGTGACCTACCTATTCGATCCTATGAATCGACGGCTCAACGAGATCCGGGAGTTCTTCGATACGCAGACGCAGGCCCCCCTTCCCGGTGGCCAGCAGTTCGGAAAGTCCCGTCGGTCCGTCCAGTACAGCGACAACTCTCAAGTCATCCGGGACACCAACGACAACTCCCATGTCACGCTGACGGCCTATGACACGGCGAATCGCAAGAGCGTCGTGACCGATGCCAAGGGGAACACCGTCACCACGTCCTACGACGCGAGCTCGAATGTCACGCAAATCGTCGAGGTCGAGCTGTCGGACCTCGGAATTCCGAGCCAGACATTCGTGACGACCTTCGCCTACGATGGACTCGACCGCCTGATCGTCAGGTTGGACACGCTCGGAAACATTGATCGATTCGGCTACGACTCGCGCAACAACCAGGTCGCACAGACTGACGCTCTCGGGCGAGTGACTCGGAGAGACTACGACGGGCTGAGCCGGCTCGTGCAGACGGTGCGCGACATGAATGGAAACGGTCCGAGCAGCGGCGATCCGATCGACATCGTCACGACCCAGCTCTGGGACGACACCTCGCGCCTGACCGGCCAAGGGGACGACAACGGCAATGTGACGGTATACGCCTACGACTCCCTGGACCGCAAGTCAGCGACTGTGTATGCCGACGGCACCGCCGACGTCGTCCTCGCCTTCGACGTGCACGACAGCGCCTTGAACATGCAGGATGCCAACGGCTCGGTGGTCGCCAGCACCTACGATCTCCTCGACCGAGTGACTGCAAAGGTCATCACTCCCGGTTCCGGCGTCTCGAACGACACGACCTTCGAGGTCTTCAAGTACGACGGACTCTCGCGGCTGGTGTCGGCCCAGGACGATGACTCGCTCGTCACGCGGGGCCACGACTCGCTCTCCCAGATCACGAGCGAGAACCTCAACGGTCAGGTCACATCGTGTGTCTATGATGGCGTCGGAAACGGCGTCACCTGTGTCTACCCGAGCGGTCGGACGATCACCTGCCTGTTCGACGCGCTCGAGCGGAAGCAGACGATCTTCGATGGAGGCGGCCTCATTGCCAGCTACGACTACGTCGGCCCAGAGCGGGTCGAGCGCCGGGAGTACGGCAACGGAACGCGGTCCGACTTCACCTACGATGGGATCCTCGGTGTCCCGAATCCCGCCAACGACTTCGGGGTCCAGAAGATCATCCAGACGACCCACTCGGTCATCGGCAGTGGTGCCATCCTCGACGATCGCACCTACACCTGGGACGCCGTTCACAGCAAGACCCGGCGCGCCGACGTGCGAGCGGGCGGTCCGATGCTGGTACATGACTTCGGCTACGACGCCGCAGATCGGATGATCCAATCGGTGAAGACGCCACCCGGAGGTCCGAGCGGTACGATCGACTACAGCCTCGACGGCGTGGGCAACCGCACCGCGGTGACGGGCGGTCCACAGCCGGGAGCCTACACGATGGACCCCACACTCTCCGAGCCGGCGGATCTCCAGGTGAACCAGTACACGACGACACCTTTCGATGCGCGGCAGTACGACACCAAGGGCAATCTGATCAGCGCCGATCCAGGCGTCGATTCGGAGCGGTCCTACGCCTACGACTACCGCAATCGCATGGTCGAGTTCACTGGCCAGGAAACCCGGCAGTCGGGTGATCTCCGGACCCAGCTCCGCGCTCGGTACGCCTACGACGCCCTCGGGCGCCGCATCGCCAAGCTGGTGCTCCCGGCGAAGACCGACCTGCTTCCTTCCGCGGGTCATGGCGTGCGGTACTTCTACCACGCCTGGCAAGTCGTCGAAGAGCAAGATGCCGCAGGCGCTGCCGAGGCGACCTACGTCTACGGCAACTACATCGATGAAGTGCTGACGATGCAGCGGGAAGGCGCGGATTCCTACTACCACGCCGACGACAACTACAACGTCATGGCTCTCAGTGACGCAGCCGGTAATGTGGTCGAGCGCTATGAATACCAGGACTACGGCGCACCGGAGTTCTTGGATAGCACCGGAACATCGATGCCTGCGTCAGCGGTAGAGAACAGCTACCTGTTCACGGGGCGCAGGCGAGACGCAGAAACGCGACTCTACTATTACCGGACCCGGTACCTGGATCCGAGGCCGGGACGCTTCACGGCAAGAGACTCGTTGGGAACGTGGGGGGATTCTCGTAATTGCGGCAACGCTGTCACATACTGTGCAAACAGCCCTACCGCCTCCACGGATCCCAACGGACAATTCGTGAATGCGGCATACGATCTCATCATGTTCTTCAAGTGTTGCGCGGAGTGCGATCCGACAGGCGATGGTTGTGAGGGAGACATGGGCGCTTGTGGCGACATTCTAAAATGCGTGGCTTGGTGTATGCTCACGCCGCCGTGGGGAGCCATTTCTAGTGGCAGCCAGTGTTCGGGAACCCGATTACCGGCGAGACTTTCTGTGCTTGCGGAATCCACGGGCAATCTGAGCAGCAGAAGTTCCGGAAGTTGGGCGGAGGCGGCGGTCGGCGTGCAAAGTAGCCATGACCATGTCAATGCCCGCTAGCATTCGATGGTCAGTGTGAAGCGATTACCGGGTCGTGAATGGGTGCCCGCGCTCTGGATGAGCAGGCGTCGAATCGTATCCATCTTCTCGAACTGCCAGAGCTGCGCCCATTGATCCGTGTTCCTCGATCGATGCGGCCGAGTCTGCATCTGCATCCGACGGTTGAGAACTCTTCTTGCTATGCTTCATGGCTAAGCCCGGATCAGGTCGGTGGGTTGTTTTTCCTATCACTCCATACTACCTGCCGGGTTGTCCTGTCGCATGTAAATGCAGTAAACTTCAAGAAGGGTACGACATCCCGTCTGGTAACAAACCAATAGGCCAGGGACAGCGCCGAAAAACCCACCTCATCCCTACTGGCACGCGCCGAGAGTGCTCCCGGCCTTCGAGGTCTCTGCAACGCTTGGGTTGAGAAGGAAGTTCGAGGTTTGTGGGCTCTCCGGGACTTTGGAGACCGCTTTCCCCGAACACTTCGCCGAGCGCACGATCGCGACATCCAGCGACTGGCTCGTGACACTTCCCGCGAGTAATATGACCACTTTTGGCACCCAGAACACCCTGGGAAACCATCTCTAGCCGAGCTAGGCGGACCTGCCGGCCTGTAGATGACGGAGGTCCTGAAGGAGCGTTCCTATCCGATTCTTGCCGCCGCTGTCTCGCCCGATCTGTTGGTAGGCGGCGGCATCATTGGGATGCACGTTACCTTCGCGATTGCGGTCGGACCTCCTCATACGATCGTCTCCTGGCGGGTGACGGGAATTCGCCACGACCCTTGTGCCGCCGCCCATCCGATCGTAGTCGAAGAGCAGAAGCCGCAGGCCGATCGCGGCACCTACTTGCATCCTGACGTGTACGCTGAAAGAGCTTCGAAGAGGTGATGCAGGTCGCTGTTCTCACCTGGATCCGAAGGAACTTCTGATCGTCGGCCGAGTGTTCGTGCACGCGGCCGACTTCCCGGCTGTCTTGTCGCGCGATCCGAGCGCCCGCCTCAGCGCGCATGAGAGACTTCAGCGTTGGATCTACCGCGATCACACCCACCCGTGTCGGTACCGGCACGGCGCTGGTCATCCGTGCACCATTGGCGAGAGCATCGACTTTTTGGGCTGGAGGCTCGCCCTGAGGCGCTGCGGCGACCAGTCGGTCACGGAGCGCCCATGTCGCCAGCTCTCTCTCCGGCGGTTCGGGTCCATGTGCGCACGACAGTTGTTCTTGTGATGGTGGGCGACGTCCCCTTCCGCCGATGCCAGACCGCGCCTTCGATCCCGATCGGCGGGTCGAATCTCCATGCCTCCGCTCGCGGGAGCTTTGCTCGGGTGTCGTGACCTCGCTCTCGGGGATCGAGACCTTGGTGACTGGGTCAGGCGGTCTCGGGCTCTCGATGAGCGACGACACCCCCGACGAATCCGCAAGCGAATCGTGGCGGAGAAAATAAATCGCCAAGCGACTCCTCGCCTCGAGCAGGCCCATTGCGGGCGATGCCCTCGAAAGCGACAGGCGATCGAGAATCGTGCGCCTTCTCGGGGTGCTTCGCGCGTTGGAGTCTCTCAGCGTGCGAGCCCTGAAACCGCCGGGGTCGTTGACACGTGTCCCTCTCCGTCTTCGGAGGATTCTTTCGTGACAAAGCTTCTCGCCTTCGGGATCTCCCTCGTGGCCGCCCTCTCGGTGGCCGATCCGACGTTCGCTCAGGCGAATCAGCAGCAATACAACAATGGCGTGGTCTACTTCTTCGCAAACACTTTCGTGCCAACCTCTGCCACGACCTACACGCGCTCCTTTGGCTCGGCGACGAGCATCGGCAACCGGTCGGGTGGGGCGCCACACTCCGTCAGGCCGCCTGTAAGTATTGCCTGTTCGCGCACCGAGAGACTTCCCTATCCGGGGTGTCTGGCGAAGAGAGGGAGCTTGCACGGTGCCGCATTCTGCCCTCAGGTCGTCCGAAGCCAGGACGAAGGTTTTGCGCGTACGAAAAATCCCCTCCACGAGCGGAGAAGCTCGCAATGATCAGATCCTCTCTCTTCCTGCTGTGCCTTCTAGGCGGCGTTCCATTTGCCGCTGCCCAAACAACGATCTACGTCGACTGCACTTCCTCGAGCTGCGCCACGGCCGATGGCAGCGCCGGCAATCCCTTCTGCACCATTCAGGAGGGCCTGAACGCGGCGGTTGATGGCGACGCCGTGCTCGTTCATCCTTGCACCTATGTCGAGACCATCGACTTTCTGGGCAAGGCGGTCACGCTGAAAGGCATCGGTGGCGAGGCGGTCACCATCATCGATGGGAATCAGAATGGATCGGTCGTGACGTTTCAGAGTGGTGAGGTCGCGACCTCGGTGCTCGATGGGTTTACGGTCACGAACGGCAAGACAAGCGGTCTCGTGAGTGGCGGAGGGATCTCCTGTTTGCACTCCTCGCCGACCATCAGGAACACGACAGTCAGCGCGAACTCGGCAAGCTACTTCGGTGGTGGGATCTATTGCCTATACTCGTCAGCGGCGATCGTCAATACGACGGTGAGCGGCAACGACGCGCACGCGGGTGGTGGGATCTACTGCCTCGCGGCGCCGGTGACGATTACAGCCGCCAACGTCACGAGTAACACGGCACGCCGCTCCAGTGGCGGTGGGATCTCGTGCGCAGGTTTTTCTTCAGCGGCGATCATCACGAACACCACGGTGACGGGAAACACGGCCTATCTGCATGGCGGCGGTATCTTTTGTTATTCAGCCTCTCCGGTCATCGCCAACAGTGTGATTCACGGGAACTCTGCGATCGAGGGCGGCGGCTTACTCTGTGCCGGCTCGTCACCGAGACTTGCCAATGTCAGCTTCACTCTCAATAGCTCCTTGTTCGGCGGTTCGATCGACGCCCTGACCGGCTACTTCAGCGGCATTCCCTCCTTCCCGATCCTGACGAATACGATCGCCTGGGGAGACTCAGGTGTCGAGATTTTCTCGGATGCTTCCAGCTCCGTTACCGTGACCTACTCGAACATCCAAGGTGGATACCCCGGCGCCGGCAACATCAGCGCCGACCCGCTCTTTCTCGACGCGCTCAGCGGCGACCTCCGTCTCGACTGCAACTCTCCCTGCGTGGATGCCGGATCCAAGCCGCCCGGATTGATCGCACTTCTGCCCTTCGATCATTCCGGCGCCGACATGCGAAAGATCGGAGCAACGATCGATATGGGGGCCGATGAGGCCGGGACCTTCTGGGACTTCAACGCACCTCCGTCCGCACCCTGGGTGGGCCAACTGGCGAGCTTCACGGCAAGAGCGACCTCGGGTCAGAACGGCAATCTCTCGGAGGTCTACCTGAGCCTCGGCGATGGAAGCACATCCGACGGTATCAGCGTTCCTCTCGCTGGGGGACGGAGGCTGATGCTCGAGCCCGACGGCGTCTTTGGCTTGTGGGTGCGCCTTCCGAACGCTCTGCGCCGGGCGAATCTGAACGGTTGTGGCGGAAGCTCGACGATCCCCCTGACTGTTCCGACGATCCCGATTGGTGTCACCGCCTACTTCAGCGGCATCACTTGGGATCTTGGCGCCGGTGTGGTGACCTCGATCTCGGAGACCCAGTCGTTCGTCACGCTTTGAGGCGAGCTCGCCGAGTTACGACACACACCGGCGATGCTGACGCAGGCCTGGCGGCTGCGGGGCGCCTGGGTCAGATCCTCTGCAATCGGATTCAGTACGCGATTCAGACACCCGGCATGGGATGGCGGATCGGAGTCGAGGCTCGCCACGATGCGCAGGCCGCTGCTCCTGCGGGTTTGCCAAGGAACGAGAAGAGGCGATCCATAACGCAGAGGCGCAGAGAGGCATGTGGGTCGCAGAAGACCTCTGCGATGGTCCTCGAGGGCTCTGTTTCTCGCAAAGCCTCGGTGCCGGATCGGATCCGCGGAGTCATCTCTTTCGAACGGAGCGGCACCGTCGTCCATCTGGAGCGTAGAATGCCGGGAGACGACCTTTCGCTCACCCTCGTTCGGAGACCGTGATGACTCGCCTTTTGCGCCTTGCTCTGCCCTGCTTGCTGCTCCTTCTCGCCGAGAGCGCCGCTGCCCAGGCGATCGAGGACCCTGGACCGCATGCCGTGGGTTGGCGCGATGTCTCGTTCGTCGATGCCAACTTCGGGCGCGGGACGGTGACGGGGCGCATCTACTACCCGGCGACCAGTGCCGGGCAGAACCGGCCGGCCGATCCCGCGAACGGACCGTATCCGCTCTCAGGATTCATGCACGGCTTCCTCGGCAGCCCGCCCTTCTACGACAACATCTGCACACACGCCGCTTCCTGGGGCTTCGTCGTCGCTTCGATCGGGACCGAGACCGGCTTCAATGCGACGATGCAGAACGAGGCCGCAGACACCCGAGCCCTCCTGCATTGGGTGAACGATCAATCCGGGACCCCGGGAGCCTGGTTGGCCGGTATGGTCGGCGCCGGCGACTGGTCTGCCAGCGGTCACTCCATGGGCGGTGGCGCTTGCATGTACCTGATCGGGCTCGAGCCCAAGGTGCGAGTGATCGTGCCGTTGGAGCCCTATCGAGGAACGGCTCTCGGCGGATACGTCGGCAGCCGGAACAATGTCCGCAACTTCACGGGTGTCATGCACTGCATCGCCGGAAGTGTCGACACGACCGTTCCTCCGCGGACGATGGTGTACCAGTACTATCGCGACGGGTTCGTGGCGAGCCGGAACTTCTTCAACGAGGTCACGGGGATGGGGCACGGAGGTCCGACGGACTTCCCCCCGAACGATGAGCCTCTGTCGGGAGCCGAGCAGCATCGCCTGCACCGCCGGCTGCTGACGGGGACCCTTCGTGCCGAGCTGCTCGGTGAAGAGGATCTCTACCGGGATCTGTTCGGTGACGGCGCCGCTGGCGAGCCCTTGGTGCTCGAGTCCGACTGTGACGAGCCCCCGCTCTGGGTCCTTCAAACGGGCACCTCGCCCCGTCAGGTCGGCATCGGCCTCGCCGGCAACACGACCGACGCCGTCGCCTTCGGCGTGTCGCTGCTCCCGGCCTCGATCAACACGCCCTTCGGTGTCCTGGGCCTCGATCCAGGCGTCGGCTTCGTCTTCTATCAAGCGCCGCTTCCGGCGACCGGTGCCGTCGAAGTGAGCGCGCCCATCCCTTCGGTGCTGGTCGGGCAGACGCTCTACTTCCAGGGCCTCTCGATCCCCGGAGGCAGCTTCTCGCGCGCCACGGATCTCCTCATCCAGTAGATGCAGACCTCGTATGCCGGTGGACGTTCATCGCGGAGCGTGCGGCGACCACCGCCTCCGAGCCGGATCTCGTCGGAGTCCGGCACCTCAGTTTCTCCTTGCCAGCTCGTCGCAGCGGCCATTGAATCGGGGCAGAAGCCATGAACTGCCTCCGAATCTCCACCGAAAGTCGAGCCATGCCATCGGGAACCTTCGCGGTTTGGCCTGGGGGCGTCCTGCGTCGCTCCCGGCAAGTCGTATCCGCTGTCTCAATGCTGTTCTTCCTCGCCGGAGGCGTGTCCGCTCAGACCGCGACGCAAACGCTCAACACGACGCCGGGCCTCGAGGCGACGTCGAGTTGCGTGTGGGAGCGGCTTTCACCTGCGCCGCTGGCGAGAGTCGAGGCGCCGTCGGTCGCGATGGGTCAGGAGATGGTCGTCTTCGGCGGGTTCCGCGAGGGGCTGATCGCGCTGTCGCGGGTCGACGCCTTCGATCCGGCGACCGATACCTGGCGGCGGCTCGCGGACATGCCGGCTCCGGTCACGCATGCCGGATTCGCGTTCGACGGTCGATACGTGTGGTTCGTCGGCGGCTTCCTCGGTGATCACCCCGGCGCGGTCGTCTCGGACGTTTGGCAGTACGACACGCAGACGGACGTCTGGGCGGCCGGACCATCGTTGCCCCAGCCGCGCGGGAGCGGCGCCGCGGCCGTCCACGGTCGATCCTTGCACTTCTTCGGTGGCGTGCTGGCGGATCGGAACACCGACTCGGGAGATCATTGGGTCCTCGATCTGGACGCCCTGACCACCTGGCAGCCGGCGGCTCCCTTGCCCGTGCCGCGCAATCATTTGGGGGCCGCCTCGCTGGGTGGCGAGATCTGGGCGATCGGCGGGCAGTTTCGCCACGACGTCGCACCCATCGACGTCACCTGGCTCCATGCCTACGATCCGAGTACGGATACCTGGCGAGAGGCGGCGGCGCTGCCGTTCCCGAGATCGCACTTCGAGCCGGGCGTGTTCGTGGTCGAGGGGCAGATCGTCGTGGCCGGTGGACGAAACAACGTGGCGGGCCAGGGCGAGCTCGCCGACGTGACCAGCTACGATCCTTCCACCGACGTCTGGCAGCAGAGGACCCCTCTACCAAGGGCCCTCCTCGCGCCGGCTGCCCAGACGATCGGAGGCGAGGTCATCGTGAGCGGTGGCGGCTACCTGGGTGTCGCACCGACCGACGAAGTGCATCGTCACACATTGGACGGCCTGCCGGGCGAAGGGCCGCTGCGCATCAATGCCGGCGGCGCATACTTCCAAGATGCCCAAGGGCGAGGCTTCTGCGGCGATCAGCTCTACCGGGGCGGGCGCTCCTACCAGAACCCGGCCGTAACCGACATCGTCGGGACCCAAGACGACAGCCTGTTCCTCACCGAGCGCTCCTCGGAGACTGGCGCGTTCGACTATCGCGTCCCGATCGTCAGCGGTGTGTACCATGTGCGCCTTCACTTTGCCGAGATCTACTGGGGCGCTCCCGGTGGTGGGCCGGGTGGGCCCGGGCGAAGAGTCTTCGACGTGACGCTCGAAGGCCAAACCGTGCTGGCGAGCTACGACATCTTCGCCGATGTGGGCGCGATGACCGCGGTGGTCAAGTCGTTCCGGGTCGACGTCCAAGACGGTGCTCTGGATCTCGGATTTGCCGCGACGGTCGATCAGCCGAAGGTCTCGGCCATCGAGATCGTGCGCCGCACGGCGTCACACTGATTGGTAGCATCCGGCATTCGGACCGCCGGCTTCAGCCGGTCTCGGTGTCCTTCATCCAAGCGCCTCGGAAAGGACCCAGACCTCACATCCGAAACTCCGTGGCTCGATGCTGCCGGGACTTGGGCACTCCAATGCACTCGAGCACTCCAACGGACTCGGGCTCGGTTTCACCTCCTGCCTGCTCCGCCGCACGGTATCTCAATGTCCAGGATCACGAGATCCGAGAACGCGATCGCGGCAACCTGACTCATCGCCGAGAGAAGCCCTCCTTTGTTCTTGCCTTCATTCGCGTTCCTCGGTCTCCTGCTCGATGTCCCGAAACCCGTCAGGCGTCACTCCAACCCGAAAGCCGATCCATGCCATCGCGGCCAGCGTCCAGCGCCACTCGCTCGAACGTCAGGGGCTTCGTGCTCCTCGTGCTCGTGCTCATCTCCGGAGCTCCGGCTCTCGCTCAGCCAGCTCGAAGACAGGCCCCGGGCTTCGAGAGCCCGACCGGTTGTGTCTGGGACGTGGCGACCGATCAGCCCCAAGGGCGACTCGAAGCGCCGTCTCTCGAGATCGGCGGCAAGCTCTGGATCATCGGTGGCTTCCAGTACGCCTTGGTCGCCTCGGATCGCGTGGACGTGTTCGACCCGCAGAATGGGAGTTGGTCCAGCCGAGCCAACCTGCCTTCGAAGGTGACTCATTCGGGCTTCGCCTTCGACGGACGCTTCCTCTGGCTGGTCGGCGGGTTCGTGGGGAACCATCCCGGCCCGGTCGTCGCCGACGTTTGGAAGTACGACGTCGAAACGGATACCTGGTCGGCGGGTCCGCCGCTCCCTGCGCCTCGGGGCAGCGGTGCGGCGGCGATCGTGGGGCGACAGCTCCACTACTTCGGTGGAGTGCTCACCGACCGCAAGACGGACGCCGGCGAGCACTGGTGGCTCGATCTGGACGCCCCGCTCAACTGGCAGGTCGCGGCGCCGCTGCCGAACCCTCGCAATCATCTGGGCGCGACCGTTCTCGGCGGTGAGATCTATGCGGCCGGTGGCCAATGGGGTCACGACAACTCGGTGACGCAGGACCTCGACGACGTCCACGCCTACGATCCGAGCAGCGACTCCTGGCGTACCGTGACGCCCCTGCCGTACCCGCGCTCGCACTTCGAGTCGTCGATCTTTACGGCCTACGGGCACATCGCCATCCTGGGCGGCCGCAACAATGTTTGGGGACGGAGCACCCTCGCGGACGTCACGACCTACTCGCCAGCGACCGCAACCTGGACACAGAGGACGCCACTGCCGATTTCCTTGATCGCGCCATCGGCGAAGAAGGTCCGGGAGACCATCATCGTGACCGGCGGCGGCACTCGCCCGACCGAGCCGATTACTCAGACCTTCATTCATGACCTTCGCCTCCAGGCCGGGCAGGGGCCGGCTCGCCTCAATGCCGGCGGCGAGTACCACCGGTCTGCGAATGGCGAGAGCTATTGCGGTGATCAGTTCGCCTTGAATGGCGGGCTCTTCGAAAACACGGTGATCCAAGACGTCCTCGGTACCGAGGATGACGCTCTGTACTTGACCGAGAGGCAGCAGAGCGGGCCTTCCCTCGACTACCGCGTACCGGTCGAGAACGGCACCCACAACGTTCGGCTGCACTTCGCCGAGATCTACTGGGGCGTACCCGGCGGTGGCTCGGGCGATGTCGGCAAGCGCATCTTCGACGTCCAGCTCGAGGGCGAGACGGTGCTGGCCGGCTTTGACATCGCAGCCGACGTCGGTGTGCAGACCGCCGTCGTCAAAGGCTTCCAGGTCGACGTCCAGGACGGCGCCCTCGACATCCGACTCCAGGCCATCATCGACCGCGCCAAGGTCTCGGCCATCGAGGTGATCCGAAAGACCGCGGATCACTGAGAGGGAGAGATCGAGGCCCTAAGGCTGATCTGAAACCAGAGCCCGCGCGACCGGAACGTCAAGGCGCCGCCGAGCTGGAAGCCTCTTTCTCGACGTCGCTGACGATCGAACGGAGAGGTGACGAGCAAGGGGCCA
>JAVJTD010000174.1:0-12773 GCA_040219065.1 Planctomycetota bacterium
CGTGAACCTACTGGACCAGCGAGCCTGTTCCGCGATCCAAGCGGGCGGGACGCCCGCGTTCCCAGTGGTTTCAGGTCAGGCGCGCCTCAACACTCGACTTCGCAGGTCGAAGAGCCACGCCGTCGACGGCTCGGCCAACCAAAAAGACCAGGCCCGAGAGACGGGGGGAGTCTCTCGGGCCCGGTCGTGGAGTCGCGTTCTGGCGGATCGAGCCCGCCTTTTTTGCGGGCTCGATGAAGCTCTGATCAGCGATGCAGAGGCTGGAGCTCGTAGGAGCTCTCGACGTCCTGAGTGCGCTGCTGGAAGCGGGCGCGGGTCTCGTAGTCCTTGGCCGTGGTGGTGGTCCCGTAGGCCTTCATCTTCTCCATCTGCTCCGAGCGGCGCTGGGAGATCTTCTTCTCGATCGAGGCGAGGTTGGCGAGGCGGTCGCTGTTGTCGATGCCGTAGAGGCGCTGGCGACGCTCGGCGAGCTCGATGAGCTTGTCGGTCGTCTTGATCATCTCGATCTCGCGCTGGAGCTGGTGGTAACGGTCGAGGAACTCCTCGTACTCGTAGCGCAGCTTGCCGAGCTCGGTACGGATACCTTCGGACTCGGTGCGCAGCAGGTCGAGGGACTGCTGACCACTGTTGAGACGACGCTGGTAGTCATCGCGAACATCGAGCAGCTCGTTGCCCTTGCGCTGAGCGTCCCGGACGGTGTAGTGGCCGCCGCGGAAGTTGATCGAGGCGACGTCACCGGCTTCGAGCTGCGGCTGCAGGTTGTCGAGGTCGGTCTCGACCATCGCGACCACGTTGCCATAGAGCTCGACCTGGTCGGTCTGCTTCATGATCTCGGCGTCGATGTCCTGAAGCATCGCCTCGAGCTCGGCGATCCGACGGGGATACTCATCCTTGAGCTCTTCCATGTCGGCGTGAAGCGCTTGACCTTCCGGGACGATTCCGTCGACCGAGCGGCAAACGCCGTCCTTGACCGCGTGGAACGCCTTCGAGACTCGGTGCTTGCCGAGAATCGCCGTCGCGGCTCCACCGACGACCAGCCCGATCAAACCCACTTTGACGATCGTTTTGGTGAAACCCCACATGCGAGGACCTCCAAGTCTTGCGTGAGCGCTCGTTCTCGAGTGCTCTTGGTTCTTCATGGTTCCGGGCAACATTCGTCTCGTTGCCACGGCCGGTTATTGGAATGGACTCCGGGCGAATTTCAGGGAAATCCGTGCGAAGGGTCGTGCCCTCGAGTCGGCGGGGAGACGTGTTGGCCGATGACGAAGACCACCTCCTGAAAGCCTCAGTCCACAACGACTTGTGACACGTGGCCGCCAGCGCCCTCATCCCCTGCCGGGCGCGCGCTCGCCAGGCGGTCGAGTTGATCCGCCCTCGGTTGTCGGGAATAATGCCCGTTCTCGCGCTCCGGGCCTTCCGGGCGCAGAAAGCCGGGATCCCACCCACGCCGTCTCCAAAGGCCCCTTCTCGATGAGTGCCACCGACCTGTTCGACGCTCTGCAGCGCGAGAATCTCACGCACCTGGTGATCCGCTCGGACCGCCGCTCCGAGCGAGTCGTCGTTCAAGCCGGGGTCGCGTGGGACCGCGCGGTGGCCTGGGAGGACTACGGCTTCGAGCTGACACCCGACACTCCACTGAGCGCACAGCCGTTCGAGCTGACGCCCGAGCAGACGATTCGGCGACTGGCTCAACAAGGGGCGGGGGGCTACCTCGCACCGATCATCGAGAGCTTTCGCGCCGGCGGGCACGAGCATCTCGGCCTGTACCGCGAGCCGACCCGCGGACTTCGCGTGGTCGCAGCGATCCACAGTCGGACGCTCGGCTTGCGAAACGGCCGCTCGGCCCAGGTCGCCGGAGGCCTGCGCTGCCAGCCTCGCTCGGAGAGCGAGCGCCACGTCGTTCTCGACCTCTTGCGCCTCTCGCGCGCGATGTCGTTCAAGAACGCCGCTGCCGAGCTGAGCTACGGCGGATGCAAGTTCGCCTTGCATGGCAGCCTCGAGCCCGAGGATGCCGGTGCCTGGGCGTTCGTCGCCTACCTCATCGATCGACTGAGAGCTTGCACCGGTCCCGACGTCCGATTCGGCCCGGACGAGATCGACAGGCTTCGCGAGTTCACGCCCAACGCGATGGGCGGTCACGAGAGCCCTTTGGGTCCGGTCGGCGGATACACGGCGCTCGGCGTCGCGCTGGCGCTCGAGAGCACTTTTGAACATTTGAGTGAATCGCTCGCCGGCCAAACGGTGGCCGTCCAAGGGCTGGGCGCCGTCGGGGCGGCTTTGGTGCGCGAGCTCCTGGACCGGGACGTGAAGCAGGTCTTGGTCGCCGATATCGACGACAGCCGAGTCGAGGCCCTCCTCACGTCTCTCGGCTCCGCCCAACAGAGATGCCGGGTCGTCTCGACCGACGAGATCCTCTTCCAGCCCGTCGACGCCCTCTGCCCTTGTGCACTCGGTGGCGTCTTCGATCCCGAGACGATCGACCGGCTCCAGTGCCGCGTCATCGTCGGCGCCGCGAACAACCCGCTCCGCGCCAGCAGTCCGGCCGGGGAGCTGGCCCTGTCTCGCCAGCTCTCTCGGCGCGGCATCCTGTTCCAAGTCGATTGGATCGCCAACGCCGGTGGGCTCATCGCCGGCATGCTCGCCTTCGAGCAAGGCTCCTCGCTCGATCGGAGCGCGCTCCGGGCGAGGATCGAGTCGGTCTGCGGCCGGTCAGGGGGCGACCTCCTCGCGGCCGCTCGGGATGCCGATCGAACGCCCCTCGAGGAAGCCCAGCACCGATTCGGGGAGAGGCTGCGGCCGGGGAGCGACCTCGCCTGATGTCGTCCTCCAAGAGCCGCTCGGGAACGAACACCAGGCAGCCTACCGGCCCTCTCGCTCGCTTACGAGAATCGGTGCGTCAGGACCCGGTCTCGGCGGGGCTCTTGATCTGGGCGGCCGTGCTACACGCCTTCGCCGTCTGGGACGCTTTCGCCCACTCGCCCCTCACCGATCAGCCCATCTCGGATGCTCGCCACTACCTGAGCTGGGCCGACGCGATCCGAGCCGGGCAGGCCCGAGACACCGTCTTCTTCATGGCGCCCGTCTACGCCTATTTCCTAGCGGCGGTGCGAAGCGTCTTCGGCAACGGCCTGGTCGGAATCGCTCTCGTCCAAGCCACTCTCGGATGGCTCGCCCTTTGGGGAATGGGTCAGCTCGCCAGGACGCTGGGAGGCCGCACGGGACGTCGCATCACGCTCGGGCTGGGCGTCCTGTACGGGGCGCCCTTGTACTTCGAGAGCAAGATGCTCGCGACGACGCTGGCGCTCTTCCTCGGAACGGCTCTCTTACTCACCCTGCTGTCGGCAGAGCGGCGCGAGAGCTGGACCCGCTGGGCCCTGGCCGGGCTACTGCTCGGGCTGCTCGCCGGGACGCGTCCGCAAGCCTTGCTGTTCGCGCCCTTGGCCGCGGCCTGGGCCCTGCTCGGGAGCGGACGGCTCTCCTCGAGGATTCGGCGAGCCGCGCTGCTCGCGGCCGGCACGTTGATCGCGATCGCTCCGATCACGCTCCACAACCTCGCGGCGGGGGACTTCGTTCTGATCGCCTCGAACGGCGGTGTCAATCTGTACTTCGGCAACAACCCCTTGGCCGAAGGGACCTTCAACGCGCCAAGCGCCGACTTCGCCTCGATCGAGACCCAAGAGCACGCCTCGCAGGAGCTGGCTCGCCGCGCCCTGGACGTCGAGACTCTGAAGCCGTCCCAGGCCTCGGCCTACTGGCGCGGCCGCGCAACCGACTTCATCACCGACACGCCTGGAGACTGGCTGGCGCTCGAGTGGAAGAAGCTGCGTGCCTTCGTATCCAGCTTCGAGTATGGAATCATTTACTCGTATGATGTCGAGCGGCGACTCCTGGTCACACCGTGGCTGGCGCCTCTGCCCTTCGGCGCCTTGCTGGCCCTCGCCCTCGCGGGCGGCCTGGCCATCGCTCGCAATCGCGACAGTCGCCTCCTGATGGCGTTCTGCCTGGCACAGCTCGCCGTGATGCTCATCTTCTTCGTGTACGGCCGATTTCGTATCGCCATGCTGCCGGGACTCCTGCCGCTGGCGGGCGGGATCGTGTGGCTGCGCTGTTGCCCGAGAGTTTGGCAGGTCGTGATCTCGCTCTTGGCGCTCGCGGTACTCATCGCATCATTCTGGGTGAGCGACCCTCACCAAGCGCGCCAGGTCGCCAACGCCGAGTGCGAGATCGGGAACGCCTGGCTGGTCGAAGGAGAAGACGATCGAGCCGAGGAGAGCTTTCAAAGGGCGCTGCGCGCGGTACCGGGCTTCTTCAAGGCGCATCAAGGCCTCGGAAGAGTGCAGGCCGCGCGCGGCGAATGGGCACTGGCACTCGAGGCGTACGACGCGGCGGCCGAGGCCAATGAGCCGAACGGCTGGCTGTGGTCTCTCAGAGGTGATGCACTCGCCGGTCTCGAGCGCTACCGACAGGCGAAGGACGCGTATCTGGAGGCGCTCCGCTTGGATGGAGACCTGGGCGCCGCGATGACCGGATTGATCGAGATGGTGTACGAGAAGACCGGTCAGTGGGAGGAAGCCGCCAGCTACGCCACGCAGGCGGCCCGGGCGAAGCCCCAGAATCTCGACTTCCAGGTCTCCGCGGCCTACGCCTGCGCTCGCTGGGGCCGGACCGATCTCGGACGGCCGTTCTTCGAGACGGCCCGGCGCCTGGCGCCGCCCAGCGACATCCGGGTCGCGAATCTCGCGCGAATATATTGATGAAGCTTTGAAGCAACCGCCACCGGCACCGTCAAGGGGATGACATCCGGCGCGTCACGGCGTAGCCCAGTCGGGGACGGCCTCGAGGTCGATGCCCAGCCAAGGGACGGCCAGGTAGCGGATGAACAACGTGACGAGCGCGGCGCCGAGTAAGTTCAGGCCGATTCCGTAGCGCATCATCGTTCCGATGCGGATGCGGTCGGTCGCGAAGACGATCGCGTTGGGAGGCGTCGCGACGGGCAGCATGAACGCGCACGAGGCCGACACGGCCGCCGGCAGCATCAGGAGTCTCGGATCGTAGCCCAGCCCGATCGCAGTATCGGCGAGGAGCGGTAGCAGCACGGTGGCCGTCGCGGTGTTCGAGGTCACCTCGGTGAGGAACGTGACGAGCAGGCAGACCGCGAGGATCATCGCGATCGGCGGCCAGCCTTCGATCGTGCCGCCGACCAGCGAGCCGAGCTGCTGCGAGAGAGTGCTGCGCTCGAAGGCATGGGCGAGGGCGAAGCCACCGCCGAAGAGAAGGAGGATGCCCCAAGGTAGGCCGCGCACCATCTGCCAATCGAACAGCCGGCCGCGGTCCTGGTCCTTCGGGTCTCCGGGCAGGAGAAAGCCCAAGACCGCCATGGAGATCGCCACGGTCGCATCCGAGACCTTCGAGCCATCCGGAAGCCAGCGGCTCCAACCGGGCAAGACCACCGCACCGAGATCGATGTCCCGGCGAAAGATCCAGAGGAGCGCCGTCGCAGCGAACAGCGCCAGCATGATCCACTCGGGCCTGGAGGTCGGCCCCAGCTTCGCTCGGCGCTCGGCCAGGGCGCGTGGCTCGATCGTGGCCGCCGCGGTCGTTCCCTTGGGCAGCGTCAAGGCGAACACGACCCAGAGGATCACGGAGAACGTCGCCGCGAACGGCAGCATCACCTTCATCCAGTCGAAGAAGGAGAAGACGGGAGCGTCGGGGAATCGCGACGCCAGGACGCCCTGATAGACGCCGTTGGGCGGGCTCCCGATCAGGCTGCCCATGCCGCCGACCGAGCACCCGTAGGCGACGATCAACAAGAGCACCGCGCCGAATCGACGCAGATCGACTCCTTCATGCTCCGCCTGCACCTCACCGAAGACCGCGATGGCGAGCGGCGCGAGCATCATCGCGGTCGCGGTGTTCGAGATCCACATCGAGAGGAAGGCGCTCGCGAGGAGAAAGCCTGCGAGCAGCCGGCGCGGGGACCCACCGATCCAGGAGAGCAGGACGAAGGCGATCCGGCGATGCAGCCCCCAGCGCTCGAGGCCCAGGGCGAGGATGAACCCACCGAGGAACAGTGCGATCGTGTCGCTGAAGTAGCTACCTGCCACCTCGGATGGCTCGAGAACGCCGAGGAGCGGGAATACCACCAAGGGCAGGAGCGCCGTCGCCGGGATCGGAAGCGCCTCGGTCATCCACCAGATCGCCAAGAGCGCGGCCGCGGCAGCGGTTCGGCTCGCGAGGGGTCGGTCGGACCAGATCGGGAAGATCAAAAGGGCCAGGAACGCGGCGACGCCGAGGACCATCCCCAGCCTCTTCCAGGTCACACCCGCCAGGCGGCCCTCCGACTCAGGCGTCTTCACCCGCGATTCTCACGTTGGCTCGGACCCAATCGAGGTAGGGCTCGAGTCCCTGTTCGACGGTGAGGGCGATGAGCTCGGGCACCGAGTAAGGATGCTTCTCTTGCACGAGGCTCTTCAATGCCTCGAGCGCCGCCTCGCACGTCTTGATCACCAGGAGCGACTCGGACTCATCGCAGATCTCGCCCTCCCAGAGGTAGAGCGATCGCACGGCCGGCAGGATGTTTACGCAAGCGACGAGCTCGCTCTCGAGCAACACTTTCGCAAGCTGCGCTCCGATCGCCGCATCCGGAACGGTCACCAGCACCACTCTCACGTCCGTCAATCTCTCCTCCTCGTGCTTGCCTTGGGGAACGGGCTCCGAGACGACCGGCACGCACCTTGGCCTCACAGGCCGCGACCAACGATAAACTATCGAGCCACCCACGTCGCCCGCCAGGGCTGCCGGTCGGTCCTCGCCATTTCACGCTCAACGCTGCCTGGACTCGTTCGTCTATCCTCCGACTGGTGGATCTTTCGCCGCCCACGCGCTCGACACCTGCCCGGAGGATCAAAACGATGCGCTGGATCATCGTGCTTCTGATGGCGCTGCTGCTCGGTGCCGCAGCATTCTGGCTTCTCGACTCCGACTCGGCCAGCGGACCGCGACAGGCCGAGGCCGTCTCGGTCCGAAGCGACGCGCCTTCGGGCGGGTCATCGATCTTGGATCGCGAGGCGACTTCCTCCGGGCGCGACGACGTCGCCTCCGATCCTTTGCCTTTGTCCGCTCCCGACTCCGGGGCACCTCCGGGCGGCACCGAGACTCAGCGTGCCGAGCCATCTCCCTCGTCCGTCACCGGCGTCGACTTGCGTTGCATCGACGTCACGGGCAATCCCCTTCAAGGGATCCTCCTCCGCCATTCCGAAGACGAGCCGATCGAGAGCGACTCGGAAGGCCATATCGCTTGGCGAACGGACGTTGCCCCGAAACAACGGCGCGCGAGCTTCATCCTGGGCGGCACCGGCTGGGCCACTCGGCGGCTGCCAGTGACTCTCGAGCCAGGAACGGTCACGTCGCTCGGAGACATCACGCTCCAACCGGGTGGTGGCATCGAAGGGCGCATCCAGGATGACGTGGGCCAGCCCGAGGTCGATCGAGCGGTCCACGCGATCCCGGCCGATCTTCGTGAGCAGGACGAGCGCGAGGCCCTGCTCGAAGGGCCCCAGGGATTCTCCGAAGCCTTGCATCAAGCGCATTCCGATGTTGCAGGGCGATTTCGGTTGGAGGGGATGGCCCCGGGCTGGTATCGGCTCTGGTCACGCGGCAACCCGGGACAACGGTGGGCCACGACCGAAGCGATCGAGGTGAGGCCCGGCGCCACGGTCCAAGGGGTCGTGCTCACCCTCGAGCCCCTCACGGACGAGGACCGGATCGAAGGGATCGTCTACGCGCCCGACGGGACGCCCTCTCCCATGGCCCAGATTCAGTACCAGTACCGAGCCGGAGGACGGAGCGGCTCGGGAAGCCTTCAAGCGAATGAGGAAGGACGCTTTCAAAGGCGCACTCCCTTCCGCGGTCTCTACCGGCTGACCGCATCGGATCCCAAGGGCGAGCTGGGACTTTCCGAGACAGTCGAGGCCGAGCCCGGCGATCACGATGTCGAGCTGTGGCTTCGAGAGCGCGTCAATATCGAGGTCCTGGTGCAGGACTCCAGGAAGCAGCCCGTCTCGAGCTACGACGTCCGGTTTACCGCAGAAGACGGAAGGCAGCTCCCCAATCCGAATCCGACCTTCGACTCCGACCGTCCCGGAGTGAGCCGCTTCGCCGCTCCTTCCACCGACTTCACCCTCGTCATCGACGCAGAGGGTTACGAGCTCGCCGAGCAAGGCCCCTTCTCGGGCTCGGCGCCCCCTAGTCGGACGGTCGTCTCGCTGCGCCGGCTTCCTGGAGTGCACGGCCGAGTCACCGCAGGCGATGAGCCGGTCGCCGGTGCCACGGTCGGTCTCTATGAAGTGGTCGGCGATCGAGACGCGCTCACCGTGAACGGCTTCGCCGCGCTCACCGAACCGTGGCCCAAGGGCGAGGCCAAGACGAACGATGACGGCGAATACACGCTCTGGAGCCGAGAAAGCGGGACCTTCTTCGTGAGGGCCAGCCACGACGACTTCGCGATGTCCGAGATCGGGCCGTTCCCACTGGATCCCGAGACCGGCGCGGACGGGCTCGACTTGGAGCTCACCGGGGGCGGTCGCCTGCGGGTGCGCGTCGTCGGCACGCAGGGGCTCGACCCCAACCGGATCATCGTTGGAGTCTCCCGAGGAGACGGCCATGCGATGACACGCCAGCTCGGCCCGGACGGCACGGTGACCTTCGAGCGGCTCACCCCTGGCCCATGGCACGTGACGCAACGCCAGGAGCTCCTGGATCCGAACCGGACCTCATCGAGCCGATCGTCCCGCGACGGCGAAGAGCAGGTGATCCCGTCGAACTGCGTCGTCGTCGACGGTCGCCTGACCGAGCTCACGCTCGATATCCAATCGAGCGCGGCGCGCGTCGACGGACGGTTGACCTTCGACGGCCGAGCACCGGCGGGATGGAAGGCGAGCATCGATGCCGAGAATGCTCCGGTCCAGGCCGCCGTGCGACCCGACGGCACATTCGAGCTCATGGTGTCCGAGCCCGGCCGCTACCGGCTCTTGCTCTCGGGCTCCCTCGCCGGCGGCGCGGAGATGAACATCAGCGAGGAGATCGAGATCGGCGAGACGCCGACGCCTTGGGCGGCCGACCTCTTGACGGGTACGATCGAGGGCCGCGTCGGCGGACCAGCGCCCGGACGGGCGCGCCTCACCTTCAATGGCATTGATCCCGATGGACGTCGCCTCTGGGCCAACGCCACGATCGGCGACGACGGCCACTACCGAATCTCCGGATTCCCCGCCAGCGAGGGAATGCTGCACCTCAACCGCCCCGACGAGGACTCGGACCAAAAGAGGACCACGATCGAGGCGGGCGAGACGGTGCAGCGCGACTTCGAGTGAGCCCGCGCTAGCGTGCCGCTCGCGCCGTTCGAAGAGAGGCCGCGCCGGTCGGCGGGCCGGAGTGGTCTAGTCATTCAGCTTGGCCCGCTGGCGGAGTGCGTGCCATGATGGCCTGAGACTCCATATCCAGGGGACACCGAAGAGATGCACGCGAGCCACTGCACACTCGTCTGGATGATCATCGGCGCCTTCGCCCCGGCGCTCGCCATCGGCGCGCCAATGACTGGGTCGGACGTTCTCGTCTTCCATGAGAAGACCGAGACCAAAGGCGAGCAGGAGGTCGTGCAAGCCGTCTTGGCGGCGGTCAAGGTCCAGGACTCGGCGTCGATTCACGAAGACGGCGAGCTTCCGCCGACCAGCTCGGATCCGCGACTGCGTGTGTATGAGGCGATCCTGGCCAAGCAGGCTCGGGGCGCGTGGAGGATCACTTTTCTTCGCGCCCAGGGTGTCGCTCGGGTCGAGGCCTTCGATGCCAGCCGTGGTGTCCGGGTCTTTCGTGGTACCAAGATCCGCTCGATGAGCCGGGATCGGCTCACCGAGGAGCATGCGGCTCGGCTCGAGGAGATGATCGCTCTCTTGCAATTCGAGCTCGCCGAGAAGATCGCTGTCCGCGAGCAAACGAGGCCCTACCAAGAGTCGATCACCTGGACGGAGCTCGAGGACCCGCCGCAGCCCGGCTTTCGATGGGCGTTCGATGAGGGAGGTCCGCGGATCACCTTCGTCTACGAGACCTCCTCCCTGGCCGCGGCCGGCTTGCGCGCCGGCGATCGAATCCTGTCGATCAACGGTGAAGCAGTTCCCAGCCCTCCACATCTCGGCAAGATGCTCGGACCACTTCGCGCCGAAGACGCCATTGGCCTTGAAGTGCTTCGCGGCGAGGACACTCTCGAACTGTCGGGCCGAGTCGAAGCGTCATCGAAGTTGATCCCCCGTTGGCAGGCCGCGATCGTCGGCGAGAAGGCGCCGCCGCTCGGCACACCCATCGGTGCCGGCGAGGGACCGACGCTCGAGCGACCCGTGCTCTTGTTCGTCTTCGAGCCCGCCTTGCCCGATACTTGCGAGAGCCTGGCCGTCGTGCGCTGGGTGCGGGATCGCTATCCGCCGAAGCAGCTCGCCGTCGTTGGCGTGGCGGTCCGCGAAGGCACTGCCTCAGTGCATCGATTCTTGGAGGAGGTCAAGCCGGGCTGGCCGGTGATTCCCGATCCGGACGGTCTTCTCGGGGATCGTCTGCGCATCGCGCGGACCCCGGCCTTCTTGCTCATCGACCGGAGCGGCATCCTGCGCTTTCGCCAGATCGACGAGGCGCACCTCTGTCAAGCGATCGACTCGCTGTGAGGCCTCAAGGGAGGATGGTCACGCCGAATGGCTCGGAAGCCCAGGCCCAAGGCGAGGCGCCCGGTCCGGTGACGAGCACTGCGAAGCTGAGCTGGAGGCCCACCGCCGCCGGGTTGGCTATGGGCCCCAAGGTGTCGAGGGCAGCGGTCGCACTACCGGTACCGTCGAGCGTGCCGATGAAGCTCGGCAGCACCGGTGTGTTCGCGAGCTGAAGGCCGAGCTGCGTGAACGCATCGAGGTTGAGCGGCAGCTCCAGACCGTTGCTGAAGGTGTATCCCGGAGAGGTCCCACTGATCGAGGCGAGGACGAAGTAACTCGCCCCGGCGTAGAGTGGTCCGGGGTTGATCGTGAATCCCACTCGCCCCCCGCTGGCTGCCGACAGGGTGTCCGTGTCTCCGTAGAAGGCGAGCTGAACGCGGGAGGTGAAGGTATCGTTGGTCGCGTTGCGCCCGTCAGCCCACATCGCGTGGACGGTGCGATCGGAGGCGGCGAGGCCGTTGTAGTCTCCGATCAAGCTGCCATTGGGATACGTGCTCGGGTCGAAGGTCTGCTCGGCCACTCGCACGTTCGGTTGGAAGCTGACGCCGCCGTCCGAGCTGCGGGCGACCCAGAAGCCGATGCGGCGATCGTTGACGTCCTCACGGCGGTCGTAGAAGCCGATGTTGACGTTGCCGTTGGGATCGACGTCGAGCCAGGGGAACCATTGACTCCGCGAGGTGCCGTCATCGTTGACGACCAGCGGTGGCGACCAGGTCACGCCGCCATCCGTCGATCGAGAGAACAAGACGTCGGTGTGGGTCCCCTGATTGTTCCCCCAGCAGACGTACACATTGCCGTCGAAAGGGCCGCCGCTGATGTCGACACCCAAGCTGGGATTCGAGTTGGCGCGGAAGCTGCCGTTGGGGATGCCGCTGATGAGCGCCACGCTCGCCACGTCGACATCGGTGCCGAAGGTCAGGCCGCCGTCATGGGAGACGTCGACCTGGAGCTTGGAGGTGGAGTAGTCCAGCCAAGCGACGTAGAGCTCGCCGTTCGGTCCGACCGCAGGAGCGGCGGCCGTGCTCACTTGGCTCTCGCTGACGCGGACGGGTGTCGTCCAGGTCGCGCCTTGGTCGAAAGAGGTCACGACGTGGATCGTGTGGGTCGTGTAGGAGTTGGCGATGCGCGTCCAGGCCATGTAGAGCGTGCCTCGCAGAGGGCTGGACGAAAGGTCGGTCACGATGAGCTGCTTGTCCTGGAATCCACCGGGCGGCGAGCCCACCGCTTGGACCCAGCTCGGCACGGTTCGCCCGCCATCGAAGGAGCGGCCGACGTACAGGCTGGAGAAGGTGTAGTTGCGGTCCGCGGCAATGGCCGAGAAGTAAGCTTCACCGGCCGGCCCCATCGCTGTACCGGGATCACCCGCGAAGTCGTGACCCGCCGGGATGGGAAAGAACAGCTCGCCCCACGTCCGGCCGCCGTCGAAGGTCGAGTAGAACGCGCAGGTGTACAGCCCGAACCGCTCGTCGTTCGCGCCGCCGATCAGATGCTCGCGATCTTCAGGATCGACGTCGATCGTCGTCTCGTTCTGATTGCCCGGTGACGGGCTCGAGACCTGGACATCGTCTCCATCGGGACCGAGGAGAGGGTCCTGGGCAGGCGGCTTCACGGCGCCATTCGACGGGCTCGTCGAAGCGGGAGGAAGACCCTGGGGAGGCCTCGTCGGCGGATCTTGCATCCAGCCCGAGGCAGCGAGGGCCAGGAGACAGTGCGCAAGGAGTGCGGGCATCGCAGGTTCCTCGGTGTGGATCGCGTTTTGGTGCCTTGTGGCTGAGGGTCCTGAGACCGAGCCACGTGCGGCGTCACGCGCTAGCGGACTCACCGCCGCGATTCTACGCCCGGTCCGAGTGCTCGGGCAATGGCGACATTGGCTCCACGGTGATCCCTGCGAACAAGAAGAGAGCCTCCTTCCCGTGCGCGGGAAGGAGGCTCTCGAAGGCCTCATGGAATCGTGAGGGCTTCCCTCAGAAGATCGTGACTCGGTACGAGTTGTCTCGTGCGTCGATCCACTGTCCGTTCTTCCAGGTG